>CAYRDW010000036.1:3064-11726 GCA_964423215.1 uncultured Muribaculaceae bacterium
ACTGGTATCATTACTAATAAGTAAAGATTCCGCTTGTCTAGTCGTTAGTCTTTCATCTTCCATATGAACTGGTAAATTAAATTCCTGTTCTAATTTAGTTTTAAAAGCTAAGGCTATTTCACCACGTTCTCCTATGGTATTATTCATATTTTTAGGAAAACCAAGAACTAATTCTTTAACATTTTTATCAGTGATTTCAGCTTTTAATAATGGAAGTAAACTATCATAATCTTCGTTATGTCTTAAAATCTTATAGCTAGTAGCTATTATTCCTAATTCATCAGAGATAGCTAAACCTAAGGTTTTAGTTCCAAGATCCAGACCTAGATAACGCACTATGATAATCCTTTTCGTAATAAAGTATCTATTATTTTACTACGATCGATACTAGTTATTTTTTTTCTAGCATCTTTATGTGAGGAAATATAACCTGGATCACCACTCATTAAGTAGCCAGTTAATTGATTAATTGGTTTATAATCTTTTTCTTCTAAAGCTTCACAAACTTCAGCTAGAATAGTTTCCACCAAGGCTTCATTAAACTCATCTATATTATAATAAGTTGTTTTAGAATCCATTTTATCACCTCTTTATTTCATATTTATGATAACATTTATTTAATATTATCGCAATCAAAAACGCTAAAGTTTTTGTTTTTCTATTTATTTATTATTTATAAATAGTAGTTGTTCCATCAAAATAATTTATATGACTATCACACCAAGCTTTATCTGGTTCATTTCCAGAACCAAAGGTAGCTGTTAAATCGATGATTATTAATGCATCTGCATACGTATAATCAGTAGCCCCACGCATAAAGTTACGAAGAATCCAAGTATTACCTAAATAAGTATCCGCTGTAATTGTTTTAATCGATGATAGTTTCACCCAAGAATTTCCATTGATTGCCTTAGTCGTAAAGGTCATTTTTGAATTAACTCCATCCTTTGAAAACCATTCATATCTACTATCCATTACAGATCCAAAAAGTGGACTTTTTGTAGATGACTTAAACATAAGGGATCCATAATAGAAGTGATTAAGAATGGGAGGTTGCATAGCTTGAGTACTCATAGAAGTATAATCGGCACCATTATTATGAGAAAAACGAATAGAACTTCCTCCATGAGAACCTCCTGTGACAATTGTAGCATTGGATAAAGACCAACTTGTAGAACCATTTTCAAAGGAACCATTAGTTACTATGTTTTTGATTGAATAAGGTGTGTAGGTTACTTTTACAGATTTAGTAGCACTAACTGTTTTACCAGCCCCGGTTTTAGCGGTGCAGGTTATTGTATGGGTTCCTGTTGTTAAACTAGAAGTATTAGTTACAGTACCATTAATATTACTACTACAACTAGCACTTCCGCCTGATAAACCAGTCGCGCTATAACTTCCCAATATGGTGTAACTATCCCCTTTAGTTAAACTACTAGGTAAAAGGCTGTTAATAGTTACAGTCGGAGTAGTGGTATCTATAGAAATAGTTTGAGGTAATGATACATCACTTATTACTCCATCATTACTGATAGCTCTAAAGTAGATATATTTAGTACCATTTTGAGTAAATGTTTGACTATTTTTACTTGTAGTGCAGTCTAACCAACTTCCTCCTGTTTGATTAGCGTTACTAGTACTAATATAATACTGATATTTCTTTATTCCACTTACCGCAGTTGAGGCCGTTGACACACTAATCGTTCTACTTGTAGCCCAAGAAGCTGAACCTCCTGTAATAAGTGGGGTTGAGACAGTTTCTGGCTTAGGTTTAGGAAATAAAGCACTAATAAGAGTAATTTTGGCATAACCATTACCACTATTTCCAGTCATAGTTGATAAACCATCATGAGTCGGCATTATTTCATTACCAGATTTCATAACCGAACTCGTAAACACATAACCTGAATAATGATTAGCTTGTCCGGTATGAATTATATTGTCAGCTGTTGAATTAACTGTTATTGCGTTACAGCCGGGGTATCCTGATATAAAAGATGAACCACCGCCACCAGCACCATGATAGTAATTTGTAAGTCCATAACCGCCGCCACCACCATAGTAGCCACCACCACCATTGGAACCGCCTCTTCCTCCGCCACCAATCCCAAATTTTCCATCATTAGCACGAAGATTAGGAGTAACTTCAGCATCATATCCTGCTAAACCACCAGCGATTTGAGTAGCTCCTTTTCCTATAAAAAATTTACGACGATCAACATAATATTCGGTTGGCGTTCCACCATTAAGTGTTCCACCAGCACCACCAGTAGCTTTCCAACCACCGCCTCCGGCACCAGAAGCAACCATTAGTCTAGATTTTAGAGAATTAAAATTATCCCATGAACCCTTTTCTAATCTAATATCAGTTGCTCCACCACCAGCTCCACTTGTGATATTTAGAGAACCACTATTAAAGCCACTACCTACACTACCAGCAGCTCCAGTATATATATAAAGATTATCCTTATAGTTTAAATCAATATTTCCTGTTGTGTAAGATCCTTTATTACTATAACTTGTAGCACTATTAGTAATTTTATTACTCTCTGCTCCCCAAAGTTCTATCTTATAGTTTCCGGTACAAGGCACAGTAAAAGACTGACTATCGCCCGTATAATCAAAAATCCAAATTGTATCATCATAATATTCACATTCATTTAGGATAGCTGTAGTTATTGAATTAGTTATTAAACCATTTTTCTGATAACCAAATAGTGCATAGGATATACCTAATGTAATTAAAATAAAGGAAGTAATTATTAAGATACAAATAATTAAAAGTTTAACTCTTCTTTTCTTACTCATATCTTTACCTCCTTTTACTATTTATCATATTTTTATTTTAACACTTTGATTGTTTTTATACAAGGAATTCACCTATAGAATAGTTTTACAACATAAAAAATAAATTTATTTATAGATTGTTGTCGTTCCATCGAAAAATTTTATATGACTATCACACCAGACTTTATCTGGTTCATTTCCAGAACCAAAGGTAGCTGTTAAATCAATAATTCTAGCACCATCAAAATAGGCATCATAAATTACATCTGTATGACCAAAACATTTCCCAACTCTTATGTCAGAAATACTTGCACTTTGGTTAGAAGTGGCAATAACACTTGAAATTTGCCAATTACTATTACTGTTTCCAATTATAGTTCCAAGATCAGCAACATAAAATGCTACTTTATAACCTTGAGTAAAAGAAACATAATTTGTGTTAATAGCTAAATAATATTTATGATTTGTCACTAAAGCTACTGGGGTCTTTGGCATGAGTGCTAATTCGCTTTGTCCAAGTGTTGATTTAGAATTAACACTACTGCTACCATACAATTTATAATTATTAGAAATTGTAGGACAAGTATTATAACACTTATAATTTGATATATCATTTTCAAATGAACCACCCACAAATAGATTAGTAGCGGTATATGCAGTATATGTAACTTTAATAGTTTGAGATGCAGAGGCTGTCTTTCCGGCTCCAGTTTTAGCTACACAAGTAATTGTATGAGTTCCTGTCGTTAAACTAGAAGTATTAGTTACAGTACCATTAATATTACTACTACAACTAGCACTTCCGCCTGATAAACCAGTCGCGCTATAACTTCCCAATATGGTGTAACTATCCCCTTTAGTTAAACTACTAGGTAAAAGGCTGTTAATAGTTACAGTCGGAGTAGTGGTATCTATAGAAATAGTTTGAGGTAATGATACATCACTTATTACTCCATCATTACTGATAGCTCTAAAGTAGATATATTTAGTACCATTTTGAGTAAATGTTTGACTAGTTTTACTTGTTGTGCAGTCTAACCAATTTCCTCCTACCTGACTAGTATTACTAGTACTAATATAATACTGATATTTCTTTATTCCACTTACCGCAGTTGATTCTGTTAACACACTAATCGTTCTATTTATAGCCCAGGAAGCCGATCCTCCAGTAATAACTGGAGTAGTTACTTTTTCAGGTTTAGGTTGTGAAGCTTTAATAAGAGTTATCTTGGCATATCCATTACCACTATTTCCAATCATAGTTGAAGATCCATCATGAGTTGGCATTCCTTGGTAATCTTCTTTGATAGTGGTCCAATTATATCCTGCACCATCTATCATTTTTGTATTTGTAAATGAATAGCCTGTATAAGAGTTTGAACACTTAATTGTTGTACTTTCCGAGGTACATCCAGTTAAAAGTGAAGTACTGTTTTCCGATGAAACTGCTAAAGAACCGGCATGTCCACTTATATATGATGAACCACCACTTCCACCGTAATGACAACTCATAGCTGGTCCACCATACCAACCGCCTCCGCCACCAGCACCATCATCATTTCCGATAGCTCCATAGCCAAAAGTACCGCCTACAACAGTACCTTGTATTTCACTAATATAATTACCGTTTTGTTTAGCAAACCCTATAGTATAATGAGTTCCACAGGTATTAGGCCCAGGTGAATATCCGGTATAGCTTTCTAAACCACCGCCCGCACCACCAATACCTGTATATTCATATGGAAAATTATCAGGAATAAAATGTGCAGATCCTCCGCCAGCTCCAGCTACCATAATTCGAGAATTGAAATTAGTTCTGTCAATTCTAATATCAGTAGCTCCACCACCACCATTAACTTTAGAATCACTATGTGGAAAAGTCGCAACATTACCACATCCACCACCGTTATAACCACCACAAGTTAATGAAGTTTCTGTTTGAATGCCCTGACCTCCAACTATGACATGTAAGTTTTTATTTTTACTAAGTATAATATCACCTGTAGTATATCCCCCTTTACCAGAAGGATATAAAGATGATGCTTCATACCCACTGGCACCCCAAAGCTCTATCTTATAAGTTCCAGTACAAGGCACAGTAAAAGACTGGTTATCACCAGTATAATCAAAGTTCCAAACGGTATTATTATAATATTCACATTCCTTTATAGTAGCTGTAGTAATTGAATTGGTAATTAAACCTTTTTTCTGATAACCAAATAATGCATAGGATATACCTAATGTAATTAAAATAAAGGAAGTAATTATTAAGATACAAATAATTAAAAGTCTAACTCTTTTGTTTTTACTCATATCTTTACCTCCTTTTATTATATATCATGTTATTATTTTATCATTTTGATTATTTTTATACAAGATGAATCCAGAAAAAAAGAAGACCTCTGTCTTCTTAATGTGTCATTATAATACCCATATATATCATAAAGCAAGTAAATAAAATAGTTACTATCCAGCCATTTATTTTTTCAAAAGCAGTACTTTTATAATTTACACCTAAAGATAGTGTAATTAAGATACCACCTATTAAACCACCAATATGAGCAAAGTTATCAACACCTTTAACTATCATACCAAATAATAGATTAAATAGTATAAGTGGAATAATTTGACTTTTTAGAACATTACCTAAGTAAACACGATAATGATAACCGAAATAAAGCATACTTCCTAAAAGACCAAATATAGCACCACTAGCACCAATACTAGCTCCACTATTAAATGTAATCGATACTAAACTTCCCATTAGTCCTGAGAATAAATAAATGATTAAGTATTTACTCTTTCCCATAAAGCTTTCTAATTGACTACCTAATATCCATAAAGCATAACAATTAAATAGTAAATGAAACAAATCAGCATGTAGGAAAATACCAGTTAGTAAACGATAATATTCACCATATCTAATTAATGGTCCATAAACACAAAATTCATTAACAATATTATTGTGTTCACCAAAGATTATAGATAAAACATAAATTAAAATATTAATGATAATTAAGATAGAAGTAATTACTGGTTTTTTTTGTTTAAAAACCTTCTCGGCTTTCTCAGCTTCTACTTTGTTTTTATTATTTATATCTGTTGTAATTTTAACAAATAAATCTAAGCCTTTTTCTGAGAATTTTAATTTATTTTTAATATCCGGAAAAGCCTGTTCTATAAAACTATATTTTTTAATATCTTGTTCTTCATAAACAAACATACAATCCATTTTACTTATATCATCTAAATGAGTATTCTCTCCTAGATCAGTATAGATACTTAAAACATTCATTCGAAAAGTAAAAGTTTTTTTCTTTATCTTCTTAACAATACGTTTAGTTTTAAATAAATCGAAATTTAACTGTTCATCATTATGAATATAATTGGAAACAATTCTAACAATACGATAAGGACTATCTAAATTTTCTAACCAAATTTCATCTTCGGCTCCTTGAAGAATAATTGGACTATAGTTTTTTTCAGTAATAAAATAATGAAGTAGTTTCATTACTATTCGATCTTTACGATTAAGTGTTTCTTCCATACTATTCCTCCTTAATATGTCTAACAGAAATTATATAATATTTTTTTCATTTAGTCTATCTAATTCCGCTAAATATTCTTGAAATTCTACTGGTAATTCTGTTTCAAATTCTAATATTTTATCAGTTATAGGATGTTTTAGTTTTATTTTTTTTGAATGTAGAAACTGTCCAAAAGCAGTTGTTTTTTTTGTTTTACCATAAATGGGATCATTATGAACTGGATAACCAATATAAGCTAAGTGAACTCTAATTTGATGAGTTCTACCAGTTTCTAAAATACATTCTATTAATGTTTTTTCTTCATTAAAATATCTTCTTAATACTGTAAAATGAGTTATTGAATCTTTACCATTAAGATCAGTTACTTTCATCTGTTGACGTTTAGCTGGGTCTCTCCCAATTGGGGAATCAATGGTTCCTGTTTCATGAGGTATAATACCATCTACTAAAGCATAGTAAGTTCGCTCTATTTCTTTGTTTTTAAGCATAGCTACTAAAGCTTCATGTGATTTATCATTTCTAGCTACTATTAGTAGACCACTAGTATCTTTATCAATACGGTGAACTATACCTGGTCTAATAGTATCTTCTTTACTTAAGGAATATTTATTCATTAAAGCATTAACCAGGGTGCCACTATAATTTCCTGGAGCGGGATGAACTACCATACCTGATGGTTTATTAATTATTAGTAAGTCATCATCATTATAAATGATATCTAACGGAATATCTTCTCCCTCAATATTTATTTCAAATGATAAATCATCGTCAATAAAAATATCATCGGTTAACTTTACCGAATAACTAGCATTTACTTCTTTATCATTAACAAGAATTTTTTTATCTTTGATTAGTTTTTGAATTTTACTACGACTAATATTTAATTCTTCGGAAAGATATTGATCTAATCTAATTTTTTCTCTTGTTACTTCTATATTCATATATTTCACCCCTTACTAATTCTAATATTACTAACCCTACTCCTACTACTATCGCTATATCAGCAATATTAAAAATCGGATATTGGTAGTTACCAAAACGAAAACCAATAAAATCAATAACACCATTAACTAAGATTCTATCTAGGAAATTACCAATCATTCCCCCCATAATAAGGCCAAAATAAATGGTTTCTAATTTAGTAAAAGCTTTCTTATTTAATAAATACTGGTTCAAAACAATAATACAAGTAGCTCCAATCAAAGTTAAGAGAAATGGATAATTATCCAAAAGACTCCATGCTCCACCTGTGTTTTTTACATTAGTAAAGAAAAAGAAATTACCTATTATTTTAACTACTTCTAAATAAGCAATTTTACTTATTACTAGTTTCTTTATTAATTGGTCGATAATAATTATTATTAATGTTATTATATAAATATTTTTCTTCACTTGTTTCACCATACATAGTATACACTATTATGAATAAAAAGACTATTATTTTAAGTAGGAGAAAAATAAAAAGATTGATTAACAATCCTTTTATAATCTAATAGAACCAACTATTTCATCTTTTAGTTGTTCATTTTTAGTTAGTTCAAAATAGAAGTTATAGGCGTCAGATAAAACGTTTTCTGCTTTCTTTTTTTTGCCAAACTCATTATTTAGAAAAAGCTGTCTTTCTTCTGGAGTTATGCTTAAATCTATTGAAAAAAAATTACTGTGTTCTTCTTTTGTATATAGTAAAGCGATAAGCATTAGATATCGATTCGCCAATATTCCTTGTCCTGTTGTTATACCATCGACTATATCAAACTGACAGTTTTTTTCAATAATCAAAGAATTAACGGATTGCATTAATTTATTTCTTCTTAAAATATACTTTTCATCCATAAAGTCACCCCTAATTAGTTATATTTTAACATAGAAAAAGAACTATTTCTAGTTCTTTAATAAAGCAAGTTTTTCTTCTTCTTCTTTTAGTTTCTGTTTATCGAGCGCAACAATATTAGCTGGAGCTTTATTAACATAATTTTCATTAGCTAATAGATTTTTTCTTCTTTCAATAGATGCTTCTAGTTTCTTTATCTCTTCTAGTTTCTTACTTTCGTCTTCGACTTCACCTTGGTAAAAGTACGTAATATCAATATACTTCGAATGATAGTTAGTACTTAACATATCAGTTTTAGCTTCAGTTATCTTATTTTCTGGTTTTATTTTTAATTGTGATTCATAGATATTCAGAAAATCATTACTAGTAGTAATTTTTACGAAAGATTCTTTAGTAATATTAGTAGTAGCTTTTAAATTACGAATTGAAACAATATCTTCGATTATTTTATCAACTAATTCTTTTTCTTCTTGATAAAGATTATCTTTAACTTTTG
>CAYRDW010000037.1:0-2670 GCA_964423215.1 uncultured Muribaculaceae bacterium
CCAGCTTATAATGAAGAAAAAAATATTTTGAAAACTTGCCAACAAATCATCAATTATAATCAGAAAAATAAAACATCCTATGATATTATCGTTATCAATGATGGAAGCAAGGATCAAACTAGAAAGATTTTAGAAGAGAATAAGCTTCCCCACATCAATTTAATAAATAATTTAGGAATTGGTGGAGCAGTTCAAACAGGATATAAATATGCTTTAGAAAATAATTATGATATAGCTGTTCAATTTGATGGTGATGGTCAACACGATGTTAACCACATTAAAAAAATTATTAAACCAATTATTGATGAAGAAGCAGAAATGGTTATTGGTTCACGCTTTATTGATAAAACTTCAAGTGAATTCCAATCATCTTGGTTAAGAAGATTTGGCAGTAACATTATTTCTCAAGTAATAAAATTTAAAACTAAAAAGAAAATATATGATACTACAAGTGGATTTAGAGCCGTAAATAAAGATATTATTGCTTTATTTGCCGAAAGATATCCAACTGAATATCCGGAACCAATTTCTACAGTAGAAGTACTTAATTCAAATTATAATGTAATCGAGGTTCCTGTAAAAATGCATGAAAGAGAAGGTGGAACATCTTCCATTACCTCTTGGAAATCAGCATATTATATGATAAATGTTATATTATCGATGTTAATAGTAGGAAGGAAGGCAAGATAACTATGGGTATAGGTGTTAATTTAAGAATATTATTATTTATATTTTCTATCTTTGGTTTTGCCATTATTCTTCTATTATTAAAAAAAGAGAAGATTCCCGTTAAATATTCAATGGTTTGGTTTCTATCTCTCTTAGTAATTTGTGTAGTATCACTATTTCCAATTTCAATTTACAAAATAACTAGTCTTATTGGTTTTAAGACTACGGCTAACTTAGTAATAGGTATTATTTTAACTTTGTTACTTTTTATCACAATGGTCTTAACTATAATTATATCTAATCAAAATAAAAAAATGATTTTATTAGTTCAAGAAATATCGATCCTAAAGGAGAAAGTAAAATGAGAATTGGAATAGATATGACCTGGTTAAAACCAAAAAAATCAGGTGGCGTAGAATCATATATTAGAAATCTATTAGATGGTTTTCTAACTCTATCAGATAAAAATGAATATGTTTTGTTTGTAGCTAAAGATAATAAAGAATCTTTAATTGATTATGCAAATGACTCTAGAGTTAGTATCGTTGATTGTAATACTAATGCTAATGATGTAAAGGGCCATTTACTTTGGCAAAATATGTTTCAATATCGAGTACTAAAAAAGAATAATATCGATTTTTGTTTTTTCCCTGTTTATGAAATGCCTGCTTATAAAAACAAAAACATTAAGTGTGTTACTGCTATCCAAGATATTCAAGCTTATCATTATCCCGAATACTTTTCTAAATTAGAAAATATTTGGTTTCGTTTTGCTTGGAAAAGAGCAGTTAAGTGCGCAGATCGAATCGTTACTACCACTGAGTATACAAAAAGTGATGTCATTAAAAATATTGGTGATTATAATAATATTACTTCTATTTATATCCCAATTGTTCTCAATAATCAGAAAAAATCTAATTTTAAAGAACTAGCTAAAAGATATAATATTGAGAAAGATAATTATTATTATACGGTTTCATCTTTATATAAACATAAGAATCTAATGACATTAATTTTGATGATGAAAAAGATTAAAGAAGACAAACATTCTATTCCTGAAAAATTAGTTATTTCTGGTGTAGGTGGTCCGCAAAAGAAGGAAATAGAAAATAAAATAAAAGAAATGAATCTAGAAGACAATGTTATCTTTACTGATTTTATCTCTAACGAGGAAAGAAATTCCTTGATGAATAACTGTAATGTTTTTCTGTTTTCTAGTACCTTTGAAGGCTTTGGAATGCCCCCAATTGAAGCAATGCAATTAGGAAGTAAAGTAATTACTACTAAGTGTACTGCTATTCCTGAAGTTACTCAAAACAAATGTACTTATGTAAAAGATCCTTATGATATAACAGATTGGATTAAAAAAATCAAAAAAGTTCAACAAGACTCAAAAAAGAAAATCAACTTTCCCGAATATGAAAAAGAAAAAATAGCTAGACAGTATTTAGATCTTTTCTATCAAGTAAATGCAGAGTAAGATTGAGGTGACGAAAGTGGAAAATAAAAAGAAAAGTTTTATATGGTATACTATGGGACTTACCTTTAATGCTTTCAACTCCCTCTTTTTTTTAGTGATTGTAAATCGAATCAATGGTATCGATCAAGCTGGTATCTTTTCCTATAATTTTTCTCTGGTTTGTCTCTTTTATATTATAGCTTTATATTATAATAGGACTTATCAGGTATCAGATATTAAAAATAATTATTCTAGGAATCAATATATTACTAGTCGCTTACTAACATCAGTAATAACTTTACTTATAACGATTGGATTTGGCTTATTTAATCAGTTTTCACTTTTTAAATTAAATACTTTAATACTACTCATGATCTTTAGAATATTAGAAGCAATTAGTGACTGTTTTCATGGTTTCATTCAGAAAAAAGATCATTTATATTATGTCGGTCAATCACTTTTCATAAAAGCTATATTAGGAATACTAGCTTTTGGGATAATCGATTATAAGTCATTGATTATTAACAATAAAAATAGATTTG
>CAYRDW010000037.1:2680-11442 GCA_964423215.1 uncultured Muribaculaceae bacterium
TCATGATATATATTTATCTATTCTAATGTTAATTATAGTAAATGTAATTGGACTGGTTATTGATATAAAAAAATACAAGAGTCTTTATTCTGATAATATTAAATTTCAGCTTGTGAACTCTACTATGTTATTAAAACAAACTTTTCCCGTCTTTATCTTTTCCTTTTTAACTATCTTTATCAACAATAGTCAAAAATATGTAATGAATTATATCCTAAGTGATAGTTTTCAAACCATATTTGGGATTATTATAATGCCTGCGACTATGATTAGTCTTTGTGGACAATACTTAATAGGTCCCTATATTAATGAACTAACGGATCTATTTGATAAAAGAAAATTAATACAGTTTAGAAAAATAGTTAGAAAGATTAATATCGTATTATTAATATTTGGAATGATTGCTTTAATAGCAGCTTATTTCTTAGGAATACCAGTTTTAAATATTATCTATTCAATTCAATTAGAAGACTATCGAATAGCTTTATTAGTGATTATCTTAGGATCTATTCTTTATTCAATTAGTAATATTATTTCAGGATGTTTAACTATCATTGGCCGTAATAAAGAACAGTTATATATCTACCTAGTCACAACTATAATTTCTTGTATTATATCCTATTTTCTAATAGAAAGAAGTGGAGTAGTAGGTGCTTCTTATGCTTATCTATTCACAATGCTAATTCATTTTCTTCTAATCGAAGTAATATTTACTTTTTATATCAAAAGGGAGGAAAAAACAAAATGAAAATAACCTTAATAACAGTATGCTATAATTCAGAAAAAACAATTAAAGATACTTTTGAATCAGTATTAAGACAAACTTATCAAGATTATGAATATTTAGTTATTGATGGAAAAAGTAAAGATAATACTATTTCTATCGTTAAAGAGTACCAAAAGAAATTTAATGGTAAATTACATTATATTTCTGAAAAAGATAAAGGCCTTTATGATGCTATGAATAAAGGGATCAAGATGGCAACTGGCGATATTATTGGGATTATTAATTCTGATGATGTATTAGCCACTAAAGATACTTTGAAGATAATCGAAAGAACTTTTAAAAAGGAAAATTGTGATGGTACTTATTCAAACCTTGAAATATTAGATGAAAAGTTAGATAAAAAGGTTAGAATATTTCATTCACCTAAAGGAAACTATAAGTTAGGTTGGTATCCCCCACATCCAACTCTTTATTTAAAAAAAGAGGTTTATCAAAAACATGGTTTATATAATCAAGACTTTAAAATAGCAGCTGATTATGACGTTATGTTAAGAATTATGAAAGATGAAAATATTAAACTATCATATATTCCTAAGACATTAGTCTATATGCGTAGTGGTGGTATTAGTACTGATGGATTAAAAGGATATTATAAAAGTTTTAAAGAATCTTGCCTGGTTTTAAAAGAAAATAAAATTAAATTCCCTATTCTTGTTAATATTATTAGAACTATTAAAGTAATAGGACAATCCTTAAAATATAAAAAATAAGAAGAATATGCTATAATAAGCTTATATATGAAAGTGAGTGGTAACTATGAAACAAGAGAAATCTAAAATAGCCGTTTTAATACCTTGCTACAATGAAAGTAAAACTATTGCTCAAGTAGTTAAAGACTATAAAAAAGTTCTACCAGAAGCAGATATTTATGTCTATGATAATAATTCTAAAGACAAAACTGATGAGATAGCTAAAAAGGCTGGAGCTATTGTTCGTTATGAATACAAACAAGGTAAAGGAAATGTTATTAGAACTATGTTTCGTGAAATAGAAGCAGATTGCTATTTAATGATTGATGGTGATGATACTTATCCGGCTGAAAATGCCCGTGAAATGTGTGATTTAATATTAGCTGGAAAAGCAGATATGGTAATAGGAGATCGACTTTCTAGTACTTATTTTACAGAGAATAAAAGACCGTTTCATAACTTTGGAAATAAGATAGTTAGATGGTTAATAAATAAACTATTTAAAAATGATGTTAAAGATATCATGACTGGTTATCGTGCTTTTAGTTATCAATTTGTGAAAGGGTTTCCCGTTTTATCTAAAGGTTTTGAAATAGAAACCGAAATGACTATTCATGCTGTTGATAAAAATTTTAAATTAGTAGAAGTACCAGTAACATATCGTGATCGTCCTGAAGGAAGTGTCTCTAAACTAAATACTTATAGTGATGGAATAAAAGTATTAAAAACTATTATGACTTTATTTAAAGAGTACAAGCCGGGAATGTTCTTTGGTTTATTGTCAGCTATCTTTTTAATAGCATCTTTAATATTAGGTGTTCCTGTCTTAATAGAATTCTTTGATACAGGTTTAGTTCCAAGATTCCCAAGTTTAATAGTATCAGCTATCTTCTTAGTTATAACACTACTATTATGGACCTGTGGTATAGTTCTCCAAGTAATAGTAAAAAAACATCGTCAACTATATGAATTAATGTTAACACAAATGGTAAAAGATAAATGAAATTGATAGATAAGCATAGAAAACTAATTAATCAAATATTAAAGTTTGGTGTAGTAGGTGGAGTAGCTTTTCTAATTGATTATAGTTTATTATATTTCTTAACGGAGTATTTACATATCTACTACTTAACCTCATCGATAATTTCGTTTATAGTCTCACTGATTTTTAATTATATATTAAGTATTAAATGGGTATTTGATGTTACTAAGAAACAAACTATAAAAGAGATAACGATATTTGTAGTTCTAAGTGTAATAGGTTTAGGTATTAATCAATTAGTTATGTATGTTGGATCAGATTTATTAAAAGTCTATTATATGTTAACTAAATTAATAGCTACTGTTATCGTAATGATTTGGAACTTTATCACTAGAAAAATATTTATTGAGAAATAAAGGAAATGATTTTATCTTTCCTTTTTTTGTGAGATTTTTCTTTTTACTGAAATAATAGTTATTAGGGTGAAGAGAAAATAATGAAAAAATTAATAATTACATTGTTATTATCAATAATAATAATTCCAAGTATGATAGTAAATGCTAAATCTGAAAGTTTCTATGAAGGAGAATATATTCCCGGTGCTTATATGAAGAAATTCAAGGGTGATACTGGTAAATACCAACAGATGCGTGTTTTTAGAAGAACTAGTGATAATCATGTAGCTTATTGTATTGAGTTATGGCAAGGTCTAATTAACGGGCATGAAACGGCTGAATATAGCGATAATTATGCTGAGAGGACAGGAATGAGACAAGATCAGTGGATCTGGATTCAATTATTAGCCTATTATGGATATGGATATCAAAATCATACTGATATTTCTTGGTATGCCGCTACACAATATCTAATATGGCAGACAATTGAGCTTGATAGTACTTTCTATTTTACCGATACCTTAAATGGTAATCAAGCTGATAAATTTATAACTGAAATAAATGAAATTAATAACCTAGTATTTAAGCATTATACAAAACCAAGTTTTCATAATAATACTTATAATATTAATTTAGGTAGTAGTATTGATATAATTGATACTAATAATGTTTTAGATAAATATACTATCTCTAATAATGAAGCTATTAATTTTGAAAAAAACAATAATATTTTAAGAATAAAAGGTGTTTCTCCTGGTAAAACAACATTAAACCTTACAAAAATTAACATTGAAGAAGTATCTAAAATATATGTAGATCCAACCAGTCAAGACCTTTTGGTACGGGGAAGACATGCTGGAGTACCTGCCAAAATAAATATAAATATCTTAGGTGGAAATATAAAGATAACAAAAAAAGATAGTGAAACGAAAACCAAAATACCACAAGGAGAGGCTAGCTTAGTAGGAGCTATCTATAATGTTTATGATGAAAAAGGAACCATAGTAGCTGAAATACCTATAAAAGAAGGAAGTGAAGGACTAAGTCCAGATTTGCCTTATGGAAAGTATAGTATAGAAGAAAAAAAAGCAGGATCTGGATATCAATTAGATTTACATACTTATCATACCTTAATAGATGAAACTACTCCCAGTATTAATTTAGAATTATATAACACAGTAATTAAGAAGAGTATTGAAATTCATAAATACTATGAAGGAGAAAATACTATTCGTTCTCCAGAAGCTAATGCTAAGTTTGGCTTTTACAATTCTAATAACGAAAAAATAGGGGAAGTAATTACTGATGAGTTTGGGATAGGTGTAATAACATTACCATATGGAAATTACACCATAAAACAGGAAAATGGCAAAGCAAATTATAAATATATAGAGGATTTGAATATTAAGATAGATGAAAATAATCCTGATAATATACCTATTTATTTAGTAAATCAAGAACAGGGTTATCCTTTAAAAATAATAAAAACAGATAGTGAAAGTAATCTACCAATTATTTTATCGAAAGCTAAATTTAAAATAAAGAATCTCGATACTGGAAAGTATTTATCAACACTAGATAATCTTGATACTTTTTCAACTGATAAAACAGGAAAATTACTTTTACCGTTTAATATTATGAGAGGAAGGTATTTAATTGAAGAAGTAGTGGCACCTAATGGCTATTATCCTAATAATTATCTTTTAGACATTAATGATGATACGGAAACTAAGTATGATGATGACCTAGGTAATATTATTGAATTAAAACTATCTAATCAAAAAATTAAAGGTTCACTTGAAATAATTAAAAAAGGTGAAGCTCCAATCATTGAAAATAACCAACTAAACTACCACGAAATCTTAATCAAAGGCATGAAATTAAATATTTATGCTAAAAATGACATTATAACCGGTGATGGGACTATTCATTATTATAAAGATCAACTAGTTAAAACAGTAATAACTGATATAAATGGTTATGTAAAACTAGATAGCTTAGTATTAGGTAATTATTATGTTATTGAAGATAACAATTTAGATGAATATATTGTGAATAATCATAAATATGTTGTCGAATTATCAAGAGCTAATACGTCCAGTAAACTGAAACTATTTAACCATATAAAAAAATCTAATATTGAAATTACCAATTTAGATACTAATAATCAAGTTATAACTAATAGTAAATTCGAAGTAATTAATAACTTAGGTAATATCGTAGGTATAATAACTACTGACTGTGATGGAAAAGGTTATTTATATGATTTACCATTAGGTACATATAAAATAAAACAATTAAAAGTATCTAAACCATATATATTGAATCTAGATACAGAAAAAGTTTCATTAATTAATTATAATGATAATAGTAGTATTACTGTTTTCAATGATAAACCAAATACTAGTGATTTAGTCCCTAATACATCAGTAAATAGTATCTCACCTACTAATAATATCTATCTAATATTATTACTAACTAGTATTTTCATTGTTTTAACTAAAAAAGCTCTTAAACTTTACTAAAATATAAAACTATTCTATAATGGTATTAGGTGAAAATATGAAAAAAGTAAGTATTCTAGCTTTACATCTAGGTTATGGTGGAATAGAAAAAAGTGTAATTAATTTAGCTAATCTTATTTCTGATAATTATGAAGTAGAAATTATATCTACTTATAAATTAGCGAAAGAGCCAGCTTTTAATATTAATGATAAAGTAAAGGTAAAATATCTAATTGAAAAATTTAAACCAAATCGTGAAGAGTGGAAACAATCAATTCGTAAAATCAAACCTTTTACTTTTATAAAAGAGAGTTATAATGCTTTAGCGGTACTTTTTTTAAAAAGGAAAAAGACTATCCATGCAATTAAAGAGTGTGATAGTGATATTATTATATCTACTCGTGATATTTTTAATAATTGGTTAGGTAATTATGCTAAAAGAAAAACCTATAAAATTGGTTGGGAACATAATCATCACCATGAAGATCCAATCTATATAAAAAAGCTAGTTAAATCATGTGAAAAAATTGATAAGTTAGTTTTAGTATCTGATTCCTTAAGAAGTTTCTATAAAAAAGAAATGAAAAAGGCCGATATCAAATGTAAATGTATCTATATTCCTAATATGATCGATAAGATGCCTAACAAGCCATCAACTTTAAAACAAAAGAATCTAATCTCAATAGGACGATTATCTCCAGAAAAGGGCTTTTGTGACTTAATTGAAGTATTCAAAAAAGTTCATGAAAAAGAACCAACTTGGAAGTTAGATATAATTGGTGATGGAGCAGAAAGAAATAAAATAGTTGATAGTATTTATGCTAATGAGTTAACAGATTATGTTAAAGTTCATGGCTATTTAAAACGAGAAGAAATTGATAAATTACTTAATAAATCTTCCATCTATGTAATGACATCATATACCGAATCATTTGGGATTGTTTTAATAGAAGCAATGTCTCACGGTATTCCTTGTCTAGCTTATACTTCTGCTGAAGGAGCTAACGATTTAATTATCAATGATAAAAACGGCTATCTAATTGAAGATAGAAATCTAAAAACAATGGTAGATAAAATAATAACTTTAATTAATGATTACGATAAGAGAAAAGAGCTTGGAGAAAAGGCCCTTGAAACTAGTAGTCAATATACTTCAGATAAAATAAAAAGTAGCTGGCTTCAACTACTGAAAAGAAGAGGTTAAAGATGAAAAAAGTATTGTTTATTTCCAGTACAGGAGGCCATTTATCAGAAATGTTAATGTTGGAACCACTATTTTCTAAATATGATTTTCATATTATAACGGAGAAAGATGAATCAACAAAAAATTTAACTAAAAAATATGAAGGTAAAATAGATTACTTAATTTATGGAACTAAAGATCATCTTTTATCATACCCATTTAAATTATTAGCTAACTGTTTTAAAAGTTTATATTATTATTTTAAAATCAAACCAGAGTTTATTATCACTACTGGAGCCCATACTGCGGGACCTATGTGTTGTTTGGGAAAAATATTTGGTTCTCGAATCATTTATATTGAAACGTTTGCGAATATTCATACAAAAACCATAACTGGTAGATTGATTTATCACTTTGCGGATATGTTTATCGTTCAATGGGAAGATATGTTAAAACTATATCCTAAAGCAACCTATGGTGGTTGGATATATTAAGGAGAAATTATGATATTAGTAACTTTAGGGACACAAGATAAAAGCTTTATTCGTTTATTAAAAACAATCGATGACTTGATTGCTAAAAAAATAATTAAAGAAGAAGTAATAGTTCAAGCTGGTTATACTGACTATGAATCTCCCAATATGAAAATCTTTAAATTATTACCTAAGACCGAGTTTATTGAGTTGATTAACAAATCTAGTTTTATTATAACTCATGCTGGGGTTGGTTCCATCTTTGATGGTTTAAAAAAAGGTAAAAAAGTAATTGCGGTACCTCGTTTAGCTAAATATCAAGAACATACTAATGATCATCAAATAGAAGTAGCTGAGGAATTAGCTAGTAAGGGTTATATACTTTCTATTCTTGAAATGAAAGATTTATCATCAGCTATTAAAAACATTGAAAAGTTCACTCCTAAACCCTATAAGAGTAATAATAAAAACATGATAAAATTAATTGATGATTATATTCAAAATAATAATAAAAGAAGTTTATTCAAAAAGAAGTTATGATGTAAACTTCTTTTTATCTTCTCTAATAGCTACAAAAAGTAATAAAAATATGGTAATATATGACTATATGCAGGAAAAGAGGTAGATTATGAAAAAGATATCGATTGTGATTCCTTGTTACAATGAAGAAAAAGCCATTCCTATATTTTATAAGGAAGTAAACAAAATAAGTGAAAAGCTAAAAGGTAAAGCTAATATTGAATACATCTTTGTTAATGACGGTTCAAAAGATAAAACTTTAGAAGTATTAAGAGATTTAGCTAGTAATGATAAAAATGTTCGCTATCTTTCCTTTTCAAGAAACTTTGGTAAAGAAGCAGGAATGTTAGCTGGTTTAGAAGCTTCAACTGGTGATTATGTAACTACTATGGATGTTGACTTACAAGATCCACCTAGATTATTAATTGAGATGTTTGACACACTAGAAGAAGGAGAATATGATTGTATAGCTACTAAAAGTACCAATCGTAAAGGTTATTCTTTTTTAAGAAAAATATTTACTAAATGGTTTTACGGTATTATTAGTAAAATTTCCTCTATTGAGATGGTTCAAGGTGCTAGAGATTTTCGACTAATGACTAGACAAATGGTTGATGCTGTTATATCAATGAAAGAATATAATCGTTATTCGAAAGGTTTATTTAGTTTCGTTGGTTTTGAAACAAAATGGTTAGAATTTGAAATAGAAGAAAGAACAGTAGGTGATTCTAGATTTAACTTCTGGAAACTATTCTCTTATGCCTTAGAAGGAATTGTTGCTTTCTCAACTACACCATTAGTCTTTGCTGCTCTTGTTGGGTTAGTGTTCTGTCTAATAGCATTTATCTTGATTATCGTAATAATAGTAAAAACTATAGTCTGGGGTGATCCAGTAGGTGGTTGGCCTAGTATGGTTTGTATTATGTTCCTAGTTGGAGGAGTTCAGTTATTCTGTACGGGGATAATTGGTGAATATCTATCAAAAACCTATTTAGAAGCAAAGAATAGACCTATCTATATAGTTAAAGAAACTGAAAAAGATAAAAAAACAAAGAAGAACTAATCGAGGAAAAATAGATATATATAACTAACCCTAATTGAGTTATCACTCAATTAGGGTTTATAAATGATACAAATTACCATTTTTTTTATGACAAACGAGAGTTGATTCTATGGTTAGTGTAAAGAGTTTTGGGGATTTTTAATAAATTCTTAAGACTCTTTTGTTTT
>CAYRDW010000038.1:0-10957 GCA_964423215.1 uncultured Muribaculaceae bacterium
TTTCCATAACCACACGCTCCTAGTTTATATAGTTTCATTTTATCATTTTTAACTACTTTATTCAAGGATTTGTGTATTTACACAGATAAAAAGAACCAAGGGATCTTGGTTTTTTTAATTCTTTACTTAACTACAATATTTACAATCTTACCTTTTATAACAATTACTTTAACTATTTCCTTATCAGAAATATGCTTTTTAACATTTTCTTCACTGATGGCTTTTTCTCTAATTGTTTCATCTGAATCATCAATATGAACCATGATAGTAGATCTAACTTTACCATTTACTTGTACGGCTATTTCTTTTTCTTCATCGATTAACATAGCTTCATCGTAAACAGGCCAAGTTGATTCACATATTGGGGCTCCTAATTTATATTGTTCATTTAATTCTTCTGTAATATGAGGTGCAATTGGATTTAATAATACTAGTAATGTACGATAATCTAGAGATGAAATTGATTCCATTTTTTCCATCTTATTTAATAAAATCATAAGTGAAGATATCGCTGTATTAAATTTAAGGGCTGCTGTATCATCAGTTACTTTTTTGATTGTTTTATGAATATCCTGTTCTAACTCTTTAGTATATTTATCACTACTATTTACTTTATCACCAAGACGTATTATTTTATCTAAGAATCTTCTACAACCGATTAAACCTTGTTCACTCCAAGCTGCTTCTTTTTCATAGTCACCAATAAACATTTCGTAACATCTTAAGGCATCTGCACCATATAATTCAACCATATCATCAGGATTAATAACGTTACCAATGCTTTTACTCATCTTAACGCCACCCTCACCTAATATCATCCCATGAGCTGCACGTACTTTAAATGGTTCTTTATTAGGTATTAAGCCAATATTATATAAGAATTGATTCCAGAATCTTGCATATAATAAATGTCTAGTAGCATGTTCCATACCACCATTATACCAGTCTACTTGACCCCAGTATTTAAGGGCTTCTTGCGATGCGATTTCCTTACTATTCTTTGGGTCCATATATCTTAGCCAATACCAACTTGAACCAGCCCAGTTTGGCATTGTATCGGTTTCTCTTTTAGCAGGACCACCACATTTCGGACAAGTTGTATTTACAAAGTCTTCAATTCTAGCAAGCGGGCATTCACCATCATCAGTTGGTTCATATTCTGCTACTTCTGGAAGTAATACTGGTAACTCTTCTTCTGGTACTGCAACCCATCCACATTTATTACAATTAATTAGTGGAATTGGTTCTCCCCAAAATCTTTGACGAGTAAATACCCAGTCCTGAAGTTTATAATTGGTTTTAGGCCTTCCAACACCTTTTTCTTCTAAGAAGTTTATTATTTTAGAAATAGCTTCTTCTTTGTTTAAGCCATCTATCATTTCAGAATTAATATGAATACCATCACCTGTATAAGCTTTCTCACCATCAATAAACCATTCAATACAATCTTTTTCTGGTTTATTTAAAAACTCAACTACTTTATTACTATCTATCCAAACTGGGGTATGGGTATTGTTTTCATAATCATCCATAACTACTTGTTCATCATCTAAGATAGTTCCATAGGCAATATAACCATCAATTTTTCTATTTACATTTTTATGAGCTGCATAGAATTCATCTTTATAGTAATATGAATTAACACTATCAATTCTAATGTTTTTATAAGCTGTTTCTTCTTTAGCTTCACGTAGAGCTGCTGCTTCTACTGATTCATCTCCTTCAATACCACCACAAACAAAATTTTTCCATGGTTGTTCTTTCCAATCTAAAACTAAATATTTTGATTTATCCTTGTTAGTTAAAACAACATAAACTACTTTTCGGTTAGTATTTTTTGCGCCCTCACGTGGGGGGTTATCTTTAGAAAGATATGATGGAGCGATAACTTGAATAGTTTCAATACCAAATTTCTTAGCGAAATCATAATCTCTATCATCGTGAGCTGGTACTGCCATAATAGCTCCTGTACCATAATTCATCATTACATAATCAGAAATATAAATAGGTATTTCTTTATCATTTACTGGATTAATAGCTGTTAATCCTTCTATCTTTATTCCGGTCTTATCTTTAACTAATTGAGTACGTTCGAACTCTGTTTTTTTATTAGTTTGTTCGCGGTAATCAATTATTTCATTCATATTAGAAATAAGTCCACTATATAAATCTATATATGGGTGTTCGGGAGCAATAACCATAAAGGTAGCTCCATATAATGTATCTGGACGAGTTGTATAAACTGTTAATTTTTCTTCTACTTGTTTTAATTTAAAATCAACTTCAGCTCCTGTTGACTTACCAATCCAGTTGATCTGGGCTGTTTTTATTTTTTCTTGGAAATCAGTATCATCAAGTCCAGTAATTAAATCTTCGGCATAGTTACTCATACGAAGCATCCACTGTTCTTTTTCTCTTTGTTCTACACCAGAACCACATCTTTCACAAACACCACCTGATGAATCTTCATTAGATAAACCAGTTTTACATTTAGGACACCAGTTAATATTTTTCTTAGCTTTATATGCTAAATCATGTTCGAAATATTTTAAGAATTGCCACTGGGTCCATTTATAATATTCTGGATCAGTAGTTGAAAATTCTTTCGACCAATCAAAAGATATTCCTAATTTTTCGATTTGTCCTTTAAAAGTTTTAATATTTTCTTCTACTGCTACTTTAGGATGAATATGGTTACTAATTGCATATTGTTCAGCAGGTGCACCAAAAGCATCCCACCCCATTGGAAATAATACATTATAACCTTTCATTCTTTTGATTCTAGCTAAAACATCTAAAGCAGTATAACCTCTTACATGTCCTACATGTAAACCTGATCCACTTGGATAAGGAAATTCTACTAAATAGTAATATTTTTCTTTTGTGTGATCTACATCTACTTCAAAAGTACGATGATCACTCCAGTATTTTTGCCATTTTGATTCTATCTTTTTTGTATTAATCATTTTTCTTAGCTCCCTTTTTTGTTTTATTTTGTTTTATTACTTTTTTATCTTTACTGTTTTTTTCTTTTGATTCTGCTTCTATTTTAAGTTGAAGGTTTTGGTAGTAGTTACCAATCGCCATAAAACTTAAAATTATTATTGGCACTAAAAATACACAACCAAACAGTAACTGCCAAATAATATTTTCAAATTTACCTATTAATGTTACAACTAAAGCAATATCTAAACTCCCTACTATAGCTATAGTATTTAAGAAATTACGATACTTAATTTTTTTTAAATCTATTTTATAACGCAGAAGTAAATATTGAACCTCGATAGGTAATTTCTTTTTATTGGTCTTAGCTTTCCTTATTGAGAGAAAATAGTAAACTGTGTAAACTAACAAAAATGTAAATGCAAAAACAATTAATTCTTCCATAATAAAACTCCTTTCATAAAAAAAACGACTATTCTCCATAAGGACGAATAATCGCGGTACCACCTTAATTTATAAGTAAAACTTATATCTCTAAGTTTATAACGGAACCACCCGTTTTTTACTCCGAAGACAAGTTCATGAAATCACCATTATCTATTTTCACCAGTCATAGACTCTCTATAAACGTTTATTTCATTACTACTTCTTCATCAAAGTAAAACATTAATATCATTATAACATATATTTATTGAAATTCCATTCTTTTTTGAGTTGGTTTTTTTGGTTTTTCCAAATCAGTAGTTAATGTATGGTTATTACCTTTGAAAAAAACAACTTTAACTGTACCTGCACCTAAATAAGCTGCTGCTTGCTCCGGTATTTGAAGTGGTTGGACTTGTTGAAGATTTTTCGGCTCATTATTTAGTGTTTTTTCAGTTAAATCTGTACTTCTAAAATTGGTACGATGAGATTGAGGAAATATAATTGGTTCTTCTAACCTTTCATAAGATTTAACTAAAGTTTCTGCTTCAGCTATATTATCCCTTAATGTTTCCAATTTGGATAAATTGGCATTAAATGTTTTTCTTAAATCTAAAACTGATAAAGATAATAGATAATGGTTTTGTTGTTTAAGATTATCTACATATTCTCTATTTTGTTTCATTTCTTTTTTTGCAGCTTCTATAAATATAGACTTTGCTTTTTCTATAATATTTATTGCTTTTGTTGAAAGAATTATTTCTATGATTTCATTTTCTAATTGAAGTTCTTTTTGTGTCTTTTGCTTGTCATCATAGTCTTGTTTAGCAATTTTTATTTTCTCTTCTGTACTCAACGCATCTCTCGCTTGGTTTACCTTTAAGTCTTCTAATTCAGCAAGATTTTTGTTTTGTTTATTTCTTAAAGATGAGTTTGAGAAGACTAATAGATAACTATATTTTTCTTGTTGTTTTTTCAGATCTTTTTTGTGTTTCTCCCTCTCTTCACGTGTAGATTTAGTAAACATAGACTTTACAATTTTTTTAACATCTATTTTTCTTGCGGAAATTATTTCGTCTATGGCGTTGTTTTCTTCTCTAATTTGTGCTGCTCTCTTTTCATAATAGCTTGGTCTAACATTACTTAATTCTTGTTCTATTTGGTTTTCAATACTGCTCATAATTCTTCTCCTATAAATGATTACTATGATACTATATTTTCTTTTTATATTCAAATAAAAATATCTATTTGGATTATTTTCTCCTAAATATATAATTTTAATAATATTATATTTGACCAATATATTCTAGAAGTTTCAAGAATAAACGAATATACTCATTAGTTAAGTTATATTTTTTTAGTTTTCTGATTTCGATTCTTTTCTTTTTTATTGATAAATCACTAAACATAATTGAAGATATTTTTTCTTTTAAAACTGTATTTATAGGTAAATCTAATAAAATACTATCAATATCATCATTAATTAAACGAATAGCATCAATCTCGATATCTTTACCCTTACAGTTAATAGTTAATTGACCTACTGATGGGACTTCTTTTACTTCAACTACAAAGTCAGCATCATCAACATAACTATTAGTTTCTAGAGGATTATTATTGAAATAAGCAATAACATCCTTAGCTCGTTTAGTATTTCTAAAACGAATCTTATAGTCACGATAATCATCGACTATTCCTCTACCACCTTCTATAGTTCTGACTATAACTGTGTAATTACTTGGTAGATAGTTATAATCAATTTGGGTTAGTAAATATTTTCCTTGTTGATACATTTCACTAATACCATCATCTTCATAAAGATTAAAGGTATTATTTTCACCTGGAAAGATATGAATTTCTAATTTCTTTGAATTACCAACAAAATTTAATTCATCAGTATTATCTAAAGGAACAATAGCTCCTCTTTTAGCGAATACGGGAAAGTCTTCATCTCTAAAGAAAGATACATATTCTTTTTTACCAGGGAACTTCTTACCAGTTTTAAAATCATACCAGATTCCTTCAGGAATAAAGAATTTATGAACGGTACGATTCATTAGATAATCTTTCTTACGCCAAATAGGGGCAACTAATAAATCTCCAAAGAAATACTGACTAGAGTAATTAACATCATCATATACCCATGGATAACTATAATACAGTGGTTTAATTAATGGTACTCCATGTTTATGATAACGATAACTATTTGAATAATTATAAGGAATCATTTGATGACGAAGTTTTAAATAATTATCAACAATCTCTAAAGTTTTAGCGTTCCAGCGCCATGGTTCACGGCGATAATATCTACCTCTTGGAGCATGAAATCTTAATATAGGACTAAAGGTAGCTAACTCAACTGATCTAATATAAAGTTCTTCTTCTTCAGTTCCACCATAGTTACCAGCTACATCATGACTTATCCATGAAACCCCCATATTAGCTGCAGCTTGATTTAAATAGGGAATCTTTTTTAACATTTCCCAGCCTACTAGTGTTCTACCAGAATAAACTATTGGTTGGAGCTGGGGAGCTATGATAGCACTTCTAGCTAAAGACATATCTCTAGTAGTTAAGTCTTCCTCTTTGGGATTTAATAAAGAGTGATTAATTAGCCATAGCCCATCTAAACCTTTACTAGTTTCTTTATAATCATTCCAGAAAAAGTCTACTCCTTGTTTTTTTAAGGGATTTAGTAAAAAGCGATAACAGGCGTCTAATAAACTTGGATTTAAGGGATCAAAAGCGATAATTTTATTTTCTGTAACACCAAAATAATTAGCTAATTCCTGATAATGTTCTTCATGGGGAAAAATACCATTAGTGGGATCATACTGCACACCAACACGGATATTTTTATCATGAAGCTGTTTAATTAAAGCTTCTGGTTCTGGTATTAGTTTCTTATTAAAAGTATAACCAGTATCTAATATTCTCTTATCAGGAGTCTCACGAATATGCCAGGCTTTATCTAATAATAATACTGATATTGGGGTTTCTCTTTTACTAAAGTTATTAACAACCGCTAGAATATCTTCATCAGTATAGTCTAAATCACGGCACCACCAGTTCCCTAAGGCATAACGAGGTATCATCGGTGGAACACCAGTTAATTTAAAATAATCTTGAAGAGCTAAGTAGAAATCATTTCCATACATAAATAAATAAATATCGATACCTAGTGAATCTCTTTTTACCCATTTATTATCTTTATAAATATAAGTATTACTATCATCGATTGATGAAAAGCCATCTAAAGAGTACAGTCCTTTTCTTAGTTTGGAGTCATCTTCAGTTCCATCCATGCCTACCATTAGACCTTTATAGTTTTTAACTTCAGGATGATTATAGTACCAAGCACGATCTGTTTTATTTAATTCAACTCTTAAATTCGCAGTAGGTACTACTTTACCACCATCAAAACTTTTTCCTTTTGTATATGATAAGGAAAAATATTTTGTTTTTATTACTAAATATTTATCATCTTCATTAACAGTAAATTCAGGTTTAGAAAAATTACGAAATGAAACCCATTGTGATTGTTCATCATAAAAAATCCCATTAGGATTATACTCTAAACGAACTAATCTTTCTGTAAGAATCGTAATACGATAATTGGTTCCTAAAATAATACTTTCTGAATTTGATTTCAAATTAGCTACATCCACATTTCTTTTCATAATCTTCACCCTTATATTCTTCTTACTATTCTATCAAAATCATATCATAAATGAGAAGAAAAAAAAAGCGTTTAAAACGCTTTCCTAATAATAATTATCATAATCAATACTATTTAAATTATCATAATCATCCAAGTTATCATAATTAGTTTCATCTAAATAATTGTTGAATTGACTTAGAGAGCTAAATAGAGAATAAACTTGTGATAATAAAGGGTGTTTTTCAATATTAGTTATAACTTCTTCAAAATCCTCTTCTAAGAGTAACTTAATATCTTTACTATTACTGGTATCGGCTAGTGTTACCTTATCATTAAATGAATAATTAGTAGTTACATCGATAGTAAATAGTTGATCTTTAAAAGATTCGTCATAACCAATTTTAGAAGTAAGTGTTTTAATATATTGATTATTCTCTTCTACTTCTTTTATTTTTATATCTATATAGACTGGCTTAGTATTTAATATTTTTAATGATAAATGATTTATTGAATCTTTAGTAGTATATTTTCCTTCGAATTTATAATTAGATATATTTCCATTAACTAAATTCTCTTTATCTTTTTTAGTTATTTTTAAAGTAAAAATATTTTTATTTAATTCTGAGATTTTATATTCTTTGGTATCATTATATTTTAGTAATTGAACTGAATAATTACCACTTTTTATCTCTTCCATTATAATATTATTAAAGCCATAATAGTAAACCGAATAGGTAAATGAATCATTTTTATATGCATAACCATCTAATTTAGCAAACAGACTTGATACTACTTCATCATATTCAGATGTTGTCATATTACTTGTTTTAGCTATTGATGACAAGAGTTTATCATCGTCTTTAATTTTACTATAAGTATCTTTTATAACTTCAACAAGCATCTTTTCAGTTACTTTATAATCTAATCTAGTTACTTTTTTAGTTTTAGTATCTAGTTTTATTTTATCACTTTTTTTAGTTATTTTCTTTGAATCAACTTTATCGATAAATGTCTCTTTTAATAGTTTGAATACCTTTTTTAAATCTTTATCAGATATTTTAGATGTTTCTAATAAACTAAAATCAAAGTCACTATAATAGTAATTATTCATAATATCCATTACTTGCCAGTAAGCTTTTGAATCTTTAAACATAGTTTTTAGTTCTAACATAGTTTCTTCATTTTTAATTAATGAACTGTTAAGACTAGCTTGTTTTTCTTTTTTAGCTACATGATAATTTGTTTTAAAATTAAAAGTTTCCTTGGTTTCTGCTCCATAGTAAGTTAATGATAAATTATTAGCGATTTTAGTATTATTTTCAGTTGCTATTTTATTAGATAAACTATTATCACTACCTTCCATAGCGGAATAGATTCTAGATACAAAGTGATTAGCACTCTGTAATAGAATTGTTTTAGGTCTTGATGTCATATAGAAGATAATTCCTAAAAATGTGATTGATAAAACGGATAGTGTAATAGCGAATATTCCTATAAAACGATAATTTGGTTTTTTGGTTGTCTTTGTTTCCATATAAATCCTCCTATTATAATTATATAATGAGTTGTGTTATAATACAACTTAAAAGGAAGTGTTTTAGGTGGAAAATTTGTTTAAAAATACAGATTCAAATAAAAGATATTATACTTTAGATTATTTTTATAAACAGAAATTTCACAGAAAAGTCTCTAAAATTAGTCTAAATGGCGGTTTTACTTGTCCTAATAAAGATGGTACTAAAGGTATTGGGGGCTGCATTTACTGTTCTAAAGCTGGTAGTGGTGATTTTGCGGGTAATATTAAGGAAGATGTTATTAAACAATTTGATAATATTAAAAAAGTTATGGATAATAAATGGGATAATAGTTTATATATTGGGTATTTTCAAGCTAATACTAATACTTATGCACCAGTAGATATATTAAAGGAGAAGTATGAACCGATTATTAAAATTAAAGATGTGGTTGGTTTAAATATAGCCACAAGACCTGATGCGATTAGTGATGAGTGTTTAGATTACTTAGAAGATTTGAATAAAAGAACTTTTTTAACAGTTGAATTAGGATTACAAACTATTCATGAGAAAACAGCTAGATTAATAAATAGAGGCCATGATTTGGATTGTTTTAATGAGATGGTTAAAAAGCTAAGAAAAAGAAATATTAATGTCGTCGTTCATATCATGAATGGGCTTCCCTATGAGACTAAAGAAATGATGATAGAAACGATTAGATATATTAATAAGTTAGATATTCAAGGATTAAAGATTCATATGTTACATATTATTAAAGATACTGCTTTAGCTAAAATGTACTTAGATAAACCTTTTAAAGTACTTTCTAAAGAAGAATATATAGATATTGTTTGCGATCAATTAGAAATTTTAAATTCTAATATTGTATTACACCGAATTACTGGTGATCCTAAAAAAGAAGATTTGATAGCTCCTAATTGGTTAGTTAAAAAGTTTGGTGTTTTAAATGAGATTGATAAGGAATTACAAAGAAGAAATACTTATCAAGGTTTCCAAAGTTCTATAATGAATAGAGTTAGAGAAAGACTTAGTTATTATTTAAAACCTAATTCATTAGTAATAGATGCAACAGTTGGGAATGGAAAAGATACTTTATTTATATCTGAAAGAGTAAGTACTGGAAAAATATTTTGTTTTGATATTCAAAAAGATGCAATTAGTAATTCTAAAAAGTTACTTGGTAATAAAGATAATATTATATTTTATAATGAAAATCATAATAAAATGGAATTAGTATTAAGTGATTATATTGGAAAAATAAGTGTTATTGTTTTTAATTTAGGTTATTTACCTAGAGGTAATAGGAATATTACTACCAAGCATAATACTACTATTCAGGCTATCGACCAGGCTTTAAAATTAATTCACAATCAAGGAGTAATTTTAATTACTGTTTATCCAGGACATACTGAAGGTATGAAGGAACATAATATATTGAATGAATATTTAAAAAACAAAAAAGCAACTTATTATCATAATACTGATAAAAAAGATGCTCCCTATTTAATCGAGTTAACAAAGTAAATAGTCTGTTTTGGGGATAAATATTAGAACATGTTATAATATATTTATATTGGGAGTGATAAAGTGTTTAACGAAATATGTATTTATGAAGTAAAACTTAATAAAGAGCAGGAAGTCGAAGAATTGATGAGAGAAGTAGCTGCCTTTTATAAAAAACAAGATGGAGTTATTGATGTTTACTATATAAAAAGAAATCATAGACAAAAAGACTTTAATGCAGTAAAAGAAGGCATACCACCCATTCCACTAACAAGGTATGTTGATAAAATTACTTATGTTTTAGTTTGGAAATTAGAAAACAAAGAAGTCCATGCAAAAATTTCAAAATTAGGTGTGGAAAAATTTTATAAAAGATGGAATAGATGTTTAACAACTATGCCTAAAATAATTTTAGGAGAAATTGTTGAATAGCTAACATTAGAAAGTCAAATATTTGTGATGTTTTTAAATAGATGACTTTATAAACAAAAAATAGAACTTAAGTTCTATTTTATTTTTTGGTTTTTTCTAAAGTTTCAGCTAATACTGTACCAGCTGTTACTAAGTTTTGTATTTCACTAGGAATAATAATCTTAGTAGATTGACCATCAGCTATTTTTACCATTGCTTCATAACTTTTTAGTTTTAATACAGCTTCATCTACTTTAGCATCTTTAAGTAACTTTAAAGCTTCAGCTTGGGCTTCTTGTACTTTTATAATTGCTTGTGCTTCACCTTCAGCCTCACGAATATGAGTTTCTCTTTTTGCATCAGCTCTTAAAATAGAACTTTCTTTTTCACCTTCAGCGATTAAGATAGCTGCTTTTTTCTCACCCTCAGCTCTTAGAATAGCTTCTCTTCTTTCACGTTCAGCACGCATTTGTTTTTCCAT
>CAYRDW010000039.1:0-8158 GCA_964423215.1 uncultured Muribaculaceae bacterium
GATTTTCCAAACTGAAAAAGCAATTATTGATCTTGGTGATAAGGTTGATACAAAAGAAAAAGAAGAAGCTAAAGAATTAATTAAAGAATTAAAAGAAGCTTTAGAAAAAGAAGATATTGATGATATTAAAGAAAAGAAAGATAAATTAACTGAAAAAGCAATGGCTTTGGCTACTAAAGTATATGAACAAGTACAAAAGGATCAAGCATCAGAAGGTAATGATTCTGCTGAGACATCTGAAAGTAAAGATGATGATGTAAAAGAAGCTGAATATGAAGAAAAATAATAATTATGGAATGAAGTTCTAGTTATCTAGAACTTTCATTGTATAGAAAGAGGAGAATATGAAAAAGGCCATTACTAGAAGTGAACAAAAGATAGCTGATACTTGGAATTTAGAAGCAATCTATAAGAATATTGATATTTATAATGAAGAATATCAAACAGTATTAGAAGATATTAAGAAGTTAGAAGTTTATGAAAACAAGATATTAGATTCTGATGATAATTTATATATGACATTATTTTTGTCTATAGAGATAGAACGTAAACTTAATAAATTAGGTAATTATGCTTATAGGAAAAATGATCAAGATGTTAGTAATCAAGAAACACAAACTTTAAAGGGTGATATTGATAGATTATATTCTTTATATAATGAAAAAACTGCTTTTGTTATTCCAGAAATATTAAAAGGTGACTGGTCACTTATTCAAAAATATATAGGTAAAAATTCTAAACTTGAAAATTTTTCATTACAGTTAGAGCGTATTTTTAGAAAAAAAGAATATACTTTAAGTAATGATGAAGAGAAGATTTTAGCAGCATTATCAGTTCCGTTAAACAGTTCTAGTGATATTGCCGGGATTGTTAGAAATTCGGAATTACAATTTGGATTTATTTTAGATGAAAATGGTAATAAAGTAGAAATAAATAATGAAAATCTTTCTATTTATTTGAGAAATCCTGAAAGGCGTGTTAGAAAAGATGCTTTTGAATCTATTTATTCTACTTATAGGAAAAACATTCAGACTTTAGCAGCTTCTTTAAATGGAGATATTAATTCTCGTTCGATTGTTAACCGTTTAAGAGGTTTTAAAAGTAGTAAAGAGGCTAGTTTATTTAGTAATCGTGTTAATCCTAAGGTTTATGATATTTTAGTAAAAACAATCAATGACCGTATGGATACGATATATAATTACTTTAAATTAATTAGAGATACTTTAAAATTATCAGATAATGATTTTAGTATTTATGATACATATATTAATTTAACAGAAGGACCAGTGAAAAGTTATTCTTTTGATGAAGCTAAGGAAATAGTTTTAGACGTGGTAAGTGTTTTTGGTGATGATTATGTTAATACTGTTGAAAGAGCTTTTAATGAGCGCTGGATAGATATTTATCCTAATAAAGGAAAAAGAGGTGGAGCTTATTCATCTGGAAGTTATGATACCTATCCATATATATTACTTAATTTTCAAGGGGATTATCATGATGTATCAACTTTAATTCATGAACTTGGTCATTCAATGCATACATATTATTCTAATCGTGAAAATTTACCTCAATATAGTGATTATAAAATATTTGTAGCAGAAGTAGCATCGAATGTAAATGAAATGTTACTTAGTTATCACATGTTAGAAAAAGCTACCACGAATGAGGAAAAGAAATATATTCTAAGTGAAATGATGAGTATGTTTAAAGCGACAATGTATCGTCAAACAATGTTTAGTGAATTTGAAGAAATGATGTATAGTGAATGTGAAAAAGGTACTTATTTGACTTCAAAAGTATTATGCGATAAATATTATGATTTAAATAAAAAATATTATGGTGATGGTGTTGTCGTTAATGAAGAAATTAAATATGAATGGGCTAGAGTTCCTCATTTCTATTATAATTTTTATACTTATCAGTATGCTACTGGTTTAGCATCAGCTTGTTATATTGTTGATAGAATTCGTAATGGTGAAGAAACAGCAGTAGATGATTATTTGAAATTCTTAAAATCTGGTGATTCAATGGATCCGTTAGAAGAATTGAAATTAGCGGGAGTAGATTTACTTGATCCCGATGTTATTAATCAAGCAATTGATATGTTTGATGATTTAATTAAAAAATTTAGAGAGTTATTATAAGAAGATGGTGATGTAATGGATAAAAAAGATTATTATGAGGTGCTTGGAGTTAGTAAAGGGGCATCTCAAGATGAAATTAAAAGCGCTTTTCGTAAATTAGCTAAAAAGTATCATCCTGATGTAAGTAAGGAAGCTGATGCAGAAGTTAAATTTAAGGAAGCACAAGAGGCTTATGCTATTCTTTCTGATGAAGAAAAAAGAAAACAATATGATCAATTTGGTCATGCTGCTTTCCAGGGTGGAGCTGGAGGTGCTGGTGGCTTTGGTGGTTTTGATTTTTCTGATTTTGACTATGGTGATATATTCGATAATATCTTTGGTAGCTTTGGTGGTTTTGGCGGTAGTTCTCGTTCACGAAGTACTAATCGTCCAGCTAAAGGTAATGACTCTTTAATGAGAATGAAATTAACTTTTGAGGAAGCAGTATTTGGTACCAAGAAAGATATTGAATTAGATATAACTGAGAATTGTGAGACATGTAATGGTAAAGGTGGTTTCGATGAGACTACTTGTGATAAATGTCATGGTAGCGGTTCAATAACTAGCGAACAACATACTATTTTTGGGAGTTTTTTATCAAAAACTACTTGTTCTAGTTGTGGTGGTAAAGGAAAGACTTATAAAGATAAGTGTAATAGTTGCCGTGGTACTGGTAAAGTTACAGAAAAACAAACAGTTGAGGTTAAAGTACCAGCTGGTGTAGATTCAGGTAGTAGACTTCGTTTATCAGGAAAAGGGGCAGCCGGTTATAATGGTGGGCCTAATGGTGATTTATATATTGAATTTAGAGTAGATGAACATGATTTTTATGTTAGAGATGACGATGATATTTACTTAGAAGTACCAATAACGATAACAGAAGCTGTTTTAGGTACAAAGAAGGAAATACCTACTTTGCATGGTAATGTAACATTAACAGTACCAGCAGGTAGTGAAAGCGGGGATAAACATCGTATTAAAAATAAAGGAATCAATAATGAACATGCTCGTCATAAAGGTGACATGTATATAGTTTTAAAAATAGTTACACCTAAAAAAATATCAAAAGATCAAAAGCGCTTGTTAGAATCATTAAGTGAAACTAATTTAACTGATGATAATGATATTAAAAACTTTAATAAATTTGTGAAAGAAAATGTATAATTTTCTTTTTTTATAAAAATAAATAAAAGCTCAATTAGAGCTTTTTTTCAATATATGTATTTTGTACTTTTTCAGCTTTATCTATGTTGATTGTTTCACGTATAAATGTGATGATTTGGTTAAAACAGTTTTGAAAATCATAGTTTTCAAAAAAGTTAGTTATATTGGATTCAGCAATTTTTTCTTTTGAAAAATCTTCACTATCAGCTATGAATCTTCTACACATTTCCTCATACTTTGGAGTTGTTTCTTGTTTTTCTCTATTTAGTGCTCTTTGTAATCTATCGCCATCATCAACATGGATATAAATATCTACAACTTTATCATCGCCAAAATGATTTTTATAACTCTCAAAAGTTTCTAAGGTTCCAATTGCTATATAATTACTTTTATCTAAATCAATGTTATCAGCAGGTGTTCCGTAGATCCACTCACCATGATTTGTTTGATATTTTCTAAATTCAATAACACGATTTTCTAAAAACATTTCATTGAATTTTTCTTCATCAATAAAGTGATATTCAACACCATCAGTTTCACCTTCTCTAATTGGTCTAGTAGTAAAAGGTACAATAGTTTGTAATTCTAAATCACTATTTTTAATTTGGTGATACATACTATCTTTACCAGTGGCACTTTTTCCCATAATTATATAAAACTTACCCATAAATTACTCCTTATTTTGTTCTTTTAATTTGTCTAATTTGTCTTTAATTTGTTTAAGTATTCTTTCATTAGGTGAGGTATCTTTTGGTATATAGTATTTTTTACTTATTAAATTATCGGGAAGATATTGCTGAACGACAAAGTTATTAGGAAAATCATGAGGATATTTGTAGGTAGTAGAATGAATTTTAATACTATCTGGAACATCGCCACAACGTCCTGTCGCAACATCTTCTAATGCTTTATCTAAAGCAATATGAGCAGTGTTTGATTTAGGTGATAGAGCCATTTCAGTAACGATAGTTCCTAGAGGAATTCTAGCCTCTGGTAGTCCTACTAGTTCACAAGCAGAGATAGCTGCCATTACTCTAGGACCAATATCAGGATTAGCAACGCCAATATCCTCATATGCTATAACACTCATGCGGCGATAGATACTATCTAAGTCACCAACTTCTATTAATCTAGCTAAGTAATGTAGAGATGCATCAACATCACTTCCACGAATCGATTTTTGAAAAGCTGAAAGTAAATCGTAGTGTCCTGATTCGTCTTTATCAGAAATCATAACTGGTTTATTACTGATTGTTTTTAAAAAATCAATAGTTATCTTTTTATCACTACTAGAATAGTAAGCTAGTTCTAAAAGATTATAAGCATATCTTAAATCATTTCCAGCAATTTTTGCGATATAATTAATAGCATCTGCTTTTATTTTGATATCTGTTAAATCAGGATATTTTATAGCTTTATTTAAACCTTCAATAATATCATCTGTTTCTAAATCTTTTAGTTCGAAAATATGACATCTACTTCTAATCGCAGGATTAATCTTATAATAAGGATTGGATGTAGTCATGCCAATTAAAGTTATTAAACCACTTTCTAATTGTGGTAATAGTAAATCTTGTTTATCTTTGTTTAGACGATGTATCTCATCCATGATAAGAATGATACCACCATACATTTTGGCTTCCTCAACTACGATATCTAAATCTTTTTTATTATTAATAGTAGCATTTAAAAAACGATATCTAATTCCTAAATCATTAACGATAGCGTTAGCGATAGAGGTTTTACCTATCCCTGGTTTTCCATATAATATCATAGAAAACAGTTTTTTATTTTCTACTAAATTTCTTAATATTTTATCCTTACCTAATAAATGTTTTTGACCTATAATATCATTTATTGAGTTAGGAGCTAACTTGATAGCTAACGGTTTATCCATAATTACTCACCACTTAATTTATTATACCAAAAATTTGCGATAGATTCTATAACTATGATATAATATTAGTGGATTCTAGGAGATTATTATGAAGTTGGAAATGGCTAAAAAAGAGTATTTAGATTATGTATTAATAGAACAGAGATTAACTATTAATACTAAAAACTCTTATGAAAATGAATTAAATAAATATATTAAGTTTATTATGAAGAGAAATATTAGTGATATAAAAAATGTCACTCGGGATGATATTGCGGAGTATTTGGAAAATTTACTTAATAAGGAGAAAAACCAACCGCAGACTATTGCTCATTCAATTACAGTTATTAAAAATTTCCATAAGTATTTTTTAAAGACTGGATATCTTAAAACCGATGTAGCTAGTAGTATTGAAAGACCACGATTAAAGAAACAATTGCCAAGTGTCTTAACAATCGATGAGGTTGATTTATTACTTAATATTGATACTGTTACTCCATTTGACTATCGTAATAAGGCTATGCTAGAATTGATGTACGGAACAGGTATTAGAATAAGTGAATTACTTTCATTAACACTTAATGATATTGATTTAGTTAATTGTACTGTTCGTTGTATGGGTAAAGGAAGAAAAGAAAGAATTATTCCTATTAATGATTATATTATAGTATCTTTAAACAATTATTTAGAGGAAAGAAGACACTTAGAAAAAAGAAATAAGTATTCAGAATTATTTCTGAATAATCATGGTAAACCTTTAACTAGACAAGGGTTTTATAAAATGCTTAAAGCATTACTAGTTATTAAAGGATTAAATACTAATGTGACACCACATACGTTGCGACATAGTTTTGCGACTCATTTATTAGAAAATGGTGCTGATCTTAGAATTATACAGGAAATGCTTGGACATAGTGATATTTCTACTACTAGAATTTATACTCATATTTCTAACATGCAAGTTAAAAAAGATTATGAGGAATATCATCCAAGAAAAGAGGAGGACTAAACATGAGGTTTAAACGTGTTTTTTTATTAGTTTTGGATTCATTAGGAGTAGGGGAAGCAATCGATGCCAATAATTATGGTGATGAGGGGTCAAATACTTTAGGGCATATTAGAGATAATTATGATTTGTTTGTTCCTAATTTACAGAAATTAGGTTTTCTTGATACACTTAATATGGGAGAAAATGATCAGGTTGATGCTTATTATACGATAGCTAGACCTACCAATCCTGGTAAAGATACTTTAACAGGACATTATGAACTTATGGGAGTACAGAGTCTGGTTTCATTTAAAAGTTTTACTGATAATGGTTTTCCTAGGGAATTAATTGATGAAATTGAAATAATTACACAGCGTAGAGTTGTAGGTAATCGTAATGCTGATGGATTAGATATTATTAATGAAGTAGGGGATAGACATCTTGAATATGGCTTTTTAATTTTATATACTTCTAATGGTTCTAATTTATATATAGCTGCTCATGAAGATATTATTCCTGTAAATAAGTTATATGAATATGCTGAGAAAATAAGAAGAATTACAATGACTGAAGAATTGAAAGTAGGTAGAGTAATTGCACGTGCTTTTACTGGTAAACCAGGAAGTTTTAAATTTACTAATGAAAGAAAAGATTTTGCGGTTAAACCACCAACTAAAAGTGTTTTTGATTTACTTAAAGAAAATAATTATGGAGTTATTTCTATAGGAAAGATTGCAGATATTTTTGATGATGAGGGAATTACTAAGAAAATAAAGGCTAAAAACAATTCAGAAGCTATTAATAAATTAACTGATATTATGGGTAAAAATTTTACTGGTTTATGTATGGCTAATTTAAATGATTTCGATCAGGAATATGGTCATAAAAGAGATTTAGAGGGCTATGCTAAAGCTATTGAAGAACTTGATGTAGAAATACCTATGATTATAAATAAACTTGATATGGAAGATTTATTGATAATTACGGCTGATCATGGGTGTGATCCTAGTTTTAAAGGAACAGATCATACTAGAGAAAATGTACCGGTTTTGATATTTGGGAGAATGCTAAAAGAACCTAAAAGACTTGATATACTGGAATCAATGGCTGATATAGGAGCTACTATAGCTGATAATTTTAATACTAATAGGCCGTTAATTGGAAAAAGCTTTTTGGAGCAGTTAAAGTAAATTTTAATACAAATAAAAAATAGAGAAGGGGATAAGCACCCTTTTCTATTTTTATTATAATAAATGCAAACTAATCTTTATTACTATCTTCGGAATTTTTGAAACTATTACATATTGTTTCATCTTTGTCAGTAGCTTCATCTGGATCACAGTTACAATTAACTTCGATTTCATCTAATGTACATTTCTCTGAATCTTGGTTTTGAAACTCACATGACTCTACATGACATTTAATTTTTTGATTTTCTTTTTCCATACAAATACCCTCCAATACTATATTGAGATATTAAATAGAAAATTATACATATATAGATCTTAAAATAGATAAGTCCCCTATTTTATATAACGATTTGAGATGGGGAAATGTGTGTTAAACTAATCCTCGAATTGAAATACAGATAGCTAGATTAGTTAAATATTAGAATGTAGTTTAATGTGTCATATGTTATAATGATAATATAAAAATAATATAAAATTTGGTGATTTAATTATTATATATTAAAATGTTTTTAGATTTTTATTTATTTAATTAAATTAAATGATGATTAAGTAAGATAGTAATTAATAGTGTATTAGGAGTAATAATACAGTGTTAGTGTAGATAGTTATATATATTAGTAATATGTTTAATAAATAAAATCGATATAGAAGTTAACATAATATAAATTATACGAAGTTACGATAGTTAATAAATACAAGGGTTTAAGAGTATCACTTCTTATAAACCTATCTTTATTTACATTATGCTTTGTCTAAATAGCAAACTGATGCTGGTAACCTATTATAGATTATGGTAGAATATGATTGTAGTAAAAAA
>CAYRDW010000039.1:8258-10257 GCA_964423215.1 uncultured Muribaculaceae bacterium
GCAGCTATAATCAAAAAAGTAAATAAAGGATATATAAATGAATTATTTAAAAATATAGACTTTGCGATTTTTGATAAGGATATGAAAAATATTTTATTATTGATAGAGTTAAATGATAGTAGTCATAATAAGAATGTCAGAAAAGATAGAGATTTGAAAGTTAAGAAAATATGTAATGATGCAAACATAAAACTAATTACTTTTTATACAAAATATCCAAATGAAAAAGATTATGTAATAAACCGAATAAAGCAAGAAATTTATAGTAATAATAATTTTAAAAGTTTCGAAGAAAATAATATAGATCAATTGTAGCTAATATAAAAAGAAAAAGACCTTGACTGGTCTTTTATACTTTTCTAGATTGAATTTCAGCTATTTTATCTAATACTTCTTTAGCGTTATCATTATTTATTTCTGTATAACCTAATTCTTTAAGTGCTTGTATCTTGGCAGTGTTTAACTCTTGGGTACGGCTTAATCGTTCTTCTTTTTTATGTTCTATCTCTTGTACGAAACGTTTATGAGTTTCAGCTATCTTATTTCTTGATGCACCACCATTAGTGTATAGTGTCATAGCAGAGAATAAAATACTTTCAAAATTGAACTGTTTATTTTCATTAAATACATATTCTGTATGGTCGATAAATCCCATTGATTTTGACATGTAAGCTAAAATGTATTTTAATTCTTTATTAGTTTCCATTGATTGTAGAAAATGATATAGATAACGATAACTATTATATGTTTCTTTAGTTTTATCATCAGCTAATTTTTCTTTTAAATGGTTAATAATATCTGTAAGTATTTCTTGTTCTTTTTTATTAAAACCCTTTAAATCAGCTAATATTTCTTTACCAGATGATTCTTTAACACCGTCGTTTAATCTGTTTTCTACCTGGATTATATATTCACCATCTACTTTAATATTAGGTATATCATCGCCATTATTAATTCCTAGTAAGCAAAATACCTTCATTGATTTTTCTTTTGGCCAGTCGTTTAAGTTTTCCTGAGCTAAATAGTTATATAACATTTGTCTTGAAACACCTAAATATTTAGCTAAGCGAACCTTGGAGATTCCAAGTTCTTGTAATAGATTGTTTAATTTTCTCATAATGTTTAAACCTCCTAATATAATTTTACCATTTTTGACTAAAAAAGCAAGTGTAAACTCGCTTTTTTAATTTACAATATATACCAAGCTTTCTTGTCATTCTTATATACAGTTTTTATTATTCCACCACCAAGGCATTTTTCATCTTTATAGAAGACACAAGCTTGTCCGGGTGTAACTGCTTTTATCTTATTATATATGACTTTTATTTCATTATTTTCTAAGTATTCTAATTCAACAGGATAATCTTCACCACGATAACGAAATTTAGCAGTACAATTAGTTGGTCTTTCAGTTGTATTGAAATTTATAGTATCAACTATGCAGCTATCAGATTTTAGATAATCATTATCCTCCCCTTCTGCTACATAGAGAATGTTTTTTTCAATATTTTTGCCTATTACAAATAATCGATCTTTAGTCCCACCAATATCTAAACCTCTTCTTTGTCCGAGCGTATAGTACATTAAACCAATATGCTCCCCTACTACCTCATTATTTTCAATATTTATAATCTTGCCGGGTAAATTTGGGAGATAATTTTTTAAAAAATTACGAAAATTTCTTTCACCGATGAAACAGATTCCAGTAGAATCTTTCTTTTTAGCTGTAATTAAATCATATTCTTCAGCTATTTTACGAACTTCACTTTTAGGAAGATCCCCTACTGGGAATAATACGTTTTCTAATTGTTTACCACTTAACTGCGATAGAAAGTAAGTTTGATCCTTATTTGTATCAATAGCTCGTAGTAGTTGTCCATCTTTTATTCTAGCATAGTGACCGGTGGCTATATAATCAGCACCTAATCGTTTTGCTTCTTTAATAAAATAATCAAACTTTATATATTTATTACACATAATATCAGGATTAGGAGTTCTT
>CAYRDW010000040.1:0-9845 GCA_964423215.1 uncultured Muribaculaceae bacterium
TAAACACAACAATTTTCTTTTGTTTACCTTGTTTAACAACAACACCCTCAACACTAGCCTTAGCAACGTAAGGATTTCCTACTTTGGTATCAAGCATTAAAACCTCATCAAAAACAACTTTTTCTCCTTCGTTAGCATTTAACTTTTCAACGTAAATAACACTTCCTTCAGAAACTAAATATTGTTTACCACCTGTTTTAATAACTGCATTCATAATATACCTCCTTTATTTATTTTCTAGACTCGCTCTAAAGGTACTTATAAAAGTTTAAAACCTTTTCAATGCGGTTTGAACCTAAGAAGGCTTCAAACATTATAGATTTTATCATACATTACTAATAAAATCAATTCTTTTTCACAAAAAATGCACCACCAGTTACCAAATTAATTATTATTAAATCATTTTACACAATTATACTATCATATTCGTTATTGGCAAGTAACATAAATAGTCTATAAAAAACAATTAATATTAACCAAAATATATTATATAGATATAAAAGAAAAACAAAGCTATTCTAAATTAAGCTTTGTTTCCATTGTTTTCTTCGTAAAGTAGTAAAGGACAAAAGTAATTATAATACTTATTCCACAACTAGCTCCAATAAAACCATTTAGAATATTCATTGGTGGCATATCAGAATCTAAATATTTAAACCAATCTGAATTAAATATCATTGGTAATAATATTAATACTGTACTAACAATTTGAACAACATTATAAATTACTATTCCATATACAAATGAATATAGAAGTTTATTATTATTGTGTTTTTGTCCTAAAGCAATCGATAGATAAACCATTAACTGATTTAAGAATAGCGCTGTAATCATACTTAATACCATTAAAACAATAAATAATGTATCTACTTGTTTAAATGCTTCAAAGAATTTTTTTAAAGCATCAAATTCAAAATATACTCCAACACAACCAATTAATAATCCTAAAATAAATACAATAGTTGAAGTTAATATTACTATAAAATAACTAATTAGTTTTGATAGTATTAAATTAGACTTCTTTACTGGTAAAGTATGCATTAAATAACCTTCATCTTTTACTAAGTTATTATAATAACGAATAATAGTAATCACAAAAGTAGCTATCGGTATACCTATTAATAAGATAAAGTAAAATGCAATAATAAATCCTGCTGGAATTTTTAACATTGAAATCTTATCCGAAGCAAATACTGCTACGCGGTTAAATAAAGCCATTAAGAATAAAATTAAATATAATGGAGTTAAAGTTCTAAACAATGATTTCAAATCATGTTTTATAAGTTTATTTAACATTTGAATTCCTCCCTAAATAGTTCATCGATTGTTTTTTTATTTTTAGTTCTAATTTCATCTGCACTTTTATTAAGAACAATCTTTCCTTGATTTATAAAAATAACATCATCAAGTATTTTCTCAATATCCGAAATCAAATGGGTTGAAATAATAATACTAGCTCCATCTTGAAAATTACTAAGTATTGTCTCTAATATATAATCACGACTAGCTGGATCAACTCCACCTATTGGTTCATCCAAAATATAAATATCTGCTTTTCTACTCATTACTACAATTAATTGGACTTTTTCTTTTGTACCCTTAGACATAGTCTTTAATTTATCATCAGGATTAATATGTAATCTTTCTAATAATTCTAATGCCTTAGTACGATTAAAATCATCATAGAAATCTTCAAAAAAATCTAGTAAATCGGTTACTTTCATATTCATATTAAAATAAGTTCTCTCTGGTAAATAAGAAATAACTTTTTTACTTTCAACCCCTGGTATATTCCCTTCAACTAGAATTTCTCCACTAGTAGGTTTAAGTAAATCATTAATTAATTTAATCATTGTTGTTTTACCACTTCCATTAGGTCCTAGTAAACCATAAATCTTACCCTTTTCAATTTTAATGTTTATATCTTTTAGAACTTCTTTTCGGCCATAATTCTTATAAACATTTTTAAATTCCACTAAACTCATAAATCCTCCTCAATTTCTTCTAAATAGCGAATAACCTTCGCCTTAGATAAGTTTAATAATTTCATATCTGCTAGAAACCTCTTAATACTTTCCTTAGATAATTCTTCCTTTACTTTCTCAATCTTCTTTTTATCTGTCGTTACAAATTTTCCAGATGTACGTTTTGTATTAATTAAACCATCATTTTCTAGTTCCAGTAAAGCTCTTTGAATAGTATTAGGATTTACTTTAATTATCATCGATAAATCACGAACTGATGGTATTCGTTCCCCTAATTGATATTCACCTGTCACAATTCTTATTTTTAATTGATCTACTAATTGTTTATAAATAGGTTTATCGTCATCAAATACGAATTTCATATTTCATCTCCTTTGTGTTAGTTGCTTAATACAGTTATACAACAAAATTTATTTTTGTCAATAAAAAAGAAAACAATTAACTAATTATTTTCTGTTTTTCTATAAAATCATCAACTATATCGTTAGTAAGATTTGGATAATTAGGATTACCCATTGCATATTTAAGTGATTCCAATAAACCAGTTGGAACTTTGTTTAGTTCCTCTTCTCGTGTTTTGATATCCTCTTTAAATTCTTCAACTAATGCAAATATAGTTTTATCTGTTACTAATTGTTTCTTATTAATAGCTACATTTCTTTGATTAGCTTCGTTACCTACTAAAAACGAATAATCTTTTATCTTATCAATTTTTGCACCATTAAATTTACGGTTTAAAAATTTACCACTAAAATTCAATTTATCATAATTAGGATTTTCATAACTAAAAATAAAAGATAGTAAATTATCTATAGTAATATTTGATTCCGTATAACAAATTTCCCCACTATATTTATTACTAGTATTATTATCATTAAAATAATATGCTAATTCCTTAAGTCTACTTTTTCCTTCTACTTCTGATATTTCTGATACTAACATTTGATAACAACCTTTTACTTTTTTAGAATAAAACTCAATATGACTTCCATTTTTCATATCATTAACTATAAATCTTCTATCACAAAATGACTTATCATAATCAAAGAAAATAGTAAATTGATAATCATTATCCTCATCCATACAAATTAAAGACTTCTGTTTTTTTCTTTTACTATCATAAACAGTACCATTAAATATCTCTTCATTAGGTAAATATATTTCCCTATCTTCCCTAGCCCATACACCAGAAATATTACTACTAAATAGATATTTCGTTACAATTGCATCAAACTCCTCTTTAATAATATTAGCTTTTTCCTCATCTTTAATAACACTAGAAATAGGTATATTAAAAAAAGAATATACCTCAAAATTATTTTCATCCATAATAATACCTCCTCTTTCATCTTATGATTAATTTTATATTTCATTATTACTATTTTTTCAATTAAAAAGAAGTATAGTTTTTTTGTTTCTTTACTTCCTCTTATCTTTACGATACCATTTTAATAAAACTATTTAAACTTGTATTTTTATATATAATATGACGCGGAACATAATACTTATTATTACTTCTCGTTGCCTTTTTATTTCCCCCAACAAATCCTAAACTAAATCCACTTTCTTTAATTGCGTCTACTAGATTATTATTTGTTTTATAAAAAGGATAACAAAAGGCTATATTAGATCCAATTAAATTAATGGACTCTTTTAAATCTTCTTTTAATAACTCTTTACTTAATTTAAGTGTTTTATAACCACAACCAGCACTATCACAGTAATTACTATCATGAAGATTATTACCATGCGACTGTACTTCTAAATAGGCTGTTTTATATCTAGCTACTGGCCACCAACCAGTAATTAAGAATAATGTTGCATGCATCTGATATTCTTCTAATATCTGTGGTAAATGAGTATAAGTACCTGCTGCTCCATCATCAATCGTAATTAACACTGACTTATTGGGTATTTCTATCTTTTTATCCATCCAATCATTAAATTCTTTCATCGTTAATGCTTTATAACCATTTTCTTTTAAATAAGATAACTGTTTCCTAAAGTTTTCCGTAGAGATACAAATAGTTTCATCACATATTTCCGTTTTATCATCATAAAAGAAATGATAATTTAAAACCGCAACACCAGAATTATCTACAACTGGTTTTTTTTCAACTACACCAGTTAACATGTCTTTTACTCTATCCAAACTTGTATTAGAATTAACTTCATACTTATAATACGTAATATCACCGATTTTTAACTGTTTATCACCAGATGTAAAAGAAATAGTATCTAACTTAGTATCAATACAAAACTCATAAGAATTAACTAATTCTTTTTTTTCATCACTTAATTCACTATAGCTAATTAATAAAACTGTTTTATTTGGTAATTGCACATTACTATTTATCCATAAATCAAAATCATCGACTGTAATAGTATTATAATTTTCTTGTTTTAAATAAGCTAATATTTCATTTAATTTACCAGTTGAAATATCATTACTAAAATTAAGTACACTTATTTTTTCTAAAACTTCACTTTTATTTTCTTTATCAATTAATTGAAAATTATCTTTAATTTGATAAATCTGTCCTAAAAACCTAACATAGTATTTATCTTTTAAAACCGCTAATACATCAAAATCATATGAACCATCTAACTTCCATTTCAAAACATCATCTTGATATAAATTAGTAGGCACTGTTTTTACTGTTTTTGTTACTACGTATTTATCCAATGATTTATCTTCTTTTATCTTGTCACTTTTCTTAATATTAAGATAATCAATATAATAATCACTATTACTAATATTAAAATAAATATCTTCACTACTAACAACCGTTGGTTTATCAATTTCTAACATTGTTCCTTTATAAATCATCCCGATTACTTTATAACTATCCTTGTTTTTCTGATAAACCTTTTTATCTTTAGTTACAGTTACATAATTACTATAACTATTCTTTATTAATGAAACCTGTTTCTTTTCAATAACATGTTTTTTATTTTCTTGATACAGAATCACCCCAAAAACACTTAATATTATCAGTACTACTATACAAAAGTAAATTAAACTCTTTTTATTTATTTTCTTTTTCATAGCCTCTCCTTATAATAAATATATCATAAATATCTAATTAAACAAGATTAATTATAATAAATATAACTTTACAACAAAAAGAAAAAGAAGCATTATACTTCTTGAATAACAGTAATAATCATCGGTTTACATTCTGTCTCACGATAGAAATATTTACCTAGGCTTTCACGAACTTCATTTTTAATTTTTGTATAGTCAACACGTCTTGTTTCTTCGTTAATATTCTTTTCAATTATTTCTAAACTACGACGTTTTGTTTCTTCTACTATATCTTTATTTTCTTTAACAAAAATAAAGCCACGCGTTAAAACTTCAGGTCCCGCTAATATCTTCTTAGTACCTCTATTTAAAGTAGCACTAACAATCACAATACCATTTTCTCCTAACATCTCACGATCTTTAAGAACTAAATGTCCGATATCACCTTGATTTTTCCCATCTACTAAAACTTCATCAACTTGTATATGTTCTTTAGAATCTACTAATTTACCATCAACAAATTCTACTACATCACCATTTTGTTTTAAAAGAATATTTTCTTTAGGAATACCAACTTGCTCTGCAACTTCAGCATTCATATACTGATGACGATATTCCCCTTTAACTGGAAAATAGTACTTAGGATTCATTAAATTAATCATTAACATTAAATCTTCTCTTGAAGCATGATGCAGTAAATGTTTACGACTAGATAAACATAAAACATTAACATTTATTCTAGCTATATTATCCATAATAATAGCTAGTCTCTTCTCAATACCATCATAACTAGGTTCCGTTATAAAAATTGTATCAGTTTCTTTTAATTTAATATATTTATCAAAACCATTAATAATTCTTTCCAAATTACCAAAAGGTTTTTCTTTCTCATCCGAAATTAAAACTATAACACCCTTATCATCAAGATTAGATAAATCACCAATTCTATCAGGATTTATTGTTAGATAGTTCATCTCCATTGATTTTCTAATTAACTCTTGTAATCCCTTTCCCATAACCACAACTTTACGATGGGTTTTCATTACTTCATCAAATATCTCTTGAACACGGTAAATATGAGCTGGTAGAATAGTCGCAATTATACGATCATCATTTTTATTAAAAACATCTTGAATGAATTCACTAACACGATTATTTGGTGAAGTATGTCCTTGTTTCTCAGCATAAAAAGATTCACTTAACAAACAAAGAACTCCTTGCTTCCCAACATAAGCTAGTTTTCCAATATCAGTTTTATAAGGCCCCATCATTGTTGAATCAAATACAAAATCTCCTGTATAAACAATCGAACCATCATTTGTATATAAAACATAACATACTGCATCAGGAATTGAATGCGTCACATTTATTGGAAACACTGTTAAACCATCTTGAAAATTAATCTTAGAATGTGGACGAATCTCCTTCAAATTAGCATTAGTAATACCATCTTCTAATAAATCATTTTTAACTACTTCCATTGTAAACTTAGTTGCATATACATCAAGGTCTGGAATAACAGCTAATAAATCACTGATTCCTCCCATATTACTATCATGACCGTGAGTTAAAAATACCCCTCTAATCTTTTCTTTATTTTGAACTAGATAATCAATATTAGGTACAATATAATCAATACCAAGCATCTTACTAGTTCCATACTTTAATCCTGCATCAAAAACAAAAATATGTTTTTCATCAACATTAACAATATACATATTTTTTCCATTTTCATTTAGTCCACCTAGACTAAATACTTTTATTTTACTCAAAATTATCTCTCCTTTCTTTCTTCATTTTTATTCTTTGTTTTTCTATTTCATTTATTAATTTTTCCGTTTTTTGACAATTATTAAAAACACGTTCGGGATTCATACTTACCTTTTTTAAGTAACTAGGAAACAAAATTAAATTTATATGATAAGTTGAAATTGAACATCTAAATTTACTAACCTCTTCAAAACATTCAGAACTATCAGTAATACTTTGTTCACTAGTAGAATCTAAAACAAATTGATATTCATCCTCTAAAAAATCAAATAATATTTCAAAACGTCTGTTCAATTCATTAACCGCTAATTTATCTCCTTCATAAGATAAATATCTAAGATAATCAATAACAGCCTCTCTTCTCATATTCTCTGATAAAGACAACTCCAAAGCTATTTTATTAATCACTTTTTCTTCCATAGTCAAAACTCCCTGAAGCAGTATTATATCATACTTCGTCGATCGTTACCATCTTTTCTAAAGCGTTTTTAGCGGCTTCTTGTTCGGCTTCCTTTTTACTACCTGCAGTTCCTACTCCATAGATAATATTATCAATCTTCACTTCGATTGTAAATACTTTATTATGAGCTGGACCTTCTTCATTAACTAATTGATAATATAAAGACCTTTGATCAGTTTGAACTACTTCCTGTAAATAACTCTTATAATCACTGAAGAAAACCACGTTTTCATTTTCAATATAAGGAACAATTATTTCCAGTATTACTTTTTTAGCTACTTCATATCCTAAATCCAAATAAATAGCACCCATAAAAGCTTCAAAAATATCAGCTAAGATTACTTTTTTAAAGCGGCCACCTTCTAATTCTTCACCATGACCTACCTTAATATAATTACTAAAACCAAGATCACTCGCATAAGTATAACAGGCATTCTCACAGACATAACTAGCTCTAATTTTAGTCATATCGCCTTCTTTAACCGCCAGTTTATTATAAAGAAAATCACTAATAACTAAATCTAAAACAGCGTCTCCCAAAAACTCCAAACGCTCATAATCAGATTTTAGATGATTCTCATTAACATAAGAAGAATGCGAAAAAGCCAATTGATATAGCTTCTTATTGTTTGGTTTAATATTAATTTTTTTAAATAAAGAATCCATTAATGATTCCCCCTAACCTAATAATTATTATAACATAATTTTAAAACATATTTTATTATTGTTTTTCTTCAAAATCATTATAATAATTTAATAACCATTTTGCGACACCATTCTTATAATTAGAATCAATTATACCTGTTGCTATTTCTTTTAATTCTTTAGTACCATTCAAAACAACATAAGATTCATCACTTACATTAAACATTGGTATATCATTAAGATTGTCACCAAAACTTATTATTTGATTAACATTAAGTGATTTTTTTAAATCTAATATTGCCAAGTCTTTTCTGGCATATACATCAAAAATTTCCAACCAAAATAATTCCTTATCGGCACTATCTTGTACTTTAGTAATATTATAATTTTCACTGCTTTCAAAATATTCTCTTATTCTATCCATTTCTTTCTTATCACACATATAAGTAATATAAAACATATCTTCATTAAATAAGTCATCATAATTTAAAACCGGATTTAATTTGATTTTATCGCTATTTTCAATTGACTTAATATATGAGATCATTTTTTTATTTTCTTTACCTCTTATCCATTTAACTGTTTCTTTTTTATCATCTATGGTATACACAAGAGGATATATTAGTAATTTTTTTATTAAATCAATAACATCATTTATTTTATCTTTCTTCATTACAAAACTTTTTATAACATTACCACTTATAGGATCTATTGTTATAGCACCATTATAAGTAATTATAGGAAGATTCCAATTAATTCCTGCTGCTTTTATATCTGATCTTGCAAAAGCACTAGCAGTTGCATAAGTAATTTTCATTCCTTTCGATATTAATTCATTTATTGTATTAATAGTGAAAGAACTTAACTTACTATCATTATTTAATAATGTTCCATCTAAATCCGTTATAAACAATGCTTTATCCATCTTTTTTCTCCTATATTAGTGACAAAAGTCCTTTAATTTTAATAATAACTCTCACTATTTACTTCTTAGAATTTCATCAGTAAGACCAATTAACATATTTATTCTGGTAGGGATAATATATTTTGCATTTAATTTTCTAGCAATAGCATTCATACAAAATCTCATTCCTCTAGCACCGTTCCACCATTCGGTCATACCTGGATTTTCAGACTTTATTTTATCAAACGATTTACTTAACATATCATTATCATATTCATTGAATTTATCAAAATTTAACAGATATGGTTGTTTATCATCATTATAAAGAAAATTATTATCCATTTTATAATTAGCTTTTTCATAATAATAAATATAATCGCCACCAGCTAATACTAAAGCATTAACCGATTCATTTAAATCACCAATTAAACTATTAGTATAGTCTAAAACATCATTAAAATCCGTTGAAACAGTATCACCTTTTAATTCTGGGAACTTATCAGTTATATCCATAGCTCCAAAATTAAAATTATATCTTTTGATTATTTCTTTGTTTTCAATGATTGCGAGTTCAGTAGAACCTCCACCGCCAATCACAACTGCCATTTTATCAATATAATCAATTCCATTAATAACGCCCATAACCGTATAAGTACTTTCTTCATCTGCTGAAACTACTCTAAAATCAACATCTAAATCAGCTTTTAAATTATTAGTAAAAATTGTTTTTTCTTCCTCACTAATATTTCTAAAGATACTAGTTCCAAAAGCATAGACATCAGTTACATCTTTTTTTAGTTCCTTTATAAAATCATATAGTTTTTTTATATCACTTTCTAAAAGCTTTCCTTCCGTCTTATAATTATTTTTAAAAGCAATCCATTTTGAACCTAAGTTGTTTAATCTTCCTTCATTATAAACAAATGCCTTTGTATTAGATGAACCAATTTCTATTACTCCAAATTTCATAATTTACCTCATTCTAAAATTATTATTTAATAAATATATTGTATCATAATTTTCAAACAATAAAAAACAAAAGAGATTCTCTTT
>CAYRDW010000041.1:0-9811 GCA_964423215.1 uncultured Muribaculaceae bacterium
ATAATCATTAAAAGCACGAGTCAGCGCTGTTTTAAAACCAACTTCATGACTCCCACCATCTACTGTTTTAACATTATTAACGAAAGAAACAATATTTTCATTATAAGAATCCGTATATTGCATCGCAATATCTACTTCTATTTTGTCTTTTATTCCCTCAAAAGAGATAACATTATGAAGATTCTTTTTCTCTTCATTCAAATATTTTATAAAAGCTACTAAACCATCTTCATAACAGAATCTTTCATGACGACCATCTTCTTCATTGATTACTTCAATCGCAATACCTTTTAGTAAGAAAGCAGATTCTTGCATTCTTTCACAAATCGTTGAATAGGAAACCGTAGCCGCCAAAAAAATATCTGGATCAGGTAAAAATCTAACGGTTGTACCTGTCTTAGACGTTGTACCAACTTTCTTCAATGGAACAGCTAGTTTTCCACCGTTTTCAAAACGAATAAAATACTCACTTTTATTTTGACGAATTGTAACATCCATCCATTTACTAAGCGCATTAACAACACTTCCACCAACACCATGAAGACCACCAGATACTTTATATCCGCCTTCTTCTTCAAATTTCCCACCAGCATGAAGTACTGTATATATAACTTCTGGTGTACTTCTACCTGACTCATGGATTCCTGTTGGTATACCACGTCCATGGTCTTCGACACTAATACTTTTATCTTTATGAAGCGTTATTTTTATACAATCACCATAACCATTAATAGCTTCATCTACCGAATTGTCTACAATTTCCCATACTAAATGATGAAGGCCTCTTTTATCAGTTGAACCAATATACATACCTGGTCTTTTTCTTACTGCCTCTAAACCTTCTAACACTTTTATGGAACTTGCGTCATATTTAACTGCCATACAATTCACTCTCCTAACCAATTATAACAGAAACAAAACCTAAAAAAAAGAAAAGAGACATTTTTTTACACATATAACCCTTCTCTTGTCTAGATAATTGAAGTTAATTTAAATATTTTATCAAAAATTCGATAACTCCATCCTCAATATTAGATAGTGTTACATACCTAGCTTTCTCCTTAACTTCTAATAAAGCATTGCTTACTGCTACCCCAACACCACTATTTTCAATCATTTCTAAATCGTTAAGGCCATCCCCAAAAGCTATAATATTACCATTACTAATTCCCTCTAGTTCACTAACATACTTCGCAGCCTTATACTTATCAACACCACTAGCTATAACATCAAACCACTGTCTAGTCCCAAAAGAATCTTGCATTACGATAAAGCTAAGGTTTGGATATCTACCCACTAATTCATTTCTAAAATCTAAAATGTTACTATTATCCTTAAGAATTATCACAAACTTAGTTACTTCTGTTAATTTCTCTAACAAGTCATCAACATCATTAAAATCAATAATTTTATGATGATTATTATTATCACAAATATGGATAAAATCTACTTTACTATCCAAAAAATCACTCAAATCTTTAGCTTCTGTTTTACTAATAGAACTACTAAAAATCGTCTTATTAGTTTTAACTTGATAAATATTAGCCCCATTATTAGCGATAATGTAATCAACATAATCAGTTCCATCAAGCGCCCGAATACTACTATTTAAAACTCTACCTGTCGCTATTACTATAACGTGTCTTCTTCTTTTAACTGCTTTAAATGTTTTTTAGTCTTTAAAGAACACTTACTATTAAAGTTAAGTAATGTACCATCTAAATCACTTACTATCATATATTTGTTTTTCATTAACTCACCACAATTTCTTTAATTTACTCTCTTAAAAGAAAAAATCAATAACGCTATTATTGATTATACTTTTCTATTAAACTCATAAACGTATTTTTTAATCTATTCATTATTTCTTCATTTTTACCTTCAAAACGTGCTGTTACATTAGGACCAGTATTACTAGCTCTAACTAAGGCCCATCCATCATCAAGTTCAATGCGAACACCATCGATATCAATAATCTTATAACCTGTTTTAATACAATATTCCTTAACTCTTTCTACTACTGAAAACTTTTTATCATCAGTTGAAGCTACTTTTATTTCTGGAGTTGAATAATAAACTGGTATTCCTTCTAAAAGTTCACTCATTGTTTTATCACTATGACTTAATATCTCAATAATCCTAAGCCCCGCATAAAGTCCTGAATCAAAGCCAGGAAACTTATCTCTAAAGAACACATGGCCGCTAAACTCTCCCCCAAAAACACAATCCTTTTCTAAAGTTGCAGCTTTTGTATAAGAATTTCCTGTGCGGCTAATGATAGGTTCACCACCTAATCTTTTTATTTCTTCAGGTAATGCTTTACTACATTTAACATCATATAAAATTTTCTTATTATTAGATTTAGGTAACAAATCTCTAATAACCGCAATCATATATTTATCACTAGGTATATAATTACCTTTTTCATCAACGATTCCAACTCGATCACCATCACCATCAAAAGCAATCCCCACATCAGCCTTTAATTCAACTACAGCACTCTTTAATACTGTTAAATTTTCTTCAACACAAGGATCTGGATGATGATTTGGAAAACTAGGATCACTATTTCCATATAACACCACTAAATCTAAACCAATTAAATTATATAACTCTGGCGCAAAAAAAGATGTTGTTCCATTACCACAATCAATTATTACTTTCAATTTCTTTTCAGGAATAACATTAATTGAGTTTAATAATAAACGATAATAATCATCTTTAATATTAAAAAATGTAACTACCCCTTCACCTATATCAAATAATCCAGCCATTAAAAATTTATAAAACTCCTGAATCATTTCCCCTCTAGCATTTCCCCTATTATCAAACGAAAACTTAAAACCATTATCATCCTTAGGATTATGACTAGCTGTAATCATAACTCCAGCTGGTATTTGTTTTAAAATCGAACCATAGTAATACATTGGTGTAGTTACAAGTCCTAAATCAACAACATCAGTTCCGGTTGAAGTAATACCTTTTACTAAAGCATCTCTAAGGCCTTTCGAAGAAAAACGATTATCATATCCCACAACACACTTACTCTGACCGAATTTTTTTATATAAGTTCCGTAAGCTCTCCCAAAAAAATAACTAAATTTTTCATTTATATCAGTAGGATAAACACCACGTACATCATACTCTCTAAAAATATTTGCTTTTACTATATTTGTCAAATCCATTTTGCCACCTCTTTATTCTAATACCTATTATATCAAATAAACCCAAAATAAAAAAGGGTTATCATCACCCTTTACATATATTTATCCATCGATTTCATCATTTGATTAACTTGTTTTTGACTTGGTTTTCTCCCCATCTGTGTCATCAACGCTTTGATCATTTCCTCATTAATTGGTGGATTTTTCTTTAAATACTTCATCATGTATTTACGAGCTAAAAAGAATCCTATTATCCCTCCAATTAATAAAGGTACAATTATTTTAACTATATCTAAAAATATTTCCATTAAATCATCTCCTTACTTCATTTTACTAAACTATATTCATTTATACAAGTATTTTAACCTCGTTTATCCAAAAATAATCCTGGTATGTGAAATCACAAACAAAATAATCATCACCAAAATCACTAATTATATTAAAGAAAGAAGAATAATTATGATTAGCTGTAATTAAAATATAACTGGTTTTTATCGTTAAAACACTTATTTCATCACGATATAAATTATTAATAACATGTTCATTACCATTCTTAGTATAAACTAAATCATTATGATAACGAACGAATATTGCTTTATTAAGTTCTGCTTTATTTATCTTTTCTGTCAATTGACTAAATAAATTAAAACCATAATTCATTTCATGTTTTCTCATATAATATAAATGTTTTAATATTTCAAACAAACTACCACTATTTTCACGATATAGTTGAATAAATTCTTTTTTTACTCGAAAGACAAAATATGTTCTCATTCTTATCACCATTTATAGTATAAGAAAAAGAAAAAGAGAAAAATGTCGATTCCTCTCTTTATTTAAGTAATCCTTCAATTTTAGAAACAATCGTTTCAATATCAAAACCAAACTCTTGATATAAGTCTTCTTTGTTGCCACTTTTCCCAAATTTATCTAAAGTAATTAGATATTTATCATTATAAACAAATTCATGCCATGAATATGATGATGATAATTCGATCACAAAAACTTTAGTACCAAGTGGAAATAACATTTCACGATATTCTTTATCTTGTCTTTTATATAATTCAAGTGATGGTACCGAAACAACACGTAAATCAAGTCCCTTTTCCATTAGTCTATTTGCAGTTTCTAAAGCTAAATCTAATTCCTCACCACTAGCGATAATAATACCTGCTAAGTTTGTTTCTTCTTGTCTGACGATATAAGCGCCTTTAGCAGTTTCTTTAATACTAGTAGTTTCTTTAGGAACAACTTCATTACGGCCTATGACAATCGCACTAGGACCACTAGTTTTCTTCATAACATATTGATAAACACCAATTATTTCATTAATATCAGCAGGACGGAATACTTCAAAGTTTGGTGTTGCCCTAAGGGATACTAATTGCTCTACCGGTTGATGAGTTGGTCCATCTTTACCAACACTGATCGAATCATGAGTAAATATATAAGTAACTGGTAAATTCATAAGTGCTGCCATTCTCATCGCTGGCTTTAGATAATCAGAAAAAGCTAAGTAAGTTGAGCCAAAAACCTTTAATCCTGATAAAGCCATTCCATTTAAAATAGCTCCCATAGCGTGTTCCCTAACCCCAAACCAAATATTTCTACCTAAGCGGTTACTACTTGAAAAGTCTCCTCTATCCTCAAGATAAGTATTGGTTGAAGTTGAAACATCAGCTGCTCCTCCTAATAAAAGATCGTTTTTCAAAGCCAGTGCATTAAGTACTTTACCTGCACTAATACGTAGTGACTCAGATTGATTATCTGTCATATCATAATCAAAATCTTCTAAATTAATTGGGGTATTACCATCTTGAAGTGCTATTAATTCAGTTTTTAAATCATCATCCAAAGCTTCAAACTTCTTCAGCCATTCTTGATAAGGACCACTTAATCTATTAGTAAGCATTTCCTTATATGTTTCACTTGCTTCCATTGAAACTGTAAAAGGAATGTCTCTAACGCCAAGAACTTCCTTAATATTTGTAATATCTTCAGCCTCTAATGGTGTACCATGAACCATTTTAGTTCCCTGAATTTTTGAATATTTCCCAATAACCGTATTAACAACTATTAAATTAGGTTTATCAGAGCTTTTAGCTTTCTCAATTGCACTATCAATAGCATTTAAATCTTCACCATCTTGAACAACAATTACATTCCAGTTAAGAGCTTGAAAGCGATTAGCTACATTCTCTGTAAAAACCTGTTCCGTTTTACCATCTAAACAAATATTATTACTATCATATAACACAATTAAATGATTTAACTTTAAAGTTCCAGCTAGTGATGCTGCTTCATAGGAAACACCTTCCATTAAGTCTCCATCACTACATAACACATAAGTATTATAATCAATCAATGAAACTTTTTTCTTTTGGTAATAATTACGTAAGTATTCTTCAGCTATCGCCATCCCTACTGCCGAACTAAAACCCTGTCCTAAAGGACCTGTCGTCATATCAACCCCCGGTGTAACCTTATATTCCGGATGACCTGGTGTTAATGATCCTAACTTACGAAACTCTTTCAAATCATCGATTGTTAAATTAAAACCCGATAAAAAAAGGGTTGCATATAAAAGAGCTGAACCATGTCCTGCAGACATAATAAATCTATCACGATTTAACCAGTTCGTATTACTACTAGAAAATCTTAAATGTTTAGCATAAACAGTATAAATAATTGGTGCTGCCCCTAATACAATTCCTGGATGACCACTATTAGATTCATTAATCATATCAATACCTAAACAACGAATAGAATCAACTATTCTTTTTTCAATTGGATTATCTTTTGCCTTAAACAACATATTATCAACTCCTATTATTAACTAGATTATATCACACTTAAACAAAAAGATTAATATTCATTAACCTTTTCGAATATTAATCTTTTATATATTTACTATTTATCATCAAATAGATCATTAATATCTTTTTGAACTTGGGTACTATTATTAACACTTAAATCTTCAGCATTAAATTCTCTAGTAGCTTCTAAGTCTCCTGGCATAACACTTGGTGCTGCTTCTATTAAACTACTTTCATTATTTTCAGTTTCATTTCTTTCCTTAATTAGTTTTTTTAACTTCTTTGGAGATGTTTTACTATAAAAATAAAATCCTGTTCCTCCAATTAAGAATAGTATTAAACAACCAATACTTACTAAAATATATTTTAAAGTATGATTAGGAGTTTTAGCATCAAGTAACGCACTAGATGTAATTTTAGAGGTACTAGAAACATATTTATTACCACCTGTTTCTTCTCTTTCATCTTCCTCTGAACGATTTACTGTTATTCGGTAAGTTTTAGTATTATTAGAACTATCTTTTACTATTACCGAGACAATGTTTTTCCCAACTGTTAAGTTAGTAGCTCCTTTAATATCAACTGTAACATCATCACTTTCAGTAGCAGCTTGCACTGTAACATCAACTGCTTCATAAGGAATATCAACTGTATATTCTAATAAATCACTGCTAAAGGCTTCATTTAATGTATAACCCTTTATTTTTAAAGATTTTAAATTTAAACTCACTTTTTCTTTTTCAACGACAAATTCATAAGTATTCTTAGTTTTATCATCTTCAGCTGTTATTACTACTCTAACAATAGTACCAGTACGAATTGAACTATTATTAGCTATCATAGGCTTAGCATTAGAATCATTCGTAGTAATTGAAAAGTCCAATTTTGTTACATCTTTAGCTACTGTTACAGTATATTTCTTAGTATTAGTATTAAATGTTTTATCTAATGTTCCATTATTAATCACTAATTTTTTTACCGATGCATCACTTGATTTGACCACATCCGCTTTAGCACTAACTGTAACCTCACAAGTAGCCTTATGACTAGTATTACTTACAGAAGTTGCGAAAATAGTAGTACTACCAGCTTTTATAGCTGTAATTTTACCATTACTATCTACTGTAGCTACACTCGTATCAGAACTACTCCAAGTAATATCTTTTTTAGTAGCATTCTCTGGTGAAATAGTAGCTATCAAAGTTTTAGTATCATCTACTACCATCGATAAACTATTTAAAGATAAAGTTACTCCCGTTACCTCAATTGTTGGCTCCGGACTTTTACCAGGATCACCTTCTTCTGCATAAACAAAGGTAGGTATAATCACTGCCATAATCATTATTAATAATCCCGCAATATAGGATAATCTCTTTTTCATTTTACTTCCCTCTCATTCTAGTATATTTAGATTATAGCACAATCATTAATAAAAATAAATCAGAAAATAATTATTATCATAAATTATTGTATTTATATAGGTTAATTCTAAATTGTAAGACAAAAAAGATAACTTTTTTAAACAAAAGTCAATCATTGTTATACTTCTTTTAATTTAGTATATTTATAAATTAACTTTCTTATCTATAGTTAAACATTTTTGTTTCTTCGCAATTTCTAGAAAAATCAACAATTATACGATATATTAAACAAAAAAGGACTATTAATTACATATTCTAAGAATTAATAATCCATTTAATTATTTCTTTTTTTATTTGATAATATTCTTCCTCTTCAAATTGCATATTAGCTATACAAAATCTTTTATTTTGAATATGAGCGCAGAATAAACACTCATGTAAAGAACTACAATCTTCAATAAAATAAGAATTACTGATTTTACCAGAACAAGAAACATTATAACTATTTGAACAACCAGAAGAATCATCTACTCGAATACAAAAATTACAATTTCCAGATCTCTGTGAGGCAAGCACATATTCACAGTGATGACATCCATCAGAGAAAATTAAATTTTTACACTCACTTGAATCACAAGAACGATAAACATTTTCTGAATTATAAATCGTATCGCTTTTTGAAACGTTTTCTGAGTTATATACTCTTTCAGTTGTTCTATAATTAATTTTATTCCATAATTCAATTAACTGTTCTAGATCAGTAATATCCTGTTTAGGCATCATCCAAGGATCTGTTTTCTCAAAAGAATTTTTATCAGTTATAAACTTTGAAGGATTTATAGATGTAGCCCAAGTTTTCTCTCCCGTTGTTGAATCAGTAACTTCCTGTGGCAATTTAACATCAAATGCAAATTTAGATAATACTTCATCCAAATCATATGGATTTTTACAATCAAATACATTCGCAAAGATCTTGTCTATTGCCTTGCTTGTCTGAATATCAGTCATTTTCTTCACCTCTTATATTTCTTCTACTAGAAGATTGATTTAATAATAATTCTGTTAAGTTTACCGTATTTCCAATTTTAAAAGGCTTTTTCGTCTCATCAATATTAATTTGTTGGGTTTTAACTGTAGCTTTTTCTATTTCCCTTATTTTTTTTCTTGGAATAGAAGTAAAATCTACTGTTTTAGCCTTTAATGCTGGTAATATCAATCCCCCACTACTAACTCTCACAATACACTCTCTATCATTTAAATTGACAAGAACTTTTACTTTTTCTTCATTAGTATCATCTTTAGATAATTTCATTGAAATATTATCTACTAATATTGAAGCATCATTTTTTGATACTCTAAAAACATAATAATTTATTACATTTGCGAAGATAGCACTTTTTAACGAATCACTAACTTGATTAAAATATTGTTGGGCTAAGATAATAGATAATCCATATTTTCTAGTCTCAGATAGTAAATTGATAAGTATTGGATTTTCTATTACCGATACCTCATCAATAATTAAGATTATATGTTCATCAATCTGCCTAGTTTGAATTAACTGCATCATTTGTTGCATTAATAAACCTGAAATTGTTTTTATTACTTTATCACCTAGTGATATTCTATCTAGTGAAAATACTGTTAGAAAATTATGTTTTATAGTACTTATTAGATTTTCATCTACTTTATCTTTATTATTAAAAATAGGAATCATTTGCATTTCATCAATAAAAGAAATTATTGGAGATATTGCTTCATTATATGATCTAGTCTTTAATTCATTAAAATCAGTAAGAAAGAAATCTGTTACAGTATTAGGAACAACTCCCTCTAATTCTTTTATAAGAATATTTCTATATTCCACATTAAGAAGTAACTTTCTTAAACTTTGAAAAGTAAATTTATCACAAGTTAATAGTAAATGAATACTATGCCTAAGAACTCTTTCTAACTTTGAATTATACTGTCCTTTCATTAATGATTTAAAAAGTTCTACTAATAGTTCGCTTGATACCACTATATTATCATTTAAACTAGTAAACAAATCTATACTAGCATCTATTGTTTTAAAATCAATTGTTTGACTATTTTCTAATCCACCGATATCATCTTCAAGTGCCGAATGCGGATCAATAATAACAATTTTATATTTTAATTTATAATCAAGATTGGATGAAATATTATTAACTAAAAGACTCAAAAATTTTGATTTACCACTCCCAGAAGAACCAACTACTAGTGAATGTTTATCAAAATTATAATTACTTTGATTTAAATAGTAATCACCCTGTAAATATGGAAATGTATCTACTTTAAAAACTGCGTTATTACTACTACTATTAAGTAAATGAAGTGATTTTTGTATATCTAAGTATTTGGGAGTTTTATCATAAAAGTATCTATTGTTTTTAGAAAAGTCAACACTTAAAATATTTTGTGGAATACATAGAATAAATCTTCTTTTAAA
>CAYRDW010000042.1:0-9674 GCA_964423215.1 uncultured Muribaculaceae bacterium
GTGAGTTAGAAGTAGATGTAGTTTTAGAATGTACTGGCTTCTTTACTTCTAAAGAAAAGTCATCAGCTCATCTCAAAGCTGGTGCTAAGAAAGTAATTATTTCAGCTCCTGCTGGTAATGATTTACCAACTATTGTTTATGGAGTTAACGACAGTATTATAACTAAAGATGATAATATTATTTCGGCAGCGTCTTGTACGACGAACTGCTTAGCTCCTATGGCTAAAGCCTTAAACGATTACGCAACTATAATCTCCGGTATCATGACAACGGTTCATGCTTATACTGGTGATCAAATGATATTAGATGGACCACATCGTAAAGGTGATTTACGAAGAGCTCGTGCTGGCGCTGTAAATATTGTGCCTAACTCTACTGGTGCCGCTAAAGCTATAGGTTTAGTAATTCCTGAATTAGAAGGAAAACTAATTGGTGGAGCCCAAAGAGTACCTGTACCAGATGGTTCTTTAACTATCTTAGATGCTGTTGTCAATAAAAATGTTACCGTAGAAGAAATTAATCAAATGATGAAAACACATGAAAGTGAATCTTACGGCTATACTACTGATGAAATAGTATCAAGTGATATTATTGGGGATACTCATGGTTCTGTCTTTGATGCAACCCAAACCAAAGTAATACCATTAGAGAATAATCAAAGTTTAGTTCAAGTAGTAGCTTGGTATGATAATGAAAATTCATACACTAGTCAAATGGTTAGAACAGCCATGAAATTAATGGACTTAATTTAGTAAAAGGGATTTAACAAATCTCTTTTTTTCTGTTATAATTAGATTATCTAATATAGAGAAAAGGTGAAATCATGCTAAAAACAGTAACAGATTTAGATTTAAGAGGAAAACGTGTAATAATTAGATGTGATTTTAATGTACCCTTAAAAGATGGTAAAATAGTTGATGATACTAGAATTACTGAAAGTCTAGATACTATTCGCTATGTTGTATCTCAACAAGCTAAGGTAATCTTACTATCTCATTTAGGTAGAGTTAAAACTGAAGAAGATATGGAAAAAAATACCCTTGCACCAGTAGCTATTCGCCTAAGTGAACTTTTAAAAAGACCGATAACTTTTATCAATCGTACTCGTAGTAAAAACCTAGATGAAGCCGTTACTTCTATGAAAATTGGAGACATCATTCTAATTGAAAATACCAGATTTGAAGATTTAGAAGGCAATAAAGAAAGTTCTAATGATGAAGAGTTAGCCGAATACTGGTCTAGTTTTGGAGATATCTTTATCAATGATGCTTTTGGTACTATTCATCGTTCTCATGCTTCTAATGTAGGAATAGCTAGTAAATTACCTAGTGCTATTGGTTTATTAGTTGAAAGAGAATTGAATGCTTTAAGTAAATTAAATCAACCAAATCATCCCTATGTAGTAATTTTAGGTGGTAGTAAAGTAAAAGATAAAATTGGTGTTATTAGTAAATTAATCGAAAAAGCTGATAAGATGATTATTGGTGGTGGTATGGCTTTTACCTTTCTAAAAGCTTTAGGTTATCCAATTGGTAGTTCTCTTTTAGATGAAGAAAGCATCAATTTCTGTAAAGAAATATTAGCTAAATATCCAACAAAGTTTGTTTTACCAGTTGATATTCAAGCCGCTATTGATACTAACAGTACTACTATAAGCCGCGTATCAAACATTAGTGATCTTAGTAATGAAGAAATAGGTTTAGATATTGGCCCAGAAACAGTAAAACAAATCCTAGAAGTTTTAAAAACTACAAAAACAGTTGTATGGAATGGTCCTCTAGGAATGTATGAGATTCCTAAATACTGTTATGGAACCGAACAAGTCTTAAAAATTATAACGACATTAAACATTAACTGTACTTTAGGTGGCGGTGATATCGTAGCTGCTGCTAATAAGTTAGGTTATATAGATAAAGTGAGTCATGCGTCTACTGGTGGTGGGGCTACACTAGAATATTTAGAAGGAAAGAAGTTACCCGGTTTGGAAGCTATTTCTAAACAGTAATATAAGGAGCAGATTATGAAGAGTTTTAAAAAGAATGGTATGATTCTAGTTGCCGTGACCCTAATAATTTTTTATTTCGTTTTGAAGGATGACTTTAATAATATTATAAATGCTTTATTAACGGCTAATATCTTCTTCGTAATAATAGCTTTACTATGTCAATTCTTAGGTATCTTCTTTGATGCTTTAGCTTATAAACAAGTTGTTGATAGTTATACTCCTGATTATAGTATGAAGAAAGCACTACATATGATTATAATTACTAAATTCTTTAATGGTATAACGCCCTTTTCAACAGGTGGACAACCAATGCAAGTTTATATGTTAAAGAAAGATGGTTTTCGTTTAACTAAAGCTACAAATATTATTATTCAAACCTTTATTATTTATCAAGCAGCCTTAGTTTTATATGGTATAGTAGCTATTATCCTTAATAGTTATCTTAATTTGTTTCCTGGAGTATCACTTATTAAAAATCTAATCATTCTAGGTTTTATGATGAATACAGGAGTTATGATTGGTTTAATTGTGATAAGTTTTAGTAATAAGTTTAATCATATGATTATTAATAAAATAATATGGTTACTACATAAAATGAGAATTGTTAAAGACAAAGATAAAACGACTGAAAACTGGCGTGAAAAGGTTAATGACTTCCACGAGGGTGCTGAGTTTTTAAAGAAAAACAAAAGACTATGCCTTAAATCTTTTATTTATCAGTTGATTTCTTTAACTCTACTTTATGTTATGCCATACTTTGTTATCTTAGCTTTAGGAGCTAATCGTGGTGGTTTAGTAACCCCTGTTAATTCAATAGTTGCCTCAGTTTATATTCTAATAATTGGTGCCTTTGTACCTATTCCTGGTGCATCTGGTGGAATAGAATATGGTTATTTAAAATTCTTTGGTAGTTTTATAACTGGAAGTATCTTAAAGGCTTCACTTCTAATTTGGCGTTTCATATTGTACTATTTACCAATGATAATAGGCGCTATTGTCTTTAATTTCAAAGGAAGTGATAAAAAATGATAATAGGATTATTTACAGATACTTATGTACCACAAATTAATGGTGTTTCTACTAGTGTTGATATGCTTAAAAGAGCTCTTGAAAAAAAAGGTAATGTGGTTTATGTAGTTACAGTTAGTCCTGACAGTATGAAATATGAAATCGATGAAGAAAATAAGATTATTCGTATTCCCGGTATTCCTATTGGATTGTATGATTATCGTCTAACTGGTATTTATCCAGTTAAAGCAGTTAATATTATTAAAAAATTACATCTAGATATTATACATTCTCATACTGAGTTTGGGATTGGAACCTTTGCGAGATTAATGGCTTTTCAACTAAATATACCTTTAGTTCATACTTATCATACGATGTATGAAGATTATATTCATTATATTACTAAAGGTTATTTCGATAAATCTAGTAAAAAGATTGTTGAATATTTGACTCTCTTCTACTGTGATAAAACAGCATCAGAGTTGATTGTTCCTACTAAAAAGACTTATGACTTCTTTAAAGAAAAATATAAAGTCGATAAGAATATACATATAATTCCGACCGGAATAGAAATAGATCGTTTCTTTACCGAGAATATTGATACTAAAGAATTAACTAAATTAAAAAAGAAATATAAAATCAAAGATAATGACTTTGTTGCGATGTTTGTAGGCAGGCTAGCTAAAGAAAAAAATGTGACTTTTCTAATTGAAGCAGTTGAAGAACTATTAGATAAGATTCCTAATCTAAAATTATTAATAGTTGGTGATGGACCTGATTTTGAAGAATATAGTAAATATATAAATGAAAAAAATTTATCAGATAATATTATCTTAACAGGTAAAGTTCCTTGGGATTATATTCCTTACTATTACCATTTAGCTAAGCTATTCTTAACAGCATCTATTACAGAAACACAAGGTTTAACAGTAATAGAAGCAATGGCAGCTAGTGTGCCACCTATTTGTATAGATGATGAAAGTTTTAGTAGTGTAGTAGTAGATGATTTAAATGGTAAACTATTTAAAACAAAACGCGACTGTAAAAGAATTATATTAAATCTTTACAACAACTCTGATAGATTAGAAAAGATGTCTAAACAAGCTCGTATTCATGCCGATCGTTATAGTTCTAAGTATTATGCAGAATCGATGCTTGATGTCTATAATTACGCTTTAGAACACTATGAAAGTCGCTTAGGTGTCTTTGGAAGAATTGTTAATAAATTAAAAGGAGATAAGGATGAAGATAGTAGTAAGCAATCATAAAATGAATCTAACATTATCAGAAGTTGAATCCTATCATCACGAGTTATTAACTCTAAAAACAAAAAATAAAATAATTGTTTGTCCTAGTTTCCCATATATCTCAATATTAAAAAACGATACTTATCATCTCGGAGCTCAAAATGTTTTCCATCTAACTGAAAAAAACACAACTGGCGAAGTATCAGCTAAACAGTTAAAATCATTAGGAGTAGAATATTGTATCGTAGGTCACTCTGAAAGAAGAGACAAGTTTAGCGAAACAGATTCTGATATAAACCAAAAAATAATTCTCCTTCAAAAAGAAAATATAACCCCAATTCTATGTATTGGAGAAACCTTAGAAGAAAAACCAAATAAAGAAACTATTCTTAAGAATCAACTAAAAAAAGATTTAGAAAATATAGACATAACTAGTATTATCGTTGCTTATGAACCAATATGGTCAATTGGTACTGGAATGATACCCACAACTAGTGAAATTATGACAACGATAAAGTTTATTAAAAATTATATAAAAGAAAACCATAATTCTGATATAATAGTATTATATGGTGGTAGTGTTAATGATAATAATATTGATACTTTAAAAACTATATCAGAAATCGATGGTTACTTAATAGGTGGAGCTAGTTTAGATACTAATAAATTTAAAACTATTATAGAAAAGTTGGAGGTAATATAAAATGTATTTAGGTATTTTTAAAGATTTTATGAAATCACTTGATAATGGTTTCAATCAAGTTGAAACATTCATTGAAAACCATTTTGATAACCCATTATTATGGATTATGATAGTTGTAATGGTATTGATAATAGCTACTATTGCCTATCAAAACTTGTCAAAATAGGCTAGGTTTACAGTAAAAGATAGATAATTCTATCTTTTTTTCTATAATTCGACAAAACTTGACAAAAACAGATAATATTCGCTGTATCTATTTGTAAAAATATATTATATACTTATAATGCGTGGAGTACGAAAGGAGAAAACATGAACAAGATCAGAGTACTTATGGTCGATGATAATATCGAGTTAGTAAGCATGATTAAGGAGTACTTTAACAATCACGCTAGTATTGAATTAGTAATGGAAGCAAATGATGGCGAAAGAGGTATTGATTTAATTAAATCCTGTCAAAATGATTACGATGTCATTATTTTGGATTTAATAATGCCAAAGAAGGATGGTTTAAGTGTCCTAGAGATGATGAAGAAAGAAAATATTGATAAAAAAGTTATCGTATTAACTTCTTATAACGCTCAAGACATGATTCGTAGAGTATCGGAGTATGGAATTAATTATTTCATTTTAAAACCGTTTGAACTATCGGACTTAGAAAAAAGAATTGAAGATTGTGCAACAAATAGAAACTACAATAATACTTCAATTGATATATACCATAATAACCTTCAAATCTCTATTACTAAAATATTACACGAATTAGGAATACCTTCTCATATAAAAGGGTACCAATATATTCGTGAAGGAATTTCCATTTTATATGAAAGACCTGAAGTTATCGGTGGTATAACAAAAGAGTTATATCCTGATATCGCAGTTAAATATGATACAACGGTATCAAGAGTAGAAAGAGCTATCCGTCATGCTATCGAAGTAAGTTGGAATCGAGGAGATTGGGACCTAATGGAAGAAATATTTGGTCACAGTGTTGATATCGATAAAGCAAAACCAACTAATTCCGAATTTATTGTCACGGTAGCAGATAAATTAAGATTAGAGTTTCAAAGAAATTATATTAACTAAATATAGTTTCTTTTTATTTATAATTATAAAAACAAGACAGTTTATTGACTATTAATGAAATTAGAATTATAATATAATTATGAATAATGATAGGAGGCTACTATTTATGGAACGAAAAATAACAGAAGAGTTACTTAAGTGGAAAAGAGATTCTAATCGAAAACCATTACTAATCTATGGTAATAAACAAATTGGTAAAACCTATAGTGCTATTGAATTTGGTGAAAAAGAATATAAAACAATAGCTTATATTAATAGTGATAACAATAACGCTTTATTGACTATTATGCAGAAAGAAAATACTATTGATAAGATAATTATGAAATTAACATTATTAGTAGGAGAACCAATCCTAAAAGATGATACTTTAATTATTATTGATAATGTTAATAATGAAGATATAGTAAAAGCTATTAAAAAGTTTGGTAAAGAGTCAAATGATTACCATATTATTATGATAACTTCTTCTAAAGATAATCTTAATAAATTTAAAGGTGAAGAACTGCAATATAAATATATGTTCGCTATGGACTTTGAAGAGTATTTAAAAGCAGTTAATAATACTGAGTTAATTGAGTTTATTAAAAACTCATATCGAACTAATAAACCGATGCCTTTTCATAATATAGCTAATGATTACTATGATGAATACTTAATAACTGGGGGCTTACCAGAAGCTATAAAGGCATCATTAAATAAAGAGTCAGATTTAAAAGTTAAAATAATCCAAGAGAAAATACTAGATTGTTATAAAAAAGAATTATTAGGTATTGATAACTTAATTGATGTTACTAGAGCTAATGATGTTTTAAATATTATTCCTTATCAACTATTAAAAAGTAATCGTAAATTCCAATATGGATTAATGAGAACTGGTGGTAGAAGTAAAGATTATGAAAAAGCACTAGACTATTTATCTAATAATGGTATTGCTTATAAATGTTATAAGATTAGTGAAGTTAACCCACCACTTAGTAAATGTAAAGATCCAGAGAGTTTTAAGTTATATCTAAATGATACAGGAATTCTCTTTATGATGATGCACTTATCGAGAATAAAACTATTTACCGATGATAATTTAAAATATATTTTATATGAAAACAATATAGCTAATAGTATAATTGCTTGTGGTTATAGTTTATATTATTATCAATCAGAAGGTAAAGCTGAAGTACCATTTATCGTTCAAACAAGAGCTGGTAAGATAATACCTATTGAAATAGTAAATAAAAATATCTCTAAGGCTAAATCATTATCTTTATTTATGAGTAGATTTGGTATAACAGAGGCTATTCGTATTACTGAAGATAACTTTAGTGTTAAAAAAGGAATCAGGTATATTCCTGTTTATGCTAGTTTCTGTTTAAAAGACAGTTTATAAAATAGAAAGAGATGATGTTATATGAAACCATTACTACTAACGATAATGGATGGGGTTGGTTTAAGTGATGAAACAAAGGGTAATGCCTTTCGCTTAGCTAACACTCCTAATTTAGATTATTTAATGAGTAATTATCAAGTAAGTGAACTTGAAGCTAGTGGCGAAGAAGTTGGACTACCTAAAGGACAAATTGGTAATAGCGAAGTAGGTCATTTAAATATAGGTGCTGGAAGAATTGTCTATCAACCTCTGGAATTAATAAATAAAGAAATAGAAAATGGTGACTTTTATCATAATCAAAAAATACTTAGTGTTATAAACCATGTAAAAGAAAATCAATCTCGTCTTCAAATATTTGGTTTACTAAGTGATGGTGGTGTTCATTCACATATTGAACATCTATTAGCGATTCTAGATATGTGCAAAAATGAGAATATCAATGAAGTTTACTTACATCTATTTACTGATGGTAGGGATACGTTAACTGATAGCTCTGAAAAATATTTTAATCTGCTTCAGGAAAAAATAAATGAATTAAAGCTAGGAAAAATAGCTACTATATCAGGTCGTTATTATGCTATGGATAGAGATAATCGTTGGGAACGTATAAAGCATGCATACGAAGCAATCGTTAATGGTAGTGGTGAGTATGCTAATTCCTATCAAGATGTAATTAAAAGTAATTATTCTAAGCAAATCACAGATGAGTTTATTATTCCTACAGTCTTAGATAATGAAGGATGTATTAAAGATGGTGATGGCTTATTAATTTTTAATTATCGACCAGACCGCTTACGTGAATTATTTGCTGCTATTACAAATGATAGATTTGAGTGTTTTGAAAGAGTAATGAGAAAAAACTTAAAATTGGTAACAATGATGGGTGTCAGTTCTGATGTAATTTATGAACAAGCTTTTCAAAATCAAACTTTAACTAATACACTTGGTGAGTGGCTTAGTCAAAATAATTTAAACCAATTAAGAATAGCTGAGACAGAAAAGTATGCTCATGTTACTTATTTCTTAGATGGAGGTATTGATAAAGAAATACCTGGTTGTGATAGAATTTTAATTCCTTCCCCACAAGTAACTACTTATGATTTAACTCCTAAGATGAGTGCTGAAGAAATAACTAATACACTATTATCAAAATTAGACAGTGATGATTATGATGTAATTATTCTTAATTATGCTAATGGAGATATGTTAGGGCATACAGGAAAGATAAAAGCAGCTATTCAAGCAATCGAAACAGTTGATTACGAAATTGGTCGCTTATATAATAAGATAAAAGAAAAACAAGGATTAATGATAGTTACTGCTGATCATGGAAATTGTGAAATCATGTTAGATAAAGACAACAATATAATTACTAGCCATACAACTAGTAAAGTACCGTTCATAATATGTGATAAGAAATATTCAGTAACTAATGGTAAACTAGCAGATATAGCTCCAACTATTCTAAATATCTTAAAAATAGAAGTCCCTAAAGAAATGACAGGTACTAATTTATTAACAAAAGAAGACAATAATAACTAATTTGTTTTCTTTTTTTAGATCCTAAATAAATAAAAAGAAAAAAACTCAAAAAAAGTGAAAAAAGCGCTTGATTTATAGGTTCTTAAGTGTTATAATTTTAGACGTGTGGCTGTTTAGATGTGTGAGGTTGCCGATACACCGGGTTAAGTTGCTGGTGATTCATCGGGTTATTCATACGGAGCAAGTCTATACCAGATATAGGCGAAGGGAGGATTCAAAATGTCAAAAGGAAGAGTTCGCATAAGATTAAAAGCATATGATCATAGAATTCTAGATAATGCTGCAAGAAAAATAGTAGAAACTATTAAAAGATCTGGGGGAGAAATTAGTGGTCCAGTACCATTACCAACAGAAATTGAAAAATTCACTGTTTTAAGAGCTGTTCATAAACATAAAGATAGTCGTGAACAATTCGAAATGCGTACGCATAAAAGATTAGTTGATATCAAGAACCCAAGTAAGGAAACTATTGATGCATTAGCTCATTTAGATTTACCAAGCGGTGTTGATATTCAAATCAAAGTAGAACAATAATAGGAGGAAAAAGTTATGAAAGGAATCTTAGGTAGAAAGATCGGTATGACTCAAGTGTTTACTACACTTGGTAAGTTAATTCCTGTTACTGTAATTGAAATAGAACCTAACGTGGTTACTCAAATCAAAACAGTAGAAAAAGATGGATATGATGCTATTCAACTTGGTACT
>CAYRDW010000043.1:0-9554 GCA_964423215.1 uncultured Muribaculaceae bacterium
CATTGAGGAAAACTCCTAGAGTGTATTGTTGATATAGGATTGCAGTGTATACTAAGTGGCAATCAAGTCATAGAACCGGAAACGGTCTGTTGCTTCTTTTAATGGGGAACCGTCTACTGGTAACGGTAGGTAAGAAGTAGGGAAATCCAACTTGACCTAAGATACAAAGTTTACTATATTAATAACCATTTCTTATTTTTTTGAGGTGTAATATGAAAATTAAATCATTTAAAGAAAAATATGGAAAGAAAGCTAATAAGAAACCAGTAGTAAATAGGAAGTATGTCGATTATAAATGGATTATTACCGTTACTAGTTTGGCCTTTTTTATATCATTAGTATTTTCTTTTATATCAGAAATAACAATTCCTAACGTGGGTAGTTTTATAGCAGTGTTAATGATTTTACTATTTATTGGGATAGGTATAATCTTTGATATGATTGGTATCGCAGTAACAGTTGCTGATATTAAAACTTTTAATTCAATGGCAACTAAAAAGGTTAGAGGGGCTAAACTAGCTGTTAAACTAATTCAAAATGCTTCTCGTACTTCCAGTTTCTGTAATGATGTTATTGGTGATATATGTGGAATTATTAGTGGTTCAGCAGGAGTAGCTTTATCTGTTATCTTAGCTAATACTTTTCATTTAGATATATTTGTTGTAACACTAGTTATAACGGCTTTAATAGCGGCTCTTACCATAGGTGGTAAAGCATTAGGAAAGAGTAGTGCTATGAATAGAAGTACATTTCTTTTATATCAATTTTCAAAAATAGGATCTATATTTTATCGAGGGTAAGATTTCTTACTTTTTTTGTTGGTTATTTAAATATTTTCTATTTTACAAATATTTAAATATTTGGTATAATGTCTATTGTTAGGAGAATAGATATGAGTAAGAAAAATATCGTAATTATAAGTATCGTTGGTACCGTGTTAATTTTCCTAGGTATTTTAATTACTGTAGTTGGTATAATACAGGAAAATAAGAAAGAAAGTCAGAATAAAAAAGAGGAAATTTTAAGTTCTTATCGTCATTTTAAAGAAAATACTGATAAATTTATAGATGTTAGGAAAAACTATTATGAAGTAGTAGTTGATGACTTATATAATGAATCAGTAAAAGAGGGTTATAAAATTTGGATTAAAGAACTAAAAAGCTATCAAGAATTAGTAGATAAAATTATTGATACTGGTTCTCCACTGGAGAGACTATGTATTAATCAAATTCATACTGATCAAGAAGTAATTAATGATTGTAATGCTTTTGTAATTAACTATGAAACAGCTATTAATTATTTTGTTAAAGATGTAGATGATTTTAACTCTTTTATACAAAACTATTTAGATAATTATGTAACTGAAGAAACAAATGTGAAAAAGTACCAGATAAATACTGATAAATATCATTATATTGATATTAATGATGATGGTAATTTTATAGGTAAAAGTTAGAGTATTGGAGTCGTGAAGAATGGGAAATAAAACAATTAAGAAAAAGAAAAAAGTTAATTTAAAGATAAAGAGATTAGGAATTTTCCTTTTTTCATTAGCTATTATGGGTTTATCAGTAGGAATGTTTTTATTATATGGCCCTTACAGCTGGGTTCGTGAAAGATTAATTACGACGGCTATGACAACAATGAGTCATCAATATTTGGCTAAGTGGTTTTTTGATGATGATACAATATACGAGGTTTTAGCTAATAATAAAACAATTGAACCTGATGAGGAGACTAATCCTGATTATATAAATATGGGAGGAATTAGTACTAATAAATATGCTTCTAAATATGAAAAACAAATATTAGAAAATGTTAAGGATGATGAGGCATATCGTTTAATTGAAATTAGTGGAACTGGATATAAGGGTTATTTAGTAGCTATATATGATCCTTCTAAAGTTCAAATGGCTACTACTACTCAGTTAGGTAAGACAGGGCAATCAGTTAGAGTAATATCTAGAAATAATAAAGCGCTTGTAGCGATGAATGCTAGTGGATTCTATGATCCTGATTGGAATAGTAATGGGGCTATACCTCATGGTACTGTTATTAAAAATGGTAAAATTGTTTATGATTATGAAGATGCTAGAGTTGGTGGTGGCTTTGTAGGTTTTAATGAGGATAATGTACTAGTACTTGGTAGATTTAATAAGTATGATGCAATTAATAAATATAAGATAAGAGATGCAGTTGAATTTGGTCCATTCTTAATTGTTAATGGTAAAGTATCATTTGTTAAAGGTGATGGTGGTTGGGGTATTGCACCTAGAACTGCGATTGGTCAAAGAGAAGATGGTATTGTTTTATTCTTAGTTATCGATGGACGTGGTAGAAATGGTTCACTTGGATGTGGAATGGTGGAGTTAGCTGAAATTATGAAGAATTATGGAGCAGTTAATGCTGCTAATATGGATGGTGGAAGCTCTAGTGGTCTAGTAATTAATGATAAAATTATTAATCATCCAACAGCAGGTGGAGATAATGGTCTTCGTAATATTCCAACAGCTTGGATTGTTACACAGTAGTGTACTTTAATTAATTAAAAAGAGGTTTTGAACCTCTTTTACTTTTTTTTTTGGTCGTTATCGTATATAATTATAAGGAAAGGTAGTTTGATAATATGTCTTATAGAATAATGGATGGTAATGAAGCATGTAGTCATGTTAGTTATAATTTTACAGAAGTAGCGGGAATTTATCCCATTACTCCAGCTTCACCAATGGCAGAGTTTACTGATTGTTGGAGTGGTGATGGAAAGACTAATTATTTTGGTAGTCCTGTTAAAGTGGTTGAAATGCAATCAGAAGCTGGTGCTGCTGGGTTAGTACATGGTTCACTTCAATCTGGATGCTTAACGACAACTTATACGGCTAGTCAGGGATTATTATTAATGATTCCTAATATGTATAAAATGGCTGGTGAATTATTACCAGCAGTTATTCATGTGGCGGCACGTTCAATTGCGACTCATGCTTTGTCTATTTTAGGAGATCATCAAGACATTTATGCAGCACGCACGACTGGTTTTGCGTTACTTGCTTCAAGTTCAGTTCAACAAGTAATGGATTTATCAGGAATTGCTCATTTAGCAGCAATCAAAGGTAGAGTACCATTTTTACATTTCTTTGATGGTTTTCGTACTAGTCATGAACTACAAAAGGTTCGTTTGATGGATACTGATAAATTAAAAGACATGATCGACTACGATGCTTTAAAAGAATTTAGGGAACGTAAACTAGATCCAAAAAGACCAGTTACTAGAGGAACAACCCAAAATGATGATATTTATTTTCAAAGTACAGAAGCAAGAAATCGTTATTATGAACAATTACCTGATATAGTAGCTGATTATATGAAAAAAATTAATAATATAACTGGAGAAGAATATAAACCGTTTAATTATTATGGAGAAAGTGACGCAACAAGAATAGTCATAGCGATGGGTTCTGTTTGTGAAACGATTAAAGAGACAATTGATAGTTTGATTAGTAATGGTGAAAAAGTTGGTTTAGTAGAAGTTCATTTATATCGTCCTTTTTCTAAAAAATACTTTTTAGATGTTATTCCCAAAACTGTAGAAAAAATTGCAGTATTGGATAGAACAAAAGAGGCAGGTAGTTATGGAGAACCATTATATTTAGATGTAGTAGGTGTTTTACATGAAGAATTTAGTAATATTAAAGTAATTGGTGGGAGATATGGATTATCTAGTAAGAATACAACGCCACGTGATATAGCTGCTGTTTATGATTTTCTAAATCAAGATGATTGTTTCCATAATTTTACTATTGGGATTAATGATGATGTTACTAATCTTAGTTTAGTACCTAAAGATATTACGATAACTAATAAAAAAACAGAGTTTTTAGTTTATGGTTATGGTAGTGATGGAATGGTAAGTGCCTGTAAAGATTTACTTAAGATAACTGGTAATAGTAGTAATGCTTACGTTCAGGGTTATTTTCAGTATGATTCTAAGAAATCAGGTGGTGTAACTAAATCTCATTTACGTTTTAGTAAGGAAAAAATTCAGTCTACTTATTATGTAGAAAATCCTAACATTGTGGTTTGTACTAAAGAATCTTATTTAAAACAATTTAGAATGCTGGAAGGGATTCGTAGAAAGGGAATATTTATATTAAATACAGCTAAGAGTAGGGATGAAGTATGGGATATTTTAAGTGATAATGATAAAGAAATTATAAAAAGTAGAAAGATTACTTTTTATATAATTGATGCTTTTAAAATTTCTAAAGAAGTAGGATTAGATCATAAAATCAGTTCAATTATGGAGACAATTCTATTTAAAATAGGTAAAATAATTCCTTTTGATTTTGCGGAACAACAGATAAAAGAAGCAATTGAATTAAAATTTGGAAAACGTGGTGGCGATATTGTTAGTAAGAATGTTGAAGCTATCGATAGAGCGATTGAAAATTTAGTATTAGTTAAAATACCTGAAGAAGATGTTACTCATGATAGTATTAGTACTGAAGAAAATATTTTTGAAGTTATTTCTAATGGTGAAGGAGATAAATTAAAGGTAAGTGATTTTATTCTTTATGAAGATGGTTCTTATGATCCTGGTTTATCGAGATTAGAAAAAAGAAGTATCTCTGATATTGGACCTAAGTTTATACCAGAGAACTGTATTCAGTGTAATCTGTGTTCCTTTGTTTGTCCTCATGCTGTAATTAGACCATTCTTATTAAATGAAGAAGAGGTAGAAAAAGCACCAGAATCATTAAAAGAAGATTTATTAGATGCTAATATTAAAGGTGAAAATTTAAAATATACGATAGGAATATCTTTACCTGATTGTACGGGATGTAAATTATGTAGTAATATTTGTCCTGGTAAAAAGGGTGATAAAGCTTTAGTAATGGAAAATATGGAAGAATTAAAACGTACTAAGGGTGAAGCTTATCAGTATTTATTTGATAAAGTTACTGAAAAAGTGGTTATGCCAGTAACAACCGTTAAAGGAAGTCAGTTTAAAACACCTAAATTTGAGTTTCCAGGAGCTTGTGCTGGTTGTGGTGAAACTTCATACCTAAAATTATTAACACAGCTATTTGGGGATAAAATGGTGATTGCGAACGCTACTGGTTGTTCTTCTATTTATAGTTCGACTTTACCAACGACAACTTATTCAGTGCCATGGGCTAATTCACTGTTTGAAGATAATGCTGAATTTGGATATGGTATGGCAATAGCTGATAAAACAATTAAATTAAGAATTTGTGAGATTATTGAAGAGAATATAGCGAAGATAAGCGATAAAGAAATTGGTATTTATACTGATTATTTAGAAAAAATTACTGATGAAACTAGTAAAGCTTTATATGATATTGTTGATAAAACACCTATTCCTCAGTTACTCTCACTTAAAGAATCAATTTTAAAGAAATCTTTTTGGTGTATTGGAGGAGATGGTTGGGCCTATGATATTGGTTTTTCAGGAATTGATCATGTATTAGCTAATTATGATAATATTAATATATTAGTACTTGATACAGAAGTTTATTCTAATACCGGAGGGCAATCTTCTAAATCTAGTAGGACGGGTAGTATTGCGAAATTTACTTCTAAGGGAAAAGAAATAGCTAAAAAAGATTTAGCTCGAATAGCTCTTACTTATCCACATGTTTATGTAGGTAGTATTTCAATGGGAGCTAATATGCAACATACAGTTAATATTTTAAAAGAAGCAGAAGCCTATGATGGACCTTCAATAGTTTTAGCTTATGCACCATGTATTGCGCAAGGGATATTAACAGGTATGGAATCAACTATTGATCAAGAGAAAAAGGCAGTTCAAACAGGTTATTATCCAATCTTTCATTATGACCCCGTAAAGAAAGAATTTAAACTTGATGCTAAGGCTGATTTTGATCGCTATTATGAGTTTATTGCGGGTGAAGATAGATATAGAATGTTAAAGAAAATCAATCCTGATAAATACCGTGAGTTACTAGAACAGAATAAAATTAATGCTTTTGAGAGATATAAATATTATGAAAAGCTTGATAAAGATTCTCATCTAGAAAAAACAACAGATTAACTGTTGTTTTTGGTTGACACTTTTTGATTAATTTAGTTTGTCTAGATAAGTGATTTGCTTTATAATATTAGCATGAGGAGATTACAATGGATGATGAAATAAAAAAACTACCTATTCATGTAGGTATTATTATGGATGGTAATGGTAGATGGGCAAAAGAGAAAAATCTACCTAGAAGTCTAGGACATAAAGAAGGAGCTAATAATTTAAGAAAGTTACTTCCATATATATATGATCGAGGAGTTCATTATGTAACGATATATGCTTTTTCTTCAGAAAACTTTAATCGTTCAAAAGAAGAAGTTGATTATTTAATGAATTTATTTTCTAAACAATTTAGAACTCACTATAAAACAATTATAGATAGAGGTGTAAAGGTAGTATTTTCAGGTAGAAAAGAACCAATACCAGAGGATGTTTGGGATAGTATGAATTATCTAATGGATGTTACTAAAGATGGTAAGAATGGAGTCTTAAATATATGTCTTAACTATGGAGGCGATAATGAAATAGTTGATATGGTTAAGAAAGTAAGTGAGTTAGTAGTAGAAGGTAATATAACTATTGAAGATATTGATAAGCAGATTGTTAAAAATAATTTGTACTGTATAATGCCCGAAATCGATTTAATGATAAGAACCAGTGGTGAACAAAGAAGTAGTAACTTTATGCTTTATCAAGCTGCTTATGCTGAATACTATTTTCCTAAGACTTATTTTCCAGACTTTGATAAAAAAGAATTTGAATTATCATTATTAGAATATAATAAAAGAAATAGACGTTTTGGTGGAAACTAAGTCTATTTCTTTTTTAAACAAAAATAGAGGTCGTACCCCCTGAAGGACGACCTCATAAAAAGAATAAAAAGGGGTTGGCTAGTGTGATACTAGCGACCAATTCGCCAATTTCGAATTGGTGATGTTTATACTAACCGAAAAGGTTTACTTTGTCAATCGTTTTTTATAAAAATAGTTAAAAATTTCGAAATAAATATCTATATATAATATTAATGTTTATTTTAGTGAGGGAATAGTATTTTAGAAATAGGTAAAAGATTATTCTGTTTTTGTTTTGATAAACTCTACTTTTGTGATATAATATGCTAGAGAAAAGGAGTGAGATTATGCTTGATGTATCTAATGTAAAAGGGGTAGGACCGAAGTCTTTATCTTTACTTAATAAATTAGGAATTTTTACTGTTGATGATTTGGTTACTCATTATCCTTTTAGATATGATATATTAAAGCGCTCTAATTTAAAAGAAGTAGCTGATGATGAAAAAGTTATTATTGATGGTAAAGTAGAAAGTGTTCCTATTTTACTTCGTTTTAAAGCAGGACTTAATAAACTTAATTTTAGATTAGTTACTACTAATGGGGTAGTTGGTGTATCTATTTTTAATAGGGCTTTTATGAAGAATAATTTAACGATAGGAACTAATGTTATCGTTATTGGTAAATTCGATAAAACTAAAAATATTATAACTGCATCAGACTTAAAGTTTGGATTACTTAATAATCAAGTAAAAGTAGAACCTGTTTATCACTGTACTAGTGGTATAACGAATAAAAATATGTCTACTTATATTAATACAGCGATACTAATGAATGGTAAAGATATAGGAGATTATATACCGGTTCAGTATCAGGAAAAGTATTTCTTTTCTAATAAGAGAACAGCTCTTAATATTGTTCATAATCCTCCTAATATGGATAAACTTAAAGAAGCTCAAACACGTTTAAAATATGAAGAGTTATTTACTTTTATGTTTAAAATAAATTATTTGAAGGCTTTACATAAAAAGGATAAATCAGGGATAAAAAGAAAATTAAAAGAAGATATGATCGATGATATTGTTAAAAAGTTACCATTTGAGTTAACTAGTGATCAACTTAAAGCTGTAATGGAAATATTTGGGGATTTGAATAGTTCTTCAAGAATGAATCGTTTATTACAGGGTGATGTTGGGAGTGGTAAAACGATTGTTGCGATATTAGCGATGTATTTGAATTATCTTAGTGGTTATCAGAGTGCATTGATGACACCAACAGAGATATTAGCTACTCAACATTATTATAATGTACTAGATATCTTAGGAGGTCTAGGAATCTCAATTGAATTATTAAAGGGTAGTCAAACTAAGAAAGAGAAGACTGATATATATAAAAGACTTAATAATGGAGAAATAGATATAATTATCGGGACACATGCTTTAATACAAGAAGATGTTACTTATAAACAGTTGGGGTTAGTAGTAACTGATGAACAACATCGTTTTGGGGTTAATCAGAGGGCTTTACTTAATAGTAAGGGAAGTATGCCAGATATTCTGTATATGAGTGCTACACCAATTCCTAGGACATATGCGCTAACGATATATGGTGATATGGATGTTTCTATTATTAAGGAGATGCCTAAAGGTAGAATACCAGTTAAGACCTTTATTAGAAGTGATAAAGAAATACGTGATGTATTAGAAATGATGAATCAAGAGTTAAAGGAGAAAAGACAAATATATGTTATTGCGCCTTTAATTGAGGAAACTGAGAATTCAGATTTGACAACAGTATTAGAACTAAGAGATAAGATGAACTTGGCTTTTGGGAGTAAATATAAAATTGATATCGTTCATGGTAAAATGGCAAGTGGAGCTAAAGATTTAATTATGAATGAGTTCAAACAAAATAGTATTCAAATATTAATTAGTACAACAGTTATTGAAGTAGGCGTTGATGTTCCTAATGCTAGTATGATGGTAATTTTTGATGCTAATAGATTTGGGCTTTCAACATTACATCAACTTCGTGGTAGAGTTGGACGTGGAAATATTGAAAGTAAGTGTGTACTTATTAGTAATTTAGATACAAAACGTTTGGAAATTATGGAAAAAACTACTGATGGTTTTGAAATAAGTGAAGAAGATTTTAAACTTAGGGGTCATGGTGATTTATTTGGAACTAAACAAAGTGGTGATATGATATTTAAAATAGCTGATCTTAGACAAGATTATAAGATATTAGTTCAGGCTAAAAAAGATTCACTAGAATATTTACTTGATACGGATAGGGATAATGATGATTTGAAAAAATATCTTATCGAATCTATTAATCATAATTAAAAAACAGTTAAGATATTTAAAAAAATAACAGAAAATAACACAATTTATTTGTTGACTTCTGTTATTTTTTATATTATGATTATAATGCGTGGAGTTATCCACGTATGGTGCTCTTACGAACTAAAGTGTGAGAGCAATTCAACCAAAACCCCCTGAAGACCGGCAATGCCGGTCACTTTTGTTGAAATATAAGGCTTTCTAGCCTTTTTTATTTTGTCTGCATACATTTCTGCATACATAAAAGTGTATGCAGGAATATTTATTTAGATAATTTATTCATTAAATTAACAACATCATCCATTTTATTTTTGAATAGGTGAGCATACGTATTAAGTGTCTCATCTATTTTTGCATGGCCTAAATATT
>CAYRDW010000044.1:0-9348 GCA_964423215.1 uncultured Muribaculaceae bacterium
ACCAGTTGAGTTAGGAACAATATTAATAGCACCTGCTCTAGCTCTTCTTAAGTCACCTTTTTTATGAGGTCCATCAAGTAGCATTTGGTCTCCAGTATAGGCATGAACTGTAGTCATAATACCTGATACAATATGTGCATAATCATTTAATACTTTCGCTAGTGGAGCAAGACAGTTAGTGGTACAACTTGCTGCTGATATAATATCATCTTCATTAGTTATTATATCCTCATTCACTCCATATACTACTGTTGGTAAATCAGTTCCAGCAGGGGCTGATATTATTACTTTCTTTGCTCCTGCATTTATATGAGCCAATGATTTCTCACGTGATGTGAAGAATCCAGTACATTCTAATACTACATCTACTTCTAACTCACTCCATGGTAATTCTTCAGGATTACTATTTGCATAGATAGGAATTTTAACTCCATCAACACTGATATAATCTTCACCATTAGTAATAGTATCTGATAACTCATATCTTTTTTGAGCTGAATCATATTTTAATAAATGAGCTAACATATCAGGATTAGTTAAATCATTGATGGCTACTATTTCACAATTAGGTAAACCAAACATTTGACGAAATGCTAAACGACCTATTCTTCCAAATCCATTAATAGCTATTTTCATTTTATCGTCCTCTTTTCTATTATCATTATATATTCTTTCTTATTTTTATACAATCTATTCTAAAAATAATAACCCTTATTATCTTTTCATATCATTTGCATATAGTCTTTGGTAATATTTATTGTTTTTCAGTAAATTATCGTGAGTATCTTTCCCAACAACTTCACCACTTTTCATAACAACTATTTGATTACTTTCTTTAATAGTTGATAATCGATGGGCTATTATTAAAATAGTATATTTTCCTTGAAGATTATTAATTGCTTTAGTTATATTCTGCTGTGTTTCATTATCTAAAGCACTAGTTGCTTCATCAAATAGAATTATTTTAGCATCTGTTAAAAGAGCTCTAGCGATGGCAATTCTTTGACGTTGTCCTCCTGATAAGTTTACTCCACCCTCACCTAATCTAGTATTATATTTTTCCGGTAAACTCATTATAAAATCATGAATACAAGCTTTTTACATACTTCTTCTATTTCTTTCATCGTGACATTGTTTTTCACTATTTGAAAATTTTCTTTAACGGAGAAATTAAATATATATGGATTTTGAGTAATCAAGGAAACATTATCTCTTAGACTTTCTTCAGTTAAATCATCAATGTTATATCCATCGATAGTAATAGTTCCCTTTTGAATTCTATATAACTTGGTTATCATATTAAAGACTGATGTTTTACCAGCTCCACTTTCACCTACTATGGCAGTAGTTTCTAATGCTGGTATTTCTAAATTCATATTTTTAATAACAGGGATATTTTCTCTATAACCAAAATCGACATTTTCAAACTTAAAGTTCCCCTCTAAGCTTTTAACTTTTAAATCACCAAATTCTTCTTTTTGGTAGTTTCCATCTATTATTTCAAATACTCTTTCTGCTGATAAGTTAAATTCTTTTAAGGTGTCTAAAAGGTTTATTACTGTTACTAGGAAATCAAATACTTTATCACTATACATAAAAAGGATAATAAAGTTAGCTACAACTAAATTATTATTACTAATTAGTAGTATCCCTAAAGCTATAAACAGAAAATTAAAGATATTTTTTAAACCTTCTCTTAATAGTTCATATCGTTTAGTTGTTTCTGACATTTTATATTGAATTTGATTAGCTTTACTTAATTTACTATGAATTTTCTTTTCAAAATCATCATAACAGTTTAGGACTTTGATATCTCTTATACCTCTAACTAATTCTGAAACTAAACCGGTGTTTTCTTCTCTTATCTTTTTAAAATATTTCATTCTTTCATAATGTCTAGCTAGATATAATCTTTCAAAATAAAACATAATTAATAGGACCACTACAAAGTATACAAATACTATTTTATTGATAGTATAAATCGCAAATAATATTCCAACATTGGTTATTATTATATTTAATCTTTTGAAAATAGTTCTAAATATTTCCGCAATAGCTGATGTATCTTGACTTAAACGATCAATAAAAACTCCTGATGAATTATTGTCTATTTCTTTTGTTTCTAAATCGATTATATTTCTAGCTACTTCAACTTGGAGATTTAAGTAAGTTTCTCTATAAAACACTCTTGATACTTTACTTGATAAGTAACTGACAAAACTAGATAACATCCTCATTGAAACTAAACAAAATCCTGCGACTAGTAGTTGTTTCCATAGTTCATTTTGAATTTTTAGAATTACTTGTGCTGAAATTAAAGGAATAATTGCGCCTATAATTCCTACTATAGTACTTGTTATAATATAAATTATAAATAATTTCTTGTTATTCTCCATATAAGAATATGCTTTTTTTAAATATCGAAACGTATCCTTTAACCCTAGTATTTTCATAATTAACTCCTATGTATATTATTTTATCATTATCATTTGAATTTTTCTTTGATACTTTTCAGTTTTGTATCTAGTAGACAGAATTTGTCATAAAAAAATATCCACAAGAATAGTGGATATCTTTATATTTTAAAACAACCGCCACCTATAAATTCTCTTAAGATTGAGTCATCAGGAATACTTTCTGATGAAATAGGTAAAAATAGCTTTAAGAAATTAATTAAGCGGAGAGCTTCATTATAATATGGGGAATTGGGAGATACTGAATAAAGTAATGGTTCGACAAAGGTTTTTAGAACACCTACTTCATATATCATTGCGGTATTAAAAGTAAAGTCGGCATCATCTTGGTATGGGAAAATATAGTTTTCCTCACCTTCTCTTACTTTCGACCAACTTTCTAAAGTTCTTTCCACATGATTACCTCTAGTTCTATTATCACGAATTATTCTTCTTAATAGCCGGTTATCAGTAGTGGAAATACGAGTATGATCATCGATATTAAGTTCAGTTAAAGCTGATAGATATATACTTATTTTATTTTCTTTAGGAATATGTTCTAAAACTTTAGGATTTAAAGCATGAATTCCTTCAATTAAAATAATATCACCTTGATCTAATGTGACTTCATCCTTATATTCTTTCTCACCTAAGACAAAATTAAAGGTTGGTAACTTAGTTTTTTCACCTGCTAATAGTTTTTCAATACTCTCTTCAAATAATTTTAAGTCAACGGCTTCTAAACGTTCATAATCTGGTTTACCATCCTTACCTAGAGGTGTATCTTTACGATTAACAAAGAAATCATCCATCGATAACATCTTAGGATTTAATCCAAAACTCTTTAAACATAAAACTAGTTTATTAGTAGTAGTTGTCTTACCAGTTGAAGAGGGTCCCGCTATTAAAACAAGTCTAACCTGATCTTTCTTATTAGCTATTTCTTTAGCTATGTCTAATAGTTTAGCATTCTTCAGTAGTTCATCAATTCTAATAAGTTCTTCAATAGTACTATTAGATACTCTTTTATTTAAATCAACAACGTTTTCTAAGCTTTGTAATTTAGCCCAAGCTCCTGTTTCTTTAAATAAATTATAGATATTTTCACGATGTTCATAAGGCTTAATTCCATCAGTCATATAGATAGTTGGAAAACGTAAAACAAAACCATGGTTATAAAGATAAGTTAACTCAAATGGTTTTAAACTACCAGTGTTAATTGGCATTTGGCTATATAAATAGTTATACATATCACCTAATTTATATAAACTGATATGGGTAGATGTAATATAAGTCATAAGTTCAGCTTTAATAGTATTATTAACACTATTAAAATAATTAATGGCATCCATCCTAGTAACTGTTACTTTAGTTATAGGTAGGTTTTGTTCGATAATTTTATTCATTTCAAGTGTTAATTTATTAATATCTTCAGAAGTTATTTCTAAACTAGTTTCTATATAAATTCCTTTATCTAGAGAATGTTTTACTTCTAATACTTGATTGAATCCATAAATTTGTTTAGCAGCATAAATCGTTAGATAAATTAATCCATTAAGAAAAACACGATTAGCTCCGCGATCTGTTAAGTCAAAAAATTCGATATTACATTCTTTTTTTATTGTTTCTGTTAATTCCTTATAAATGCCATCTTCTTTAGCTAATAAAATTTCATATTTAAAATTTTGTTGATAGTCTTTAGCTAATTCAGCTAAGGAAATACCACGTGGTACTTCAACAATAGTTCCATTTATGGTTATCTTTATATTATCCATATTATCACCCTTTATTTTCTTTTTGGTCCTACTAAAACTGATTCTGAGTCGTTAGCTTTTGGTTCCATTCCTACACAAATATTTTTATATTGATAGTATTTATTTCTATAGTCAATCATGAGTAGTATTTCCTCTATTTCTTCAGAAGAAATTCCTAAGTCATCCCAACTATTAGCTGTTTGTAGTTTGGTTAGTTTTTTTTGATCATCATAATTATAACCATAATAAGCTTGTCTCTCTATCTCTATATAAAGTTCCTCTATTCTTTCATCATTTGTTGTTTTTATATCTGTTTTAGTTTGTTTTGTTTCTAGTAATTCTTTTTCAAGTTTGGCTTTCTTACCTTTAAATAAATCAACTATACTACATTTAATTATTTTTTCTTCTAATAAAGTGATTTTTTTATCTAGAAATCCATAATCAATATTATCTAATCTTAATATTTCTTTTTCAATTTCATCTTTTCCATATTTTTCAATCTGTAATTGTTCCATTAGAAAGGTTTTTACTGCTTCGAAATCTTTATCTAACATATTCACCATTCCTCTATTTTTAATTCTATCACATTTTGTCTGATTAGAAAATGAATATTTTTGTATTTGTCTTCACATAATTTATATAGGTGATATTATGAAATTAGTACCAGTAGTAGTCGACAAGGAAAATGGTGGTGAAAGAAGTTATGATATTTTCTCAAAGTTACTTAAAAGTAGAATTATTATTTTAAGTGGTGAAATCGATGATAACATAGCTGATAGTGTTGTAGCGCAATTGTTATATCTTGATTCTTTAAATCATGATGATATTAGTATTTATATTAATTCTCCTGGTGGGAGTATAACTGCTGGAATGGCAATATATGATACGATGAATTTTATTGAAAGTGATGTTTCAACAATCTGTTTGGGTATGGCTGCAAGTATGGCTGCTTTCCTCTTATCTTCAGGAAAAAAAGGAAAGAGATATATACTACCTAACGGTGAAGTAATGATTCATCAACCACTTGGTGGAGCTCAAGGTCAAGCTACAGAAATTAAGATAGCTGCTGAGAGAATTTTAAAACTACGAGAAAAACTTAATCATATTTTATCTAAGAATACAAAACAAGATTTAAAAGTTATTGAAAGGGATACTGATAGAGATAATTTTATGGATAGTAAACAGGCTGTTGAATATGGAATTGTGGATAAGATAATAGAAAAAAGAGTCTAGTTTATAGCTCTTTTCTCTTGGCTTTTTCTGAAATAAATGTAAATCCTTCATCATCCTCATAAATATTTTCATACTTACTTTTATTTATAGCTTGTAAACTATAATGATTACCCTTTTCAATTTGTATTATTACCGCATCTATTTCCTCATTATCAAAAAGATACTCAGCCATCTCATTAGCTAATTTAGTACTGTATCCTTGACCTCTGAATTTTTCGTCAATACCATAATATAAACTGGTTGTTGTTCCTTTTATTCCATCTATTGGTTCACTATAGCAAAAATAACCTAATCGTTGATTATTTTCGTTTAAGACTATAAAACTTCTACTATTACCTTCTGACATAGCTGTGTATTTAGATAAATCTCCCAAAAATTTCATGTCTTTTGATTTAGATAAATATAGTAAATAGTTTAAATGATCTAAGTTATCATAATCTATTGTTTGTAAGTTAAAACTTGGTAGTATCATTATTATTTCCTTCTTTCATCCTGGTTACTAATTCTTTTACTTTTCTAAAACGGTGGTTTAGTCCTGATTTAGTTATTGATTTTCCTGTTTCATATGTTATTATTTCACTTAATTCTTGAAGAGAAGCTTCTGGATATTTTTCACGATATTCGATTGCTTCTTTTGTTTTGTCATCTAAAAGTTCAATACCTAAGTTTTCCTTTAAATATTCTATATCTTGAATCTGACGATTAGCTGTTTCGATTATTTTATCAATATTAGCTTGTTCACAGTTATTAAGACGATTAGTCATATTTTTATGATCTCGGTATATTCTAATATCTTCATAATATAAAACTGCGTTAGATGCATTTATTATTCTTAGAAAATCACCTATTTTTTCGGCTTCTTTGACATATACCATATAGCCTTTTTCACGAGTTAAAACTTTACTGTTTAAATAGAAACTGTTTAATAACTCTTGAATAAAATGTGCTTCTGTCTTTTTTTCAATTAAAAATTCTAGATGGTAGCGAGATGTTTTTGGGTCATTAATACTTCCCTTTGATAAAAAACAACCACGTAAATAAGCACGTATTTCTTCTTCTGAATCAGTAATATAATCCTCAGGTTTCGGTAAATAGTCTCCTTGTTCATCAATTATTGATAAATCTTCTAATATGAAGATTACTTTATCATTAATCATTATTAGATATAAATTGTTTTTACTAAAGTTATTACCCTTTCTAGTTTCTATTTCACAGGAAATATCATAGATATCTTTTATTAAACTATATATTCTCTTAGCTACAGTAGCATTTTCGGTTAATAAATCAATATTTTCATCATTATAAGTTCCATTGTTTCTTAAAAAACCAGATAGTTCAGCTATACTTTCTGATTTTGTGTTATTAATACGAGTTATTTCATCTTTAATATCGGTAGTAAAAGACATTTTATCACCTCATTAGGTAGGAAAAAATTAGTGAACTTAACTTTAGACTATTATGCTTAATAGTACTATCCTCTAAAGTTATTAAATCTTCTTCTATTAATTCAATACCCATTTTTTCTATATTCTTATAATCTATTTTTACTGGATCCTTGTCTTCTTCTTCATACTTAATTAGCATTTCTTTTGAAATATCAGAATTATTAGCTATTACGACATCTATTTGATTTTTACCTAAATATTCTTCTAAATGTTCTAAATATTTACTAACAAAAATATCAGATGATTCTCCAGGTTGACTCATTATATTACATAAGTACATTACTTTACCAGGAGAATTTTTAATAGCTTTTACTACATCTTTACAAATGAGATGAGGAGTTATACTTGTATAAATACTTCCCATACTTAGTATTATTAGATCAGCTTCTGATATAGCTATTAGTACTTCTTTTATAACATGAGGCTTTTCTTTGTAGTAGATTTTTTTATACTTTTTGTATGCAGACATGATTTCAGCTTGACCAGTTATTATTTCACCATTAACTGTTTCACCAACAAGGGTTAAATAATCTTCGGATAACGGTAATACTTTATGTTTTACATCTAGAAGTTTACTTAGATATTCAATACTTGTTTTCAAACTACCATTTTGGTTTAACATCGCAGTTAACATTAGATTACCTACAGGATGACCATTTAAGTCACTATAAGTAGAAAAACGATATTCCATGACATCTTTAATTGGGGATGGTAATGGAGATAAATTATATAGCACTTTACGAATATCACCAACTGCGGGAGTAAAAAATTCTTCACGCAATTTTCCTGTTGATTTACCATTATCAGCTACCGTTATAATAGAAGTAATATCTAAAGGGAAATCCTTTAAACCTTTAAGGAGATAGGACATACCTGTCCCTCCACCTAATACAACTACTTTTTTCTTCATGTGATCCTCCTTATAAATTTATATGGATTAATTTCTCTAATAATTATACTATATTTCAAGGAAAAATAAAAATCACTCTTCAAAATGATTTTCATATTTTTATATACTTAATATGTTTATTATAACTAATCCTAAAAAAACATTTGTTTTTCATCTTTTTCTTTATATAAATTATCAAAACGACTTCCTTTACGACAAAAGATAATCATTATAATACCTATTATTATACAAAGAACGGAAATAATCTGAGCAATTCTAAATGGTCCTAACATTAAACTATCGGTACGCATTCCTTCTATGACTAATCTTCCTAAAGAATACCATAATAGATAGATACCTGTTAATTGACCTGTCTTTAAGTATTTATATCTACGAACGATTAGTAAGGCTAGAAAGCCAAAGAAACACCAAATTGATTCATAGAGAAAAGCTGGTTGACGATAGGAACCATGAATGTACATACCATCAATTATAAACTCAGGAATTCCTAATCCTTTTAAGTTTTCTAAAGTAGTTATAGCTCCATATGCTTCTTGGTTAAAGAAATTTCCCCATCTACCAATAGCTTGTCCTATTATTAATCCCACAACTGTAATATCAAGAATTTTTAACATCTTAGCATTATATTTTTTTGTATATAGAAAAATACACAATAATCCAGCAATAATCCCACCATGAATAGCCATTCCACCATTCCATACTTGAAATATTTCAAGTGGGTATTTTAAATAGTAATCTAGATTAAAAATAACATAGTATAGCCTGGCACCTATTAAGCCAACTATGACGCTATAGAAGATTAGATTTACTATAAAGTCTTCATTGATTTTTTGTTTACGACATTCTCTAATAATAAAAGTAGATGCTAGTAGTATTCCTAAAAAAATAAATATAGAATACCAATATATTTGTATAAAACCTAAGTCTAATGCTACTCTACCCATGTTTTTTTATCCCCCTCATTATTGGTTTAATAATAATGGTATCTACTACCTGATTCATAATAGATATCAAAATAGCCAGTAAGAAGGCTATAAAAATATTTCTTATTTGAAAGTGACTTCCTAGTATCCAATCGGTAAGTTTCAATATAAAGAGATTGATACAGGGATAAAAGATACCAATTGTTAAACCAGTTATAGGAATCGTTAAAAAAAAGAGTATTGGCTTAATCGTCTTATTTAAAATAAATATAATAATAGTTGCGGCTATTCCGTATGAATACATATGTTGATCATCAATATAAAACGTATCAAAAAAGGTGGCAACGAATACCAAAATCAAGGCATATCCCACCATTTTTATAATCCATTCAATAAAGTTTTCTACTTTGGTTTTACTAGCTTTTTTCATTATCTTCACCTAGCTATCTAATATTTTTTTCAAAAACTCCCCTGTTGCTGATTCTTTTATTTTCGCAATTTGTTCTGGTGTTCCAGTTCCGACAACAGTTCCGCCACCATCGCCACCTTCTGGACCCAGATCAATAATATAATCAGCATATTTTATTACATCAAGATTATGTTCGATTATTACTACAGTATCTTTATTAT
>CAYRDW010000045.1:0-8891 GCA_964423215.1 uncultured Muribaculaceae bacterium
AAATATAAAAAGTGTTTGAAAAAATATAATAATTATTGTATATTCAGTAGGCGGTGGTGATTCTATGGTAATTGATATAACGAGATTAAATAATGGAATGATCGCAGAGTTAGATATTGATCAAGATATTATCGTTTCCAATGAATATTTTGAAAAGTCTAATATAAAAGAATTAAAAGAAGTTAGACTAGTTGGAAGCATTTATAAAAATAGTGCTGACATAATAGTTATAAAAGCTGTGTTAAGTGGTATCATGGTATTAGAGGATTCTATTAATTTAGAAGAGGTTGATTACCCATTTTCTTTAGAACTTGATGAAGATTTAGAAGAAAATGAGAAAAATATCGAAAATACACTTGATATTACGGACATTTTATGGCAAAATATTATGTTAGAAGTTCCTTTGAAATTTACTCGTGTAGAAAATTTCAATGAATATCAAGGGGATGGCTGGAAATTAGTCAGTGAAGATAGTATTAAGAATACTAATAATCCTTTTAATGAACTAAAAGATTTGATGGGAGAGGAGTGATAATATGGCAGTACCATTCAGAAAAGTATCAAAAACAAGAAAAAGAATGAGAAGAAGTCACAGTGCTTTAACAGCTAATGGAACAACTAAGTGTACTAATTGTGATGAAATGATTCGTCCACATAGAGCTTGTCCTAAGTGTGGTTTCTACAAAGGAAAAGAAGTAGTAAGTAAAGATGCTGAATAGGTATCTTTTTCTTATGTAATAAATAGGTTTTTAAGACGATATCCAACATTTTTTTTAGATTTAATAATTTATAATTAGACTAGGTGAAGAAACATGAAAATATATGTTGACCTAGTTTTTTTTATGAATTTGGTTTTTGATTTCTTACTTTTATTAACATTAAAAATAACTATGAAGAAACAAGTTAAATTATATAGAATCATATTAGCTAGTTTAGTGGGTGGAACTAGTATTTTCTTTTTGTTTTTACCTCTTAATTCAATAACTTTATTTATACTTAAAGTTATTATTTCTTTATTAATGATAGGAATTAGCTTTGGAGTAAAAGATATAAAAGTATTTATAAAAGATGTTTTATATTTATATTTCATCAGTATTATATTAGGGGGATTTTTATATTATCTTAATTTAGAATTTTCTTATAAAAACCAAGGATTAATATTTTTTCATAATGGTTTTAGTATTAATTTTATATTACTATTTATTCTTAGTCCAATTATTTTATATTTACATATTAAACAAGTTAAAGAAATGAAAGTTAAACAAAATACTTACTATGGGGTATCCTTTTATTACCATAGAAAGAAATATAATTATAGTGGTTATTTAGATACTGGTAATAAGTTATATGATCCATATAAGAAACGGATGGTGTTACTATTATATGATCCTAATTTTAAAGTGTTAGATAGTGATAAGAAGATTTATGTTCCTTATTGTACTTTAGATAATAAAGGGGTAATTGTTTCAATTTCTATTAAAAAGATATTTATCGATGGTGAAGAAATTAATAAAGAAGTATTAATAGGTATCAGTAAAGAACCTTTTCATATTGAGGGTATTGATATGATAATTCATCCGGATATTTTTGTTTAAGTAATTAGATAATTCGACATGATTTTTTGGTTTTACTTTCTATAATTGAAGCATCAGGCATATAGTTTATAAAGGAGGAAGAATATGATTGGTTTATTATTATTAATTGGGGCTTTGGTACAAGGAATAGGTGTTTTATTTTATGTTGGAGCTACAGATGTTTTACCGGAACCGCTTTCTAGAGATGAAGAGGAATTTTATTTACAGATGTCTAGTGATGGAGATTTATTTGCGCGAGATAAGCTAATTGAACATAACCTTCGTTTAGTAGTTTTTTTGGCTAAAAAATATGAAAATACAAAAGTAGATTTAGAAGATTTAGTTAGTATTGGGACAATTGGATTAATTAAGGGAATAAAGACTTTCAGTATGGATAAAAATATTAAATTAGCTACTTATGCATCACGTTGTATTGATAATGAGATTTTGATGTATTTGCGAAAGAATAAGAAAGTTAGAACGGAAGTTAGTTTTGATGAATCACTTAGTTTTGATGCGGAAGGCAATGAACTTCATTTAGAAGATATTTTAGGTACAGAACCGGATATAGTTACTAGAAATATTGAAAAAGAAACAGAGAAGAACTTAGTAATGGAAGAGATTAATAAACTTGGTAAAAGAGATAGAGAAATTATAATGTTAAGATATGGTTTAATGGGTAAAAAAGAGATGACACAAAAGGATGTTGCGGATTTACTTGGAATTAGTCAATCATATATTTCTCGAATTGAAAAGAAAGTTATTAGACGTTTAAGAAACTTGGTTAGGTGTTAACCAGGTTTTTTCTTGATTATAACTTATTTTGTCCGTATAATGAAAGTAGTTATTAGTCTAACAAAAGGAAAGATAAGGTGTAGTTGTATGCAAAGGTATTTTGTGAAAAAGAATAAACAGGGTCTTTTCTTATTTGATAAGGAAGATAGTTATCATATCGTTAAAGTAATGCGTATGAATGTTGGAGAACAGGTAGAAGTTGTTTCTGATAAAGTGTTATATATAGCTAGTATAACTGATATAAAAGAGGGACAAGTTGTAGCTAAAGAAGTAGGAGTAAAAACAGATAATAATGAAATGAAAATACAGGTTACTTTGGCTCAATCATTAGTTAAGGAACAGAAGATGGACTTTATACTGCAGAAAGCAACTGAATTAGGAGTTCATAGTGTTATACCATTAATTACTAAGCGAAGTGTTATTAAAGTAACTGGTAAGGAAGGTAAAAAGTTAGATAGATGGAATAAAATTACTAAGGAAGCAAGTGAACAAGCAAAAAGAAATATAATACCAGAAGTAAAGGATATTATAACGATATCAGATTTATGTAAATTAACAGATTATGACATAAAGATTTTGTGTACGGTTAGAGAAAATAGTAAAAATATCAAAAAGGTATTATCAAAAACTCAAAGTGATGCTACAATGTTAGTGGTAGTAGGACCAGAGGGTGGTTTTACAGATGAAGAAGAAAATATAATGATAGATAATGGTTTTATAACAGTTTCATTAGGAAATACCGTTCTTCGCAGCGAAACGGTGGCTTTATTTTTAATGAGTGTTATCCATTATCATGATATGAGGTGAAGTAGTGATAAATTTAATTGGAACGGATATTAGTAATGAGTTACTGGTTGTTTATTCACTAATTGGCTTTGTGATCGTTTTAATCATTATTATCTTTATTGTGGATTATATGGGACGTAAGAAAAAAAATAATATGTTTGATTCTAAAAAATTATCGAAACGTCTTAAAGAATTACAAGTAGAGAGTGCTAATACTGAGGTAAAAGTACCAATAGTTAACCAGCAGATAGTACCAATTGAACCGGTAAAGATGGAAGAAGTATATATAGATAAAACCGATGATATATATATAGAAAGTGATTTAGAAAAAACTCAAGCGCAAATTGAATTAGAACAGATTACATTAGCTTTAAGTAAAGCCAAAGAAGAAGAGAAAAAAGATCCATATGAGACATTTGAAATAGAACAGGAACAAAGTGCTATTATTAGTTATGAAGAATTAAAAGAAAAATTTGAGCAATTATATGATGAAAATGAAAAAGTTCAATATCTAGATGATGATAAAATTCCTATTAATATTAATGAATTATTAGAAACTAAAGAGAAGGCTTTTAATAAAGTTACTCTCGATGATATGAAAACCGTTTTTACTCCTAAAGAGACCGTCGTATCAGGATTTAAAAGTAGTCCTGTGATATCACCCGTTTATGGAATTCAAAAAGAACCGGCTACATCTAGTTCAAATAATTTAGTAGAAATAGATGAAGAGATAAGAAAAACTAATGAATTTTTGAAAACACTTAAGGAATTACAGAAAAACTTAGATTAATGTTAAGTATAAACTTCAAAAAGAAGTTTTTTCTTTTGTTCTATTTCAAAAGATTTGATTTTAGTATATAATTGATGTAGTTATAGGAGGATTTGATATGTATAATTATATGGTAGGGATAATTAGTGATATAGAAGCTAATTATATTGTTTTAGAAGTTAATGGTATTGGATATCAAATTAGTACTCCTAATCCATATTCTTTTGATTTAGATAAGGAATATAAAGTATATTTATATCAGTATCTCAGAGAAGATGAAAGTACTCTTTATGGTTTTAAGACGAAGGAAGAGAAACAAATGTTTTTAAAACTGATTGGGGTTAAGGGTTTAGGTCCGAAGGTAACTTTACCTATTCTAGCTACTGGTTCAATTCCAGGTATTATGGATGCAATTGAAAGAGAAAATGTTTTATATTTAAAGAAGTTTCCTAAGATAGGTGATAAATTAGCTAAGCAGATTATTTTGGATCTAAAAGGAAAAGTTAAAATTACTGGTATTAGTGAGATTGTTACTAATAATTATGATGAATTATCAGAAGTATTAAAAGGACTTGGCTATAAGGAAAAGGATATTAAGAATATTGTAGTAAGAGTAGATAATAGTTTAAGTATTGAGAATCAAGTTAAAGAAGCGTTAAAGTTATTATTAAAGTAGGTGAATATTATGGAAACAGAAGTAGGTTTTATTACTCCCGATAATCAAAAGTTTTTTATGAAAAATAGTGAAGTTTTAGAGTTTTGTAAAAAATTATATTTTGATAAAAAAAATATTCAAGGATTTGAAAATTTTCAAAAAGATTATTCTTATTTTGAACCTTATTTTGATTTTGTGATGTTTAATTTAAATTATATTTTTATTAATCCTTTAGGTGAGAAGGGTACGTTTTTAAAGGCAGTTGGATCAGGATTATATAAAATAGATGAAACTGAAGAAAAGGAGTTTTTAAGATATGATGATATAGAGGAATTAACTATTAGAAAAAGATATAGTGATAATCCTTATATGACAGCTGTTTCTGATAAAAGTTTAAATATTAGAAAAGTAAAAAAATCTAATATGTGTTCATGTATGATTGATAGTAATGGTTATTCTTTTATTTCTTCAAGTGCGAGTGCTCCTAAAGAGAATTATGAGATTACTTCTCTTTCAATATTAAATCAATATATTTTATATAATTCTAATTTATTAGCTTTTTATAATACAAATATTTATAGTACCTCTTTCTTAGTTGAAAGATGTGGATTTATTAGGATGAGTTATGATAATAAAAATGGTGGTAATATGGTTGGAGTAGAAAGATTTTTAACTCCGATTCAATATAAAATTATGGATGATTTTAAATCGTTAAATAAATGTGTGTTTTGTGATATGGAAGAAGTGCTAGGAATTTATTATGGAGATAAAATAGAATGTGGTATGAATAAAAAGGGGAAAAGAAGGTGAAAAGAATGGAACAAAGAATAATTACGGACGAGGAACTAGATGAAGATATGAGTGATAATAATATTCGTCCCGCTAAGATAGAGGATTATATCGGTCAAGAAGATGTTAAACAAAATATTAAAGTTTATATTGAAGCAGCGAAGATGAGAGATGAGTCTTTGGATCATGTTTTATTATATGGTCCTCCAGGTTTAGGTAAAACAACACTAGCTAATATTATAGCTAATGAACTTGATGTTAATATTAAAACAGCTAGTGGTCCTAGTATTGAAAAAGCTGGAGATTTAGCGGCAATTTTATCATCTTTAGAGCCTGGTGATGTTTTATTCATTGATGAGATACATCGTATGCCTTCTTATATTGAAGAAATATTATATCCAGCTATGGAAGACTTTGTTTTAGATATAATTATTGGTGGCGAAGGTAATACTAGAAATATTAGGATTGATTTACCACCATTTACACTGGTAGGGGCAACAACTAGGGCAGGAGATTTAACGTCACCACTTAGAGATCGTTTTGGGATAACTGCTAAACTACAATATTATACAAAAGAAGAGTTAATTAAAATCATAAAAAGAACATCTAAAGTATTAGATGTACCTATCGATGATGATGCAGCTATTGAACTAGCTAGTAGAAGTCGTGGGACACCAAGAATAGCTAATCGTTTATTCAAGCGAGTAAGGGATTTTGCGTTAGTAGATGGTAACGGGATAATAGATATTAAAATAACTAAAAAAGCTCTAGGTCGTCTTAAAATAGATGAAAGAGGATTAGATAATACCGATCAGGAATTCTTATTAGCTATAATTAAAAAGTTTAATGGTGGTCCAGTAGGTATTGAATCAGTAGCTGCATCAATTGGTGAAGAAGTAACAACTATTGAAGATGTATATGAACCATATTTACTACAACAGGGATTTATTAAAAGAACACCTCGGGGAAGAGTAGTTACACCACTTGCGTATGAACATTTAAAAATTGATTATCAAAATGATTTATTTAATTAAAAAGGAGAATAAAAGGGATGGAAAAAATAGTGAATGTAATGGAAACAATTAATTTAAAAACAGCTATTGATGAAATTAATAAGGAAATAAGTATAGATCATAAAGTAATAGAAGCTAATGATGGAATCTTAAAATGGCGTTATTTACCTAGTATATTAACTTTAGATGTATCTTTTCAAGATAAGTTTTTAGAGTTTATTCGTTTTGTGGATGGATTAATGATAAGTAAAACGGAAAAATATATTTATATAATTACTTTAGCGGGATTAATTGGTGTAAAAAGATTTAATATACTTTCTCTTGAGGATGGTTATATATTTACAATAGTAGATTATTTTAAGAATAAAAATATGGATACTATTAAAGAAGAATTTGATATAATAAATAATCAAGAGTTAATTAATGCGGTTCGTAATAAATCTTTACAGATTGAAGTGCGCAACAAAATATTAGATTTTGTTTATCGTAAATTAAAAGAAAATGGTATAAGTAATGATTCAAAGCAAGTTAATAGTTTTATTAAAGAGATGATAGATACTATTAATCAGATAGAGTATTATGAATTATTAGAATTAACTGAGAAATAGAAAAGAAGTGATAAGATGCAACTAGAAGATTTTAATTATGAATTACCAGAAGAACTAATCGCGCAGACTCCTTTAGAGAAAAGGGATACTTCTCGGCTTTTGGTTTTGGATAAAAATACGGAAAGTATAGATCATCGTCATTTTACTGATATTTTGGATTATATAGAGGAGGGGGATACTTTAGTACTTAATGATACTAAAGTATTACCAGCTAGGTTAATAGGTGTTAAAGAAGAGACTAATGCGATTATTGAAGTTTTATTATTAAAAGATATTCAAGATGATATTTGGGAATGTTTAACTAAACCTGCTAAAAGAGTTCATGTCGGAACTATTATTAGTTTTGGGGATGGTTTACTTAAAGCTAAATGTGTTTTTGAGGGAGAAGAAGGTATACGTAAATATGAATTAATATATGAGGGAATCTTAATGGAAATTTTAGATAAATTTGGAACAATGCCATTACCACCATATATTCATGAAAAGCTTACTGATCAAAGTCGTTATAATACGGTATATGCTAAAAACATTGGGAGTGCAGCTGCTCCAACAGCAGGACTTCATTTTACTAATGAATTACTAAATAAGATAAGAGAAAAGAAAGTTAATATTGAGTATGTTACTCTTCATGTTGGGTTAGGTACTTTTAGACCAGTTCAAGAAGAAAATATATTAGATCATAAGATGCATAGTGAGTATTATGAAATGACTGAAGAAACAGCGAGAGTTTTAACTAATACTAGAAATAAGGGGCATAGAATTATTGCGGTTGGAACAACTAGTGTTAGAGTTCTTGAAACAATTGTATCTAAGTATGGAAAATTTAAAAGTTGTAGCGGATTTACTAATATTTTTATTTATCCTGGTTATGAGATTAAGGGAATAGATTTTTTAATTACTAATTTTCATTTACCTAAATCAACTTTAATTATGCTAATTAGTGCTCTTGCGGGTAGAGAGAATATTTTAAATGCCTATGAGGTAGCGGTTAAGGAAAGGTATCGTTTCTTTTCTTTTGGGGATAGCATGCTGATAAAATTTTAATTATAGAAGGGAAATTAATTATGAAAGTAAAATATACATTATTACATGAAGATAAAGATACCAAAGCCCGTAGAGGAGTTTTAGAGACTAATCATGGGAAAGAGAATACGCCAATGTTTATGCCGGTAGGTACAAGAGCGACAGTAAAGATGTTGTCACCTGAAGAGTTATATGAGCTGGGTTCGGGAATAATACTGGCTAATACTTATCATTTAATGTTAAAGCCTGGTGAAGATTTAGTTGATAAAGCAGGTGGTTTGCATAAATTTATGAATTATAAGAAACCAATACTTACTGATAGTGGTGGTTTTCAAGTTTTTTCTTTAGCTAATCCAAAAGATATAACTGAAGAAGGTGTTTTATTTAGAAGTCATATTGATGGTTCGAAAATATTTTTAACACCAGAAAAATCAATAGGAATTCAAAATAAATTAGATAGTGATATTGCGATGAGTTTTGATGAATGTCCACCAGCTAGTGCTAATCATGACTATATGAAAAATAGTGTGGAAAGAACACTTCGTTGGGCTAAGAGAGGTAAAGAAGTTCATAACAACCCTAATCAGTCACTTTTTGGGATAGTTCAAGGTGGAGCTTTTCCTGATTTAAGAGAATATTCAGCTAAAGAAACAGTTAAACTTGATTTTGATGGCTATTCAGTTGGTGGAGTAGCTAACGATGGTGAAAGTAAAGAAGATATGTATGCTGCTATCGAGTTTAGTACGCCTCATCTTCCGAAAGATAAAGTAAGATATTTAATGGGAGTTGGGGAACCTTCTGATATAATTGAAGGAGTTATGAGAGGAATTGATATCTTTGATTGTGTTCTACCAACAAGGATAGCTCGTCATGGTAATG
>CAYRDW010000046.1:0-8742 GCA_964423215.1 uncultured Muribaculaceae bacterium
AAACATTTCCCCTGCTCCTTCACAGTCATTAGCTGTTATTAATGGAGCGTGTAGATAAACGTAACCTCGTTCTTGAAAATAAGTATGAATAGCCATCGCCGCAATACTTCTTACACGAAAGACAGCCTGAAACAGGTTAGAACGTGGACGTAGATAGCTTATTTCTCTTAAAAATTCACGACTATGTTGTTTAGGTTGTAGAGGATAATCATCACTACAATCACCTTCTAAGGTAATTGAACTAGCCTTTATTTCATAATCCTGTCCTGCTCCTTCAGATTTAATTAATTTACCTATTACTTTAATCGCACTGCCATGTTTTAAAGCATCGATTGAAGCAAAATCATCAGTACCCTTATCATAGACAATTTGAATACGTTTAAATGTTGTACCATCAGAAAAATCAATAAAACCAAATTCTTTTTGTTTACGATGTCTTCTAATCCAACCTTTAATAGTTATTTCTTTATCTAAATATTCTTCTATTTTTAGAAATAGTTCTCTTAATGTCATTTTATTTTTCCTCCTCAAAACGATATGTTTGATTTACGTTTGGATATTTTTCTTTATCAACAAGTGAGTTAAATAATTCATATGGTCTAACCCAGTATTCATTAGTATCTGCAGTATTTTGATAAACTACCATTCTACTATTATCAGGATTAACCTCATCATAATTCTCCGAATCATATGCGATCGCTACAACTTTATAAATATGTCCTTTAAAATGTTTGTAAATGCCATTTAGTTTTACTTCTCTTTCCATAATTACCTCCACCTTATTAATACTAATTTTACCACATATCTCTCATTTGTTATATAAAAAGACTAGTCTCGTATCCCATACTATGGGACGAAACTAGTCTTTCGCGGTGCCACCCAATTTATCATAAACATTTCTGTTTGAGCCATTTATGATCTCTTTTGATTCCTACTTTGAATCAAGTAATAAGGTAACGGTTTACTTCCGACTTACACTACTCTCTAACGATTTTGCATAAGCAACTCAAAAGTGTTTTTCATATTGAATGTTTATGTTAGCTTCCACCATATCTAACTCGCTTGATAACGTTTTCAATATTACTTCTCTTTTTCAAAGTTGTTAAAAGAAATATATCATTTTTTATAGTATATGTCAATCTTTGGATTTGATACAGATACTTTAAAACAAAAAAACATCCTAAACTAGGATATCTTATTTTCTAAATGGTGGGCCTGGGAGGACTTGAACCTCCGACCTCACGCTTATCAGGCGTGCGCTCTAACCACCTGAGCTACAAGCCCATTTAAAACTGTGACTGTTATCAGTTTACAATAAATTTTACTCTTATGCAAGATATTTATTCATAAATCTTTTAACAGAACGTTTTAATTATATAATATCAGTTTTTAATAGTCAATAATAAATCGACAAATTTTTATTTATTTGTTGATTTCTTCTAAAAAGCTAATAATTTTATCTTTTCCTTCTACTCTTTCAACTACTTTGTGATTAGATATTTTTAAAATTGTTGGATTTTTTACTTTTAATTCTGAGATATTATTAAAGTTAATTTTATCAGTATTTTCATCATTTTGTGCTACAAAACCTTTATTAAATCCTTTTTCTAAGTCTACTAAGTAAAAACCTAATGCCTTTTCCTTCTTTAGGTAAGTATCTTTTAGAGTTATATAGCTAGATGCAATATTATCAGTAAAATTAAAATACATTACATAATAATCAGTTTCAGTACGATTTAGAGTTTCCCCTGCTAGTATTTCTTCATATTGAATTTCAGCTTCCGTAACGATATCTTTATCTTTTTTACCAAGTTTTATTTCACCTGTTAATAAACCGGTAATTAGATATGTAAATCCTAAAAATATTAAGACACCTATTAGAATTTTAATAAGAGTACTTACCTCAGTATTAGAAGTCGTTGTTTTATAATTTCTTTTTTGTTTTTTCATGTTTATCACCACAAATAGATTATAACATGCTCGTAAAAAAATGCAAAGAAAAAGAAGATTTCTCTTCTTATTTTCGTTTTATTTTAAGTACTGCTCCTAAGGCATAATGATCACTATTGGGATTGTCATCTATGTCATATGTTGAGAAATCAAAGTTACTAGAAGCAAATATATAATCTACTTGTTTTGGTCCTTCTTTTGGATTTCCTTTATAAGTATTATCATTAAGATCCGGTGTATAAATACCTCTTTTGGCTAATTCCTCTGTAAAAAACTTCATATTATCACTATCAGGTTTAGCATTTGAATCTATAGTAAGTACTATTGGTAATTTTAGATTTTCATTATTTTTATCTATCTCTTCTATTATTTCTTCCATTTGTCTTCTTTGAATAGATTCAACACCATAATCAATATGACTATTATAATGGTAAAAATAACCAATACCTTCCTCATATATAACACAACTACTCAATACTCTAGCCATAAGACTTCCCTGTTTTAATCCACCAATAAGTTCATCAATATTTCTAGGAAACCAGGATAAATTGATTGTCTTTTCCATGTAAACTGGTGCATCATTTATGATAATACTATTAGCTTCATTCGCAAATTTTAATAACAATCCTATAACACCATCACCATATCTTAATTCTCCAGTTATGGAAGAACCACTATTTTCAAACTTTTCTTCAAAACTTTCAACTTGGTCCTTAGTTATTTCCTGAGTACCTATTACATCAACACCATTTTCTAATAATTCTTCTATGAATTCATCAGTTGTTGAGCCAATAAATTCATATTTATTTTTTAAATTAGCACTATAAACAACTAATTGTGCTTCTTCTTCAATAGAATAATCATCATTTAAAATAAAATCTCTTTCTTTAGCATGTGTTATTGAGGCTTTCTTATCTAAAATAATAGAGTTTGTTTTTTCTAATTAACCGATAATTAGAATTGGAGCAGTTACATATAATAAGGTAATTTTAATTTTATTTGGCTTTTTATCTTTTTTTCTCATAATTATACCTCTCAAATTGTTTGTATTATACAATTAAATTAGTAATTAATCAATACATAAGAAAAAGAAGATTTCTCTTCTTTAATTATTTTGATTTAGGTATAACGGTAATACTTCTAGCTATATCTACTAATTCATCTTGACTCATTACATCTGAAACTATGTAATAATCTACTCCGCTACTACTCCAAGTAATTGAACTATCTGTTAATGCTCCAACCGTATCAATTAGTAAATATGGTTCTCCATAAGTAGGAATAATCGAAAACTCTTCTTCAATACTAGAAGTTTCTTCAACTAGTAGGAACGGTTTTTCTCCTTCAAAGGACATAATAATTCTTTCGCCACCAGTTTTTTGGACTTTTTCTTCTGATGATAGCGTGGTACCGGTTGGGATATATAATGGATAGACAGTATCTTCTAAAGCACTAGTTTCAGCATCATCTATTCCAGCATTAGTTGAAGTATTAGGTTCACAATCTTTACCTGTAGTACAGGAAGTATTTGTATCTGATTGATTACTTTCCATTATTTTATCTAAATTGAAAGTATTAGAATCAACATTTTGATTAGTTTCAATTGTCATAAATGTCATCTTCATTTGTTCAATACCATTGTCATCTACTACTTTAACTTCTTTTAGATTTAGATCTTTATCAACTTTAACTATTTGTTTTACTAGTCTCCTGTTATTTGGATAGTTTACATCAGTAGTTATTAAGTAATAATTATCATCTTCAGTAATACTTTTTTTGTCATCATCTAAAATATCATTAATTATTGAACCAATTAGATAAGTTTGAGAATTGTTGTATGGCCAATCACTTTGAAATTTAAAACTTTTATTAAGTGAAGGTGTAAGTACGTAGACACCATCTTCATTTTTTAAAATTATTTGTTCGTGATTATTAGCTTTGTTTTTTAAACTGACATAGAACTTATCTTTCTTTTGATAAATTACTTTAACATCATAGTTGTAAATGTCTTCATTATTAATGATTTCTAACTCGCCTGTAACTTTATAAGATTTTAAATTATTGTATTTTTTTTCTAAATCTTTTACAACATCCTTTTTCCCAATCCCAAAACATCCTGTTACTAGTATGCTCAAAATCATAAATAAAAATATAATCTTTTTTTTCATTTTCCACCTCAATTATCTTTCATTTAATTATATGGATTAAAAATTTCAATATTCATGAATAATTTAACTTTTATTGCTTATCCTAATACTAGAAATTCGAAAAAGGAGGAACATTATGCAAACACTACAAAAAGTATGTTTGGTGCTAACAATTCTAGGTGCTCTAAACTGGGGATTAATTGGACTATTTGATTTTAACCTAGTTGCTACCTTATTTGGTGCCGAAAATGTAATGACCAGAATTGTCTATGTACTTGTTGGAATAGCTGGTATTGTTAATATCAGTTTACTATTTGATGATTTTGAATAATTCTTTAGTAACCTTTTAAGGATGTATAATGGTTCTTAAGGATAAATATAAAAAAGTTCCCTACTAGGGAACTCTTTTTGTTTATTTTACTAAGTTAGTTTTTAATGTAGTAATAACTGGTCTAACACCGATTCTTGAGTCTGTTGATGGTGAACTACTATAAATAGTAGAAGAACTTCCAGACATATTCCATAAAGATTGGTCATAACCAGAAATAGTTGTTGTCCAGTAATTAGTAGTAGTTAGCCATTTAGAATTTATATACGTACTTCCATCTTCAAAGAATTGATCATCAGCTTCAGCTATTTGTTCGGCTGTTGGAAGTGTAGCAGTAGTAGAACTACCTAATGCTAATTGTAATTTTGGTAAATAGGTATTTTTTATAAAGTAACCAATATTAGCACTATCTGTTTCATCGTAATATGGTTGATCTTCTGTGTCAAAAGCTAAAGGACTACAGATATATGATCCATCAACATCTTGTGAACCTTGGCAAGTTGTATTATAACTACCATCAGCATTTAGATTATAATCAGAAAATAATACTACCTTATCACTAAGTGAATCACTATTTTTTAAAACATGCCATTTGCTTCCATCAATCGCTGTTACAGCTTCACCTACTCTATATGACTCGTATGCTGGAGTTGATGGCTCACTTACAACATTAGCGTTAGCATAAACGTTAATAGTAGCTACAAATGTTTGATTATTTAGTTTTTCATCGCTAAAGTCTGAACTTTCATCAATCCACATTCTTAATCTAAAGTTTTTTAAATATGCTACTTCACCACTAGCAACACTACCTTGGTATAGAGTTTTTTCGATATTTGTTCCAACATCAACTGTAGTTTTAGTTAATTTACTATATAGTACTGGTTCTACAATAGATGTTTCCGTTCCACCTGTCATATCAGTTAAATATACTTTTACGGCACTTTCGGTTAAAGTACTATTAGCTTTTTTTCTTAAAGTTACTTCATAACCAATAGGATCAACACCTGTATTAGTTCCTTCTACTTTAAAGTCAAAAACATAACCTTCAGTTGCATAATTTTTACCAATTGTATCACTTACTGGTAAAGCATTAGTTATACTAATACCATTACCTATTCCACTATTTTCAGTATAAAGAAATTTTAATGTTCCCGTAGTAATAGTATTCTCTGTTTCTCCTAATTTAGTATAGGTAAATATTGCATATGTTACTCCGACTGTTACTAATACTAATGATACTATTCCCAGAATAGATAAAACTATTTGTTTTTTAGTTTTTTGATAATTACTCATATATACTCCTTTTTATTTTTCAATTATTTTTACTTTAACTTTTTTGGTTTTAGTCTCATAAGTTAATCTAACATCATTACCTGATACTTTTACTTCTACTTCATGAATACCAACACCATAGTTAGCTAAATCTACATTAGCTAAGACTGTTGATATATCTAATGCTTCAATTACTGCACTACTTCCTTTAACAATAACTGTTACAGCGTCATCTTCAGCTGATGCAGCATTAACTTTTAAGCCTTCAGCAAGATTAATTGGGGTGATACTTACACCTTGTATCTCTTTAGTAACAACTTCATCTAGTGTGACTTTTATACCTATTGTTTTAGAACTAATATCTCTAACTCCTGAAGGTTTCTTTAAGTTAACATTATAATTTTTATCAGCGGCTAGATTAGATACATCTATTTCAATAGAAATAGAATTAATTCCTTCTAGAATATCATTATCTCCATAAAGAGTAACTTTAGAAAGGGTTGGGGTAATATCTTTAATTGATTTACCAAAGACAACATTTCCTTTAGGAATTATTTTTATATCTACTTCTTTACTAGGAGAAGCTATTTTTATAGTAGCATCTATTTTATCAGGAACAATCTCTACATCAACAATATTTCCGGTTTCATCATAAGCTATTAAAGGAATATTATTTAAAGTTACAGTACCAGCAGTGGGATTACTAATATTATTAATATCTACTAAGGCTTTAACTGTTGCTACTTGTTTTAGTTTATATTCTGCACCTTTGATAATAACATCATTACGACTTAAATCAACGTTTTGAATTACTAGTTTTTTATCAAGATTATCTCTATGTAAGACATCATAACTTAATTCTTTAGTTTCTGATACTTTTTCATAGATAACTATCGTAGCTGATGATGGATCTATCTTATAATCGATTGAAGATAGTCTTTGATTGTATTTTAATGATACTTTATGACTACCTGGTTTTAATCCTCTTAAATCAACAGAAACGTTATTTACAGGATATTGTTTAGCTAGATATAAATCTGATTTTCGACCAATTAAAGTAATATCAACAGTTGTAGGTAAACCTTCAATTACATATGCTTCTTGATTATATTCGGCTACTACTGGTTGATTATATAATATCTCTGCTTGTTTATTAATAATTGCATTTGAATTTTGATCGATTATAAAGAATACTACAAAAGCAAATATTAGAGATAGAACGATTAACGTTTGTTTTTTATTAATAAATTTTTCTAATTCACGACCATTATTTTTATTATAATCACTAACTGTTAATATTCCTTTGGTAACAGGAGTTATTAACCATTTATCAAAAAACAGTAGGATTTTTCTAAAAAAACTATATATTTTCTTCATAAATATCTTCCTCATCTAATTCATCAAGTAGTTCATCTTCTTGTTTTGGACGAAGTTCATCGATCAACATCATTCTTACATCATCAAGTGATAAGTTATAGAATAATTCTCCTTTGATAGCGATTGAAATTCTTCCAGTTTCTTCACTAATTACGATGCTGATCGCATCACTTTCTTCAGTAATACCTAAAGCGGCACGATGACGAGTACCGAATTTTTTATTTACTTTAGAACTGTTACTAGTTGGTAATACGGAACCAGCACAACTGATTCTATCTCCTTGAATGATAACAGCACCATCATGTAATGGGTTATTTGGGAAAAAGATAGAAATTAATAAGTCACTGGATAAATCAGCATATATTTTTTTAGCTTTTTCAATATAACCTAATAGACTGGTATCTCGTTCTAAAACAATTAAACCACCAATACGTGCTTTTCTTAAATAATCAACAGATTGAATTATTTCATAAACTAAATGTTCACGTTCATCAACTGTTAACACTTTATGACGACCTAATAATTGAGTTCTTCCTAACTGTTCTAATACAGTTCTAATCTCTGGTTGAAAGATGATGATTAGAGCTAATGGTCCCCACATCATTACATATTCTAATAGTAACCCAATAGTGGTTAATCCTAAAAAGTCACTAACTATTTTTAAAATTAATACGATGGCTACCCCTTTAAATAGAAGAGTTAGTTTTACATTGTTTCTAATGTTTTTTAAAACATAGTAAAAGATTAGCCATACAAGTGAAATATCGATAATTTTCTTACCAATCATAATTATATTATCTAATGTCATTTTTATCTTCCTTCCCTATTTACATTTATAATTATATCAAAAAAGAATATAGATAGTAAAGGTTTATGATGTAGTATCATTTGGTGTTTCGACAGTAACATTATCAGTTATACCAAAATCTACAACAGGTGTTATATCTTCGACTTTTATCTCTTCAACTGGTTCACTTACAGTAACCACTTCTGGTACTTTAACTTCATTACTATCGATAGTAAAAGTACTATCTCTTTTTAAATCTTCTTCGGGATTAGTTATTGAATTATGGATAGGATGTTTTTCTTCTAGATCATCAGGTTTTTCGATTATTACTTGTCTAGCATTTACTGCTTTAATTGGCGTAACTTCACCACCGACAACAGCTATCCTATTACGTTCTTCTTTCTCAAATTTCTTACGTTCCATGATAAAGCCAATAATAGCCATAATTAAGATTATACAAACTACTACTAGTATTAAATATATAGGTCCATCTAAAAAATCTCTAAAAAAACTAATCATGTTTTTCACCTCTTTATTCTATACATGATTATAACATACTTTTTTAGAGACTTGTCTGTTTTTTTATAACTTCTATTTAAATTATATCTTCAGGCATTTGTTTATTAGAACTTGAATAATTATTTAGTTGTAAATCAAGATAGTAAGCATTATCTTTCATGAGATGATTGTGAGTACCTTCACCAACTATTTTTCCTTTATTTAAAACTATTATTTTATCAGCGATTTTCATAACATCTTTTTTATGAGTTATGATAATTATAGTATGATCTTGTTTCAAATCATCAAATATTTCTTTGATTTTCTCTACTAATATTTAACCCCCTAATTAATTCTTCATAATCTCTTAACTCATCAATATT
>CAYRDW010000047.1:0-8676 GCA_964423215.1 uncultured Muribaculaceae bacterium
ACCATCCTATCATCATTAAAATATAAGGGTGATAAAGATGAAGAAAATATTAATAATCATAATTGGTTTTATAGCCTTAACAGTATTTTTAGATAAAGAAGAAAAAGAGTTAATTATTCCCAAAGAAGCAATTCGTTTTCGGGTAATAGCTAATAGTGATAAAGAAGCAGATCAACAAGTAAAGACTCTAGTAAGAGATAATATTCAGACTCACTTATATAATGACTTAAAAGAGACTTCTAACTTATCAGAGGCTAAACAAGTATTAGAGTCAAGAATACCTCATTATAATGAGTTAGTTAGTAATACTCTGAAAAATAATATGACGGATCAGAAATATACTATGAACTATGGTTTAAATTATTTCCCAGAGAAAATATATAAGGGTGTAACTTATCCTGAAGGTTATTATGACTCTTTAGTAGTAACTTTAGGTAATGGTAAAGGTAATAATTGGTGGTGTGTTTTATTTCCTCCATTATGTTTATTAGAAGCCGAAGAAACAGAAGAGAAAACCGAAGTCGAATACAAATTTTTCATTAAAGAAATTATTGATAAATACTTTTAATAAAAACTAACATACCCAGTACAACCTTCTAATATGATAATATAGGAGGTTTTTTTATGTCTTTATTTCTAGTGCTATTAATCGCTCTTGGTCTTAGCATGGATGCTTTTTCATTAGCGCTAATATATGGAACATTGGATATGCCTAAAAAGATAAATAATATTATGAGTATCATGGTAGGTATATTTCATTTCTTTATGCCTATTATCGGTTATACATTAGGAATGACTATTTTAAAACTAGTTCCTATCGTATCAAATCTTTTAGTAGGAGTAATCTTTATTAGTTTAGCTATTGAAATGCTTATTTCTTTAAAAAAAGATGAAAAAGTAAAAGTATTAACTAGTATCATATCAGTTTGTTTATTCGCTTTAACTGTTAGTATTGATAGTTTCAGTGTCGGTATCGCTTTTAGTGCTTTAGAAAACAATATCTATTTATGTAGTTTAATATTTGCGATTATAAGTAGTATATTTACTTATCTAGGAGTAAGTCTTGGTAAAAGATTAGTTAATCGTTTTGGTGATTTAGCTACTACCATAGGTAGTATTATTCTCTTAATTCTGGGAATTTCCTATTTAATTTAAAATCTTTACTGTCTACAAGGTCATAAAGGCCTTTTTATTTTGAAAAAACCTAAGATTTATAATATAATAACTTTAGGTGATATAAATGCTTATAAACAGTAAAGAAATTCTTTTAACAGCCAAAGAAAAATATATAGCTATTCCACAGTTTAATATTAATAATTTAGAATGGACTAAGTATATTTTAGAACAGATGAATGAATTATCATTACCAGTTATATTAGGAGTAAGTGAAGGTGCTGCTAAATATATGGGTGGATATAAAACAGTAGTTAATTTGGTTAAAGGTCTAATTGAAGATTTAAAGATTGAAACTAAAGTATGTTTACATCTTGATCATGGTAGTAGTTTTAATAGTTGTAAAGAAGCAATCGATGCTGGCTTTACTTCAGTTATGATTGATGCCTCAAAATATCAATTAGAAGAAAATATTAAAATAACCAAAGAAGTAGTTGACTATGCTCATAAACAAGATGTAACAGTAGAAGCTGAGATCGGTCATATTGGTGGAACTGAAGATGACATAACTAGTAGTGCTACTAATGCTAGATTAGATGAATGTAAGATTTTAGTAAAACAAACAGGTATTGATTCATTAGCACCTGCTTTAGGTAGTGTTCATGGATTATATAAGGGTGAGCCCAATTTAGATTTTATTACGATGCAAGAGATAAACGAAGTTTTAAGTATACCTCTTGTTCTTCATGGTGGAACTGGAATTCCAGATGATAAAATAAAAAAGGCTATATCATCAGGTATTAGTAAAATAAATATTAATACTGAATTACAACTTGTTTGGACTGAAGCATTAAAAGAATATCTAAAAAACAATCCAAATCAATATGATCCAAGAAAAATAATAGCTAGTGGTGAGAAGGCTATTAAGGCTAAAGTCACTGAAAAAGTTAAAATATTTATGAACCCATCTAGCGGTGATTAATACAATATAATAGAGACTACGGGAGGTAAAAATGAAAATATTAAAAATAGAAGGGGACAAACCCTTAACAGGAACAATTCGTATTAGTGGTGCTAAAAATGCATCAGTTGCCTTAATACCAGCAGCTATCTTAGCGGATGATGAAGTAACCATCTGTAATGTACCAGAAATAACCGATACTGACGCTTTAGCAGAGATTCTAGAATATCTAGGTGCTGATGTAAAAAGAGCCAGTGAGAGCATTATAATCGATCCTAGTACGATTGTTAATAAACCAATCCCTGAAGCTATTTCTAAAAAACTAAGAGCTTCATATTATTTCATGGCTGTTCTATTAGGAAAGTATAAACATGTTGAAATGTATTTCCCAGGCGGATGCTCAATTGGGGCACGTCCTATCGACCAAACTCTAAAAGGGTTTAGAGCTCTAGGAGCTACCATCGTAGAAGAAGACGACAAATATGTAATAGATGCTGAAGAATTAAAAGGGGCACATGTCTATTTAGATATGCCAAGTGTTGGCGCTACTATCAATACTATGTTAGTAGCGGTTAAAGCCAAAGGTGAGACTATAATCGAAAATGCCGCTAAGGAGCCAGAAATAGTAAACGTAGCTACCTTTCTAAATAATATGGGAGCTAAAATAACTGGTGCTGGAACAAGTGAGATTCGTATTCAAGGTGTTGAAAAACTACAAGGCTGTTATACTGAAGTTATTCCTGATCGTATTGAAGCAGGAACTTATATTATCGTTGGTGCATTAACTGGTAACAGATTAAAAGTAGATAATATTATTCCCGAACATGTAGAAATGTTAATCTTAAAACTAAAAGAAATGGGTGTAGAAGTAGAAGTAGGACCTGATTATGTTATTACATCAAAAACCGAAAATATGAAACCAGTTAAACTTAAAACTTTAGGATACCCAGGTTTCGCAACTGACCTGCAACAACCAATAACGACACTATTAACTCAATGTGAAGGAATATCAGTTTTAGAAGAAACTATTTATGAAAACCGATTTCAAAATGTTCCCTATTTAAATCAAATGGGAGCTAATATTGAAACAAATAATCGTTCAATTAAAATATCTGGTAAAACAAAATTAACTGGTTCAGTAGTAACAGCTACCGATCTTAGAGCTGGAGCTTGTTTAGTTTTAGCAGGACTTTTAGCTAAAGGAACAACGGAAGTTCATAATGTTGAACATGTTTTAAGAGGATATGAAAATATCATTGAAAAACTAACTGATGTTGGAGCTACTATTGAACTAATTGAAAGATAATTAAAGCTTAAATGATTATTCTAAATTAATAAGTAAATCAATATAATAAGAATAGAGAAATCTATTCTTTTATTTTGGAGGTATTATGAAAAAGAAAAAATCATTAATGTTACTTATCAGTATTATTTTCAGTGTTTTTATTATTTACCGTTTATCTATAACAGATCAAATTAATTATATAGCACTAGGAGACTCTTTAGCTGAAGGAAAAAATCCCTATGGAGAAATCAGTTATGGTTATCCTGATTTTGTAGCGGAATCATTAAAAGAAAAAGATAAGCTAAAGTCCTATACTAAAAAATATACAAAAAGTGGTTATCAGACCGAAGATATAATCCAGCAGTTAAATAACTATAATGATATAAAAAAGGATTTAAGAGAATCAGAACTAACAACTATTTCAATTGGAGCTAATGACTTTCTAAATCATATTGATAAAAGAAATTTAAATATAAATGATATTTCAAGTTATAAATTTATAATTGATGGAATAATACCTGATCTTGATAATTGTCTTAAAGAAGTAAGAAAATATGCCAAAAACAAACTAATAATAGTTGGTTATTATAACCCTATTCCTTTTCTCTTTAATACTAGTGAAAAAGATTTAGATCAACTATTTAGTTATATCGATGATAAATATAACACTCTAGCTAAAAAGTACAAAGCTACTTATATTTCTAACTATCAATTATTTAAGAAAAACCGTGATTTTCTTCCCAATCCAGCTGATATACACCCAAATATAGACGGTTATAAAGCTATAGCCAAAGAAATACTAAAAAAGATTAAATAAGACCGTTAATAAAAAAACAAAAAAGCCTTAAAATATTAACACTTCTAGATATAAATACTATTATATTAGGCATAGAAAAGAGGAGAAAAAATATGTTAAATTTGGATAATTATGAAGAGTTACCAAGAAGTCAAGGAACACAACTGCCTGATAGGGAAATAGTAGGTGTATATTGGGATGGCGAAGATACAAAATATACAGTATATAATAATGATGACTGTTTGAAAGAAAATTCAACCGGGGAAACGCTTGACACATATTCAAGTGGATTCAGAACCAAAGATTTACTGGTAAATCAAAATTTAGGGTTACCAGTTCTGGAAAATGTGTCTTGGGGAATAACTACCCAAACAAGATACTACAGTGACGGTATAGCTGAAATAAAAGAATATGATGGTCCCGTTAAATCTAAAATTAACGATCATAATAAGTATCAAAAATTCTATGGATCAAATAATAAAAGCAAGTAATTTTAATTAACAAAATAAAGAAAAAACAACGTTATTAAATATAAAAACTCTAGACAATTTATAAAACTTTTGTTATACTAAACTAGCATTTAATTACTATGGTTAAAAATGTAATCATGGCGAAGAAAAAGCTCAAATATAACTAGATAATTATCTAGGAATGGGAGGAGTGTATTATATGAAAACAGGAATTCATCCAGAAATGATCGAAGCAACAGTAAATTGTGCTTGCGGAGAAACGTTTAATGTAATGTCTACTAAAAAAGATATCCATGTTGAAGTTTGTTCTAAATGTCATCCTTTTTATACAGGAAAACAAACTAGAGCTTCTAAGACTGGTAGAGTAGAACAATTTAATCAAAAATATGGATTTTCAAAAGAAGATGAAGCTGCCTAAGCTTTATTTTTTTTATAGAACAATAGATAGAAAGACTAGTTTGTGGTATAATAATCACTATAATGAGGTGATTATATGAAAATTGGCTTAGCTAATGATCATGGTGGCTACAAACTAAAAACAAAAATAGAAAAGCACTTAAAAAAGAAAGGCTATGAAGTAATTGACTATGGTAGTGATTCTATCTCATCAGTCGATTACCCAGAATATGCTTTTAAAATAGGTAAATCTATAATAAATAAAGATATTGATTATGGAATAGTAATTTGTGGTACTGGTATTGGGATATCAATTGCCTGTAATAAAGTAAAAGGTATTCGCTGTGCTAAAGTAGATAGTGTTAGACAAGCTAAATTAACTAGATTCGATAATAATGCCAATATCTTAGCCTTAGATGGATCAATGTTAACCTATAAAGCTCTAGATATTATTGATATGTTTTTAAAAACAAATTATTCAAATATTGATAGACATAATAATCGTTTAAAAATGATTGAAGATTATGAAAATAATAAGGAGGAAATAGATGAGTGTTAAATTCTTTTTATATATAATAGTTGGTATAATAGTAATATGGTCTTTAGATTCTATAAATATAAATCAAATATTTAAAAAAAATAGAGTTATCCAAGCTCGAGTAATCTACTTCCTAATTGCTATTTCTCTAATTCAATTAGTAACATCTTTTCTATATGAGTTTTACTTATCTACAAAAATATTATAATTTTTTGTATAATTCTTTTTAATTTGTTCAAACTTTAAATGAGGTGAGAAAAGATGAAAAAGAAATTAGTATTAAAACCATTTGTATTACCAGTAGTTTTTTCAGTATTTGCAGTAGCTGTAGTCTTAGGTTTAGCAGTAACTCTAAGAATGACGTCTTCCCAAACTGATGAAAGGGAATATACTTATGTATCAGGAGCAATCCTAGATGAGTATGTGCCAGTTATTAATACGGAAGTAATAGTATTAAAACCTTATACTAGTGAAAATGTAAAAATAGGTAAAAATTACTATGATTATAAGGGACAAGATCAGGATCAACAAAACTCTATTATTTATCATGAAAATACTTATCTTCAAAATACTGGTATAGATTATACCCAAGATGATGTTTTTGATGTTGTAAGTATCTTAGATGGAGAAGTAATTGAAGTAGATAACAAAGAGTTACTAGGTAAAACTGTTACTATAAGACATAATAACGAAATAATAAGTGTATATCAAAGTCTTAGTGAAACAGCAGTAAAAAAAGGTGATCAAGTAACAGCAGGACAAACTATAGGTAAAAGTGGTACTTGTGAATTAAATAAAGAACTTAATAATCATTTACATTTTGAATTAACCATTAAAGGTCAAATTGTTAATCCAGAAAACTATTATGGAAAAAAATTAGCAGAAATAGCTCAGTGATATTCATAAACCCAACTAGTAAAAATATACTTTACTAGAAAGAGGGTTTCTATGAATAAAGCAATTATTTTAAGAGTAAAAGAAATAGCTGATTATATTATTGCTACTAAGTGTACAATTAGAGAAGCAGCTAAGAAGTTTAATATTAGTAAAAGTACAGTTCATAAAGATGTAAAAGAAAGATTGTTAGAAATAGATATTGATAAATATAAAGATATTTCTTTAATTTTTCAAAATCATTTAGAAACAAGACATATAAAAGGTGGACAATCTACAAAGAATAAGTATTTAAAATTAAAGGAAGAAACATAGGATGTGATAAAGTGCGAGACATAGGAATAGATTTAGGTACAACTAACATATTAATTTATGTAAAAGGTAAAGGTGTAGTATTAAATGAACCTAGTGTTGTATGTATAGATGTAAACACAAGAAAAGTTTTAGCAGTTGGAACTGAAGCTAAAGATATGTTAGGTAGAACACCAGGAAAGCTAAAAGCAATTAGGCCTATGAAAGATGGAGTTATTGCTGATTTTGAAATAATGGAAGAAATGATAAACAAATTTATTAAAAAAGCAGTTGGCAAGATTTCCTTATCTAAACCGAGAATTTTAGTTTGTTGTCCATCTAATATAACCGGAGTAGAAAAGAATGCTATTAAAGAAATAGCCGAAAGAACAGGAGCTAGAAGAGTTTTTCTGGAAGAAGAACCTAAGGTAGCTGCTGTAGGCGCTGGGATTGACATTTCTAAGCCTAGTGGAAGCATGGTAATTGATGTTGGTGGGGGAACAACTGATGTTGCTATATTATCCTTAGGAGGGATAGTAAATAGTGATTCAATAAAAATAGCCGGTAATAGTTTTGATGAAGATATAATTAATTTTATTAAAGATAAATATAAAGTAATAATTGGAGAAAAGACAGCAGAGAATATTAAAACAGGAATAGGTACCGTATTAAAAGGTAAAGAGAAAAAAGAAATAGAAGTAATTGGTAGAGGTGTATCTACAGGTTTACCAGAGACTATTAAAGTCAACTCTCATGATGTTGCGGAAGCAATTAAAGATGATTTTAAAAAAGTTATTACTTGCGTAAAAGGTGTTTTAGAAAAGACTCCACCTGAACTTTCAGCAGATATTGCAGAAAAAGGTATTATTTTAACAGGTGGTGGAGCCTTACTAGAAGGAATGGTATCAAAACTAAGAGATGAATTAAAAGTACCTGTCTTTATCTCGGACAACCCTTTAACAAATGTAGCAGAGGGAACAGGAATACTGTTAGAAAACCTACATTTAGTAGACGAATAGATAAAATAGCTATCAATAGTTATTTTTTTTATGTCATATTTTGGAAAAATATGGTATTATTAAGGAAAAGTAAAAAAGGGTGAAAAAAATGGAATACATTAGGTTATATGCGTGTGGATTAATATTATGGCTTTTCACATATATGATTATAAAAAAAATATTGTCGAATAATAATCGACAAACAAAAAAAGAAATAATATTATCTATAATGTTTTTTTCAATTTTAACAGTATTTAGTAACCTACTAACTGAGAATTTAATAAAAGGTCTAATATCTTATATCTTAATGATTTTATTTAGTAAAATTGTATTTAAAGAAAGATTAAATAAAACAATAGTAGTAAGCTTTGTGTTATTTTTATTAATGTTAAGTTCAGAGGTAGTTATAGCCGTTTTTCTATCTATGATTTTAAAGATATTCAGCATAAGTGGATTAATAATAGCCAAAGATACAATAGAAATAAATTTTTGCATATCTTTACTTTGCTATATATTTGTATTGCAAAAGGAAGAATCAATAAAAAAGCTAGTAAATAAAAACCTAGCAGAAAATAAAGGTATTCACATAATAATAGTACTAATAATAACAACTTTATCAATATTAATATTTAGAAATCCAATAACTAATTGGTATTTCAACTATGATTTTTTAACACTAATGATACTATTAGGGTTATTCTGTAGTATAGGAATGTTTATATTAAAACAACAAAATGAGGCAGATAAGATAACAGATAAATACAAAAAGTTAGCAGACTACTCTAAAAACAATGAAGGTTTATTAGAAGAATATAGAGTAAATTTACATGAAACTAATAATCAACTAATAGTAATAAATACTATGATACCAGAAAAAGACAAGGAAGCTCATGAATATATTGAAAGTCTAATAAAGACTAAAGCAACTAATAAA
>CAYRDW010000048.1:0-8580 GCA_964423215.1 uncultured Muribaculaceae bacterium
TTTAAAACGTTTAGGAATCGGTTTAAACTTAGAATGAATAATTCCTAAAGCTAAATAACATTCCTGCTCCGTATTAACAATTATTCTAAGAGCTAATAAATCATAAATATCTGAAAATTTTCTTCCTTTATTAAGTTTATTATAAATACTATAAATACTTTTAGCTCTACCCTTCATATCATGATTTATTCCGTGATCTGTCAGTAAATTAGTAACATACTTAAGCATTTCATTAACCGTATTATCGCGTTCTACTTTAGTTTTATTTAACCTTTCGACTACATCATAGAAAACATCTGGTTTTAAATAACGAAGTGATAAGTCTTCTAATTCACTTTTAATTTTATGAATACCTAAATGATCCCCTATTGGTGCTAAAATCTCTAATGTTTCTTTAGCTATTTTCTTTTGTTTAACTTCTGGTAATGCCCATAGGGTTCTCATATTATGAAGTCTATCGGCTAATTTAATAATAATAACTCTAACATCTTCACTCATACCTACAATTATTTTCTTATAATAATCAATTAAATATTCATTTTCTGTTGAAAAGTTTATTCTTCCTAATTTAGAAACTCCATATACTAAATATCCAACTTCATTACCAAACATCTCATCTATTTCTTCTTTTTCACAATCACAGTCTTCGATTACATCATGTAATAAAGCCGCAATTAAAGTAGGTAAATCAGCCTTTATTTCGGTTAAAACAATCGCCACATTTAAAGGATGCTCTACATAAGGAACACCACTTTTACGCACCTGACCCTTATGCATCTTATCCGCAAACTCATAAGCAGTATGGAGCTTTTTCAATTTATCTTCTTCAGTAATATAAGCACTTGCCTTTTCTACTAAATCATCTATTGTAAAAAAATCTTCATTTCTCATTAAATATCATCCCCTAAATAACTTCTGTTGAATTGAATGATCTATATTCTAAAACATCTATACTTTTAACATTTAAAATATCATTAACCATTTCAGCTAGTGATAAATCAACTTTATTTTTCCATATTCTATTTTTTAAATACAACCATACATCTTCTTCACTTATCATACGAATATGACTTTTTTTAAATTCTCTAACTTTAAGACGTAGTGCAGGAGTTAATCTCTTATATAATTCATCCGCACTAGAAAAATATATCCCCATACTCCTCACCCTACACTCATTATATATTAAAACGTGTTTTAATGAAAGTTTTTTAATGCTAGTTTCTCTAGTATTGACATAAAATGGAAGTGAGATGATGATATGAATAAAGAAAAATTTATAAAATCGACGATTATTCTAATGATTGGTGGCGCTATCACCAAAATTTTAGGTATGATTATAAAAATAGTAATGACTCGTTTGGTGGGCTTAGAAGGAATTGGCTTATATATGTTAATTTTTCCTACTTTTTCATTATTTATGAGTATGTCGCAATTAAGTCTTCCTATTTCTATATCTAAATTAGTAAGTGAAGAAAAACATAATAATAAGAAGTTAGTTTTCTCTAGTCTTCCTATTATTTTTATTACTAATATTATTTTAATGATTGTTATAATCGCATTTGCACCATTATTAGCTAATACTTTTCTAAAAGATCCTCGTTGTTATTTACCTATCTTAGCTATTAGTTTAGTATTACCTTTTGAAGCTTTATCTAATATGTTAAGAGGTTATTTTTTTGGTAAACAGAGAATGTTTCCGCATGTCGTTAGTCATGTTATCGAACAGATTATTCGCCTAATCTTAATTGTTTTAGTAATACCTACTCTAATGGATAAAAGCATTGTCTATGCCGTTAGTTTCCTAATCTTAGTAAATATGATAAGTGAATTATCAAGTATTTTTATTTTACTATTATTTATGCCTAAAAACGTAAGTATAAGAAAAAGTGATTTAAAACCAAATCATGAGTCAGTAAGAAACATCTTAGATATTTCGATTCCTACTACTGGAAGTCGTCTAATTGGTAATATTGGTTATTTCTTAGAACCAATTATTATTACTTTTGTCTTAACTACTATTGGTTATTCAAACTCTTATATCGTTAACGAATATGGAATTATTGGCGGGTATGTAATGCCCCTCTTACTATTACCTAGTTTTTTCACCAATGCTATATCACAAGCCCTAATACCTGTTATTTCTAAAAACTATAGTAATCATAATTACGAATATACTAAATCAAAATTAAAACAGGGAATCCTATTTTCATTATTAATAGGAATCCCTGCTACTATATTATTCTTTCTATTTCCAAGTTTCTTTTTAAACTTAATCTATCAAACCGATCAAGGAGTAAATTATATTCGCTTCTTAGCTCCTGTATTTTTACTTCATTATCTACAAACCCCACTATCAAGTACGATGCAAGCAATGGGAAAAGCCAAAGAAACATTTAATATATCTTTAAAATCAACTATTCTAAGAAGTATTAGTCTGTTTATTCTACTATTTTTAAACATCGGTATGTGGGGCTTTATTCTATCATTAACCATTAGTATTATTTATTCAACCTATTGGCATATGAAGAGTATAAAGAATAGTTTTAGAGAAAAATAATATTTAAAACTATTTAATTTATTATTAGTATTACGCATCATTATTATATCTAATAGTTTAAAATTGTTTATATCACATTCTTCTTCTTCTCTGAATACTTTTATTTTCTAATACATAACTATAATTCTCTCCAGTTTTATAATTAGAAATAGATCTATTAAATCCTTCATAACCTCTATTAAAACTATCTCTCCCAAACTGTTTTAAATTATCTTTAATCAAATTTTTCATTTTTTCAACATGTATAGATTCTTTTTTCTTACCAGTTCTACTATCAAAAGCATTAGACATTTCTTCAAGGATAAAACTATCTTCTTGCATTAAAAAATAATAACTCCAACAATAATATTCTTCAGCCTGTTTAATAGCTTCTGTATCAAGATTAGAAATATAAGTTCTATCAAAAAAACTATCAGAAACAGATTTAGCAATTCCATATATTTCACTAATTCTTTTAACATCTTGTAGTACATCCTTCGATTCAGTTACAACTTCCTCTAATAAAGAAGAATAAAAGATAACTTCAAATATATCTAATCTCGTAAAATCACTATTTCCAATTATATGTTTATTTTTATCTGTTAATAAAACTCTACATAAGTTTTTAAGCTTTTCTCTAGAGTCCGGAGGACCAATATAATAATCTATTTTTCTTTCTGCTGATTTAATATTACCATTTTCCAAAATTTTCTTCATTGTTAAATACATATTAAATTACCTCCTCTATATTATTTTACTATTTATTACTTTTGATTATTTTGAACTGACATAGCTTTTTTCTTTAAACACTGAGTATAGATTGCTGGTTTGCTCCCATTAATTTTATACACTTCATTTCGCTGTCTTCTTTTTTTATGTTGATTTAAATAAGAAAAGGCCCTAGCATTATGGTTCAATAAAATAGTAGGTAGCGAGGCTAACTCACAATCATATATCTCGATATAATAACCTGTTTTCTTTAAGCTTTCCTTTTCTTCAAAATAATTAATTGCCGCTTTAAGAAACCCACTATTTTCACTTTCTAAATCCTTTTTAACAATTTCCATATTAGTAATAGACTGATCTATATCTTTTTCTGTAGAAGTTTTTAACATATCATCACGTATTACCCTATAAGGAATCGATCTACAGTGTTGCCAAATTTGATATGAATTTACCAAAAATTCAGGTAAATTGTCACAAGTTTCAGAATCAGACAGAACTTTTTTAAATACATGACTATATTTTAAAAAGAAATTTAGATCAATTTTTCCTAAACATTTTTTAATTTCAAAATAATCCTCTCTATCCTTCACCAAATCAATAAATTCAATTATATTTTTCTGTTTCTCAGTTGACAATTCTGCTATTTTATTAGGTAAAACAGAATTACCTAAATCTAATTCAGATGGAAAAAAACTTCCCGCCATATTTTGTAGCTGATATGAAGTTATAGTACTCATTTTAAAACCTCCTCTTTTAATCGTTTAAAATCTGTTATATTCTAACACAATAAACCATATTAGTCAAAAAAAAGAAAATTAATCATATAATTTTAATATTAAAGGAGAAAATATGAATTTAAGTTATAAAGATAAAATTTTTAAACAAGAATTATTTCATGGTATTAAAAAGAAAAACAATTACTTTGAAGGTTGGTATTTCAAACTAGTAACCGAAGATTTAAAATACTCGATTTCATTTATTGTTGGGGTTTCTAAAACCAAAGAAAAAGAATCATCTTTTATTCAAATAATCGATAATATTAAAAACAGATCTTACTATATTAACTATAAATTAGAAGATTTTACCTATAGTAATGATCCTTTCTCTATTAAAATAAAAGATAATTACTTTTCATTTGATAGTATTAAAGTAGATATCGATGAACCAATTAAAATAAAGATTGATATTTCATATAGTGACTTAACTAAAATAAATAAAAGTATCTATGCTCCTAATATAATGGGACCATTTGCTTATTTAACTTTTATGGAATGTAATCATGCTGTTATCAGTTTAAGACATAAATTAAATGGTTATGCAGAAATATATAACAGAAAAATATCTTTTAATAATGGTAAAGGTTATATCGAAAAAGATTATGGTACTAGTTTTCCTAATAAATATATATGGTTAGAAGCTAATAGTCTTAATAAATCTAGTATCTTTCTAGCTATTGCTAATATACCTATCTTAAAAACTTCTTTTACAGGAATAATTGGTATTATAGAAGTAAATAAGAAACAATATCGCTTTTCAACTTATGATATGGCTAAACTCAAAAAACTAAAGAAAAAGAAAGATACTTATTATATAGAAATTAAACAAAGAAATAAATTATTAAAAATTGAATTAACCTGTTCTAAAAGTATGAAACTAATATCACCTAAAAATGGTAATATGAAAGACACCGTTCATGAATCATTAAGTAGTAACACAAAAGTTACACTCTATGAAAAAAACAAAATTATCTTTAATGAAACCTTTAAAGCGACCGCTAGTGAGATATTTAATTTCTAAATATCTCTTTTTCATTTACGGCTTTGAATTTATTTAGTATAATGAACTAAGAAAAAGAGGGATAGTATGTTTGAGAGTGGTAAAGGTGCTAAAGGTGGAAAAAGAGATTCAAAGTTATTAAAACTAGTAACTAAGAAAAAAAATAAAACACTAGAAAAAGACCAACAAGAAAAAGATAATCAAACAAAACAGGTAAAGGTACCCATTATAAGTACTAATCCTGAAAAGGAAGTTATTACTGAAATTGATCCTATTATTAATTCTCAAACCCCAATAAAAACAAAAAAGGAAATAAAACCAGAAATTATTGATTTCAAACCTAGACCAGTTTTAGAAAAAAGTATCACTGTTGAAAACATTAAATCAAAAACATCTCAAGAAAAGGAAATAGTTATTCCTATCTCCGTTGATAAAACTCCAGTTACTATTAAAAAGAATGTGATAGAAAATACCAAACAAGAACCAATTGAAATTCTTGAAGAAAAAGAAAAACCAATAATTACTAATCCTAAAAAAGAAATAGAAGAATTAACCCCAATTATAAAACCTAAACAAGATTCTAAAATTACTGAAAAACGTGAAGAGATAAAACCTAAGAAAGAAGTAATTACTCCTAAAGAAAAAGAAACAACGGAAGAAACACCTGAACTGCAATTAAAACTGATTGATGAGTTAGATGAAATATTAAAAGAAAATCGCTTTGAGTTAAATAAATTAATAACCGAATATAACATTTTAAACAAGGAAGCCGATAATTTAATTGAAACTAAAGATGCTGAAAAGGCTTCTGAAGAAATAAATGAATTATTAGATAAGTTAGAGAGAATAAAAAAAGAAATGGAAAACATGACTAATTCTTCTACCCTGAAGAATATATATGAGTTTGAAAACCATTACTTAAATAAATTACTAACCGATTATAAAGATTCAATCAAGACTAATCTTCCTCTTCAAAAACAAGTAGAAGATATTGAAAAAGATAAAACCTATGTATCGATAGTTAATAAAATTATTGAATTTGAACAAGAACGTAATAAACTACAAATAAAAGTTAATGCTAAAAAGGCTGAATTAGAACTTCGAGATGATGAATTTGATAAACTCAAAGATAATCATCTTAACATTGAAAAAATAACTAAAGAATTGGATAGTATTATTAAAGAAACAGAACGTGAATTAGATAAAATCAAAGATAAAGTGAATGCTTCAGTTAAAGTAACTGAAATAGTTGAAACTAAAATGGTAAGTTCACTAAGCATTGTAACTAAAGCTCTACTTCTAATGACTGTACTTAAACATAATCCTCTTCGTAAAGCTAACGGTCTAGCTGCTTTAGAAGCATTAACAGCTATTAGTTTAATTAGTAATCTAGCTAAACCAAAGAAAGTAACAACTACAACTATAACCACTGATTTAGTAGATTATAAAAACAATTTAATAGATGCTCTAAAAGACACTAAGAATATAGACCAATTAGTTGATGACAGTATTAAGAATATTTCTGAATTAAAAGATACTTTTGAAGACGAGTTCAAACAGTATCAGTATGATATTCCCGAATATGACAAAGTCTTCTCTTCACTTAATAAAATGGAAAAAGAATTAAAAGAGAAGAAAGATAATATGAGCAAAATTAATCAAGAACTATCATATCAATATAATAAAAACGATCAAAAAGTTAAGAAATATGAAAACATTGCTTCATAATAAAAAAGAATCTATATAATCTATAGGTTCTTTATTTATCTAAATCGGATTGCCTAATTATAAAAATATTCTTATCTTTATAAAAAGCATAAAAAATATCTTCAAGTTTTTCCTTTTCTTCTTCCAGTGTTTTATCAAGCCACTTTTCAGTTTTATTGATGGCTTCTAATGTTTCCATTTGAATTTGACCATCTAAAATTAATGGTAATGGATAATCACCAAATCGATTATTCTTTTTAGTGAAAACACTAAGTTTACCACTTGTTTCTAATACGGCATAATCTACTTCCTCGATACTTCTAATATGTTTCTCACGAAGTTGTGTCAATAAATCATCAATATTATATCGTTGTTTTACCATTTCTTTAAAATTAATAACACCCTTACTAATCATAACTGAAGGAACACCATCAAAAGCATCTCTAACTTTAGCATTTTTTAAAGAATAGTAAGCCATTCCTATTTGTATTAGTACTAAAACTACGATTGGAATTATCGATAAAAAAATACTCTCCTTACGATTATCAATAGAAATAGCTGCTAGTTCGGCTATTAAAATTGATACTATTAAATCAACTATTCCTAATTGACCTACTTCTCTTTTTCCCATAAATCGATATAAAACCGTAATTAAAACATAAAATATAACGGTTCTTTCTAAAACTATAACATAATCCATTATTATCACCTATCATTATTATGTTGTTTAGCATATCTATTTATACAAATACATATAATTTGTTAGGTGATAAAATGAATATTTTTAAATACTTAAAATCTTTTCTCTATATAATTGCCCCGTTACTAATCTTAAATATTATAATAACTATTTTCTATTATTTTAATTTAATTAATAGTAATGTTAATAGTTATTTAAAGCTACTTACGATGTTAATTTCACTGTTTATTGGAGGAATCTATATTGGTAGTAAAGCAACTAAAAAAGGTTGGTTAGAAGGTATAAAAATAGGTGCAGTAATTATTGTTGTTTTATTTATAATTAGTTATTTAGCTTTTGATCACGGTATTACATTAAAAACTATTATTTATTATTTTCTAATTATGACTTCTTCTATGTTAGGAAGTATGTTAGGTATCAACAAAATAAAAAGTAGCCAGTAGCTACTTTTTTCCTTTATTGATTAATTGCGACTTATTTTGAGAAACATAATCAACATACCAACTAATAAGTTTAGATGGATCTTTTTTATTTTCTTTAATAACAAGTTTAAGCCATTTATCAGCAGTATCAGAAAGTTGAGCCTCATAGAGACTTTCTGCTGTGGTTACTTTAAGAAATAATTTAATATAATTATCTGATATTTTTAAATTAGAGATATAACTATTCACAGCATTTGGTGAAATGTTTCTTCCGTCTTCCGGAAATATTAATCCTTTAATCTCATCAATATGTTCTTTATGCGCATCAACTAGTTTTAATTTTTCTTTATTGTGTCTATCATATGTTATTTTATTTAGTCGATTGGCTGTACCTTCTCGTTGTCTTTTTCTTCTTTCAACATTTTCAACTGCCACAATATCACCTATCGTTTCCTTTATTATTATAATTATGATAGAACTCTTCACGATATTCAAGAAATCTATCTTCTTCAATAGCTTTTCTCAACTCTTCAGTTAACCGAATTAAAAAACGAATATTATGAATCGATAATAATCTACCACCAAAGGATTCATTTACATTGATTAAATGTCTTATATAAGCCTTCGTATAATTGCGACAACTATAACAGTCGCAATCATTTTCAATTGGCGTAAAATCTTCTTTATATTTAGCATTCTTAATATTAATCTTT
>CAYRDW010000049.1:0-8256 GCA_964423215.1 uncultured Muribaculaceae bacterium
CTTTTAAGATGGTAACAGCAACAGCAGCTTTAGAAGAAGGCGTAGTAACAGAAATATTAAACAAACATAAAGAAGTTGACTTTGTTTTTGGAACTCATAATCTTCACCGCTTACCTGATATCTTAAAGAAGCATGTTGATACTAATAAACAGCAAATCGAAGTATTTAGTAAAGAAGGTAACTTGATTGAAGGTATGCCTGTTAAAAGAGCAAATGCTTATAAAGCTTTCGTTAATATAATTTATGGTTGTGATAAATTCTGTACGTACTGTATTGTTCCTTATACTAGAGGTAAACAAAGAAGCCGTCTACCGGAAGATATTATTAAAGAAGTAACAGAATTAATTAAAGAAGGATACCAAGAAGTAACTTTATTAGGTCAAAATGTTAATGCTTATGGTAAAGACTTAAATATAAACTATAGTATGGAAGATTTACTAGAAGAAGTAGCCAAAACTAACATTTCTAGAGTTCGCTTTATGACAAGCCATCCTTGGGATTTTACTGATAAGATGATTGAAGTAATAGCTAAACACTCTAATATTATGCCTAGCATTCATTTACCGGTTCAATCAGGTTCAAATCGTATTCTAAAACTTATGGGAAGACGTTATACAAAAGAAAGTTATTTAGAACTCTTTCATAAAATTAAAAAAACAATTCCTAAGGTGAGTATCTCAACTGATATTATTGTTGGTTTTCCTGGTGAAACCGAAGAAGATTTTTTAGATACACTATCACTCGTAAACGAATGTCAATATGACAATGCCTTTACATTTATTTACTCACCCAGAGAAAATACTCCAGCTGCTAAATTAGAAGATAACGTTCCTTTAAAAGATAAAGAACAACGCTTATATCAACTAAATGAAATAGTAAATAAATATTTCTTAGAAAACAATCAAAAACTAATTGATAATATAGTACCTGTTTTAGTAGAAGGACAAAACACTAGTCGTAAAACTAATCTATTTGGCTATACTGATTCAAATAAATTAATCAATCTAAATGGTGATGAATCACTAATTGGTAAAATAGTCTCAGTAAAAGTAACTAAGGCTAAAACGTGGAGTTTAGATGGAGAAATAGTAAATGAATAAAGAAATATTAGAAAAAACGGAAGCATTAGTTACCTATATTGAAAATAGTAATACCTATAAAGACTATCAACTACTAAAAGAAAAACTAGCTAAACATCAATTAGCTACTAATTTAATTACTGAAATTAAAGATATCCAAAAACAATTAGTAAAAAAAGAATATCACCATGAACCAATTACTGAACTAGAGAATATATTAAAACAAAAACAAATAGAATTAGAAGAAATTCCTTTATACTGTGACTTTTTAAAAGTTCAATCAGAATTAAATGATATTTTCTACAGTGTTAAACATCAATTAGAAGAATATTTTGATAAAAAACTAAACTAAAAACTAATATAACTTTGAATTTGTTTTCTATCAACAAATATCCCTATCTCGCATACATTAAACTAGAGGAGGGATATTATGGCTAATTATAGAGAAATCGTAACCAAAGCAGTCGTTGGCAAAGGAAAGAAAACTTTTACCACAACGGAATCGATTACCCCTGAGATTGAACCAACAACTATCCTTGGTTGCTGGGTAATAAATCACAATTTCAAAGGTCTTAAAAATGGAAAAAGAATTAATATAGAGGGTAGCTATGATGTTAATATCTGGTATTCTTGTATGAACGATACGAAAACAGAAGTTGTAAGGAAAAGTACTAACTATTTAGAAAGTGTTATTGCTCCTAGAGGTACCGAAGAAGAATTAACTAATGAAGAAGTTATTATCCGTAGTTTAAGACAACCAAACTGCGTTAGAGCTGATATCGTTGATGGTAAAATAGAATATACAATTGAAAAAGAATTGGGTATCGAACTTGTTGGTGATACAAAAGTAAAAATTGCTTACGATGACCAAGAAGATCCATGGGAGGATATAGCGGACGATACAACAGAAGAAGAAATCAAAAGAGCAGAAAACCAAATTGATAATGAAGTTAACGAAGAATATCTTGATTAAAGTATCGTCAGATACTTTTTTTCTGTCTAAATATAAAAGAACTATGTTATATTAAATAAGAGATGATTAAAATATGAAAAAAATAACTAAGTTAATAAAAAACTACTATCCTACTAAATATCAGGCCTTATTATTTTTAATAATTCCTGTTTTAATCGGGATGTTAAATAGTTTGCTTTTTGACAATGATATTTGGTTTTTAATAAATACCGGAAGACATATCTTAACTAATGGTTTTCCAGTTATCGAACCCTTTACTATTCATGAAAACCTTAGCTTTGTAGTCCAGCAGTGGGGTAGTGATATTATTTTTTATACTACCTACAAATACTTAGGTAGTATTGGTCTCTATTTATTAACTAATCTAGTAAATATTTACATAATTTTTATTACTTATAAACTTTCTATGGTTCTAGCTAATAAAAAAAGAAATTTGGCAGTACTATTTACCTGTATCATAACGACTTTACTAGCACTATTCTTTATTATTACTAGACCCCAAATATTATCAATTTCCATCTTTCTAACTGCATTTTACTTTCTAGAAAAGTTCGAACAAACTAATAATAAAAAGTTTCTACTAATAATACCAGTACTTTCTGTCTTACTAATTAATATTCATGCTTCAATGTGGTGGATGTTAATAATCTTTATGATTCCTTATCTACTACATAATATTCCTTTTAAAACCAAACTTTTAGATAATAGTAAAAATACTAAATACAAAGAAATACTAGTAATTATTTTTATAAGTATTATGGTCGGACTAATTAACCCTTATGGATTAAAAGCCATTACTTATCTTTTTACATCATATAATAATTATTATATTAATACTTTAGTAAATGAAATGCAGATACCTAGTATTCATAATCTTAGTGGTAAAGTAGTTTATTTAATTATTTTTACAGTATATCTAATCTTAATATTTACTAAGAAAAAGATTAAGACTAACCATCTATTTCTACTGTTAGGAACAACCTATTTAGCTTTATCTTCATTTAAAGGTTTATCAAACTTTTTAATCTGTGCTTGGTTTCCTTTAATAGATACTTTAAAAGATAAATTTCATCTTATAAAAGAACCAAAGAAGCAATCTAAAAAACCATATATATTAATATCCATAATCTTTATAACTTTCTTATCACTATTAATATTCAATTTCCGAGCTATTGATATGCAGCAATCTACTAAAAAAGGAGTCGATTATCTTACCACTAATTATGATGTAAAAGATATAAGGTTATATACAGATTATAATGATGGTAATTATCCTGAATATAAGGGTATTAAAGTCTATCTTGATACAAGAGCTGAAGTCTTTTTAAAGGCTAATAATAATAAGTCTGACATTTTAAAAGAATATTATGATCTTCAAGCTGGTAGGTTAGATATAACTAACTTTCTAAATAAATATAAATTCACGCATCTATTAGTTAGAGAAAACGATTATCTATATAAATATTTAGAAGCTAGTGATGAATATAAAGTAATCTTTAAAGACCGAGAACATGGTGAAAATATCCAAATAGTTAATAAAAACAATAAATTATATAAGATTTTTGAAAAAACATCTTAACTGTTAACTAAAAATACTTGACAGTGCTTGAGAAAAGGGTGTATAATTTAGTTGTCAGTTAGAAATGGAGGGATAAACTATGGCAGTAAAATTAAGACTTACTAGAATGGGTGCTAAGAAAAGACCTACATATCGTATTGTAGCTAGTGATTCTAGAGTAAAAAGAGATGGTCAATATTTAGAATTAATTGGAACTTATAATCCAATTGCTAAAGAAACTAAAATCAATGAAGAAGTTGCACTTAAATGGTTATCAAATGGAGCTCAACCATCTGATACCGTAAGAAACTTATTCAGTAAAGCTGGGATCATGACTAAATTTGCAGAATCTAAAAAAGAGGGTAAATAGTTATGGGATTAGTAGAATTAACTGAATTTATTGTAAAATCACTAGTAATAAATTCTGATAGTGTATCAGTAAAAGAATTTGAAAGTGACGAAGAAAATACTATTCTAATACAAGTTTTAGTTGATAATGAAGATATGGGTAGATTAATTGGTAAAGGTGGAAAAATAGCTAATGCTGTTAGAACTTTAATCCAAGCTAGTAGCTATATCAAAGAAAATAAAAAAATAAGAATCAATATTGATAGTTTTTAAAATCAATTGATTCTTTTTTATTTAAAATAAAGTACTAAATTTATAAAAGACATCGACTATAAATAAACACATTAATATATAAACAATAATATTAGGAATCTTTGGAACAATAAAATCAATAACTGGTTTTATTAAATAAACTACTCCTAAACTAGCTATTCCCCATAAACCAGCCATTTCTAAAGATGTATATAAACCAATATTAAATCAATGATATTCATAATTCCAAAACACTCTTTTAAAGATATATTGAATTAAATATCCCCCAATTAACTCAATTCCTGCTAGTATCAAACTACAACTAATAAATAGAATAATAGGATAAACCCACTTTGATAATTTAAACTTATTCTTAATAAATCTATTAATAAGTAAAATTAAAACTACTCCAACTCCATAAATAGGAGTCCAGTAACCATAAAGAATTCCACTTTCATAACTAGGATGTAAAGTAGACTCTAGTAAATGACCTAGTATTGAGAAAATAAAAAAAACATTTATATAATACATGATATCACCATTACTAGTCTGTCTAATAAACAGAGTTTTATAATATATTTATTGTAGTTACAATTTAATTGTATTATAATGAATATATATTCTTAGATGATATTAAGTATTTTAGGAGGACAAAATGAAAAAAAGGATTTTAGGTGTCATTATAATATTAGCTATCTTTTTACCAATTATATTTAAAGGAGACATTTATTTCTCAGGTTTATGCTTAATTTTAGGTTTACTAGGATTTAAAGAATTATATGATGTTAAATTTAAAGAAAGAAAACTCCCAATTCTACTACAGATTTTAGCTTTCTTCGGAGTAGGTTTTTTAATATTAAATAATTATACTTCTAAAGAATTAGTACTAGTTCTTGATTATCGTATTTTAAGTTTATTCTTAATTGCGTTCATGATTCCTATTGTCATAATAAGTGACTTTAAAAAATATAATTTAGAAGATGCCATGTATCTATTAGGAGCAGCTATATTTATCGGTTTATCATTTAATTTAATGATTTTAATTAGAAACTTCTCGTTATTATATATATTATTTTTCTTTATAATTACGACTATGACTGATACTTTTGCCTTATTTACAGGTATGTTAGTTGGAAAACATCAGTTAGCCGCAAAGATTTCTCCTAAAAAAACTATTGAAGGTCTAATTGGTGGAACCGTTATGGGTGTTTTTATATCAGTAGTCTTTTATCTAACAGCTATTGATTCATCCGTAAACTTGGTTCAACTTATTATAATTACTACCACCTTATCGCTGATTGGACAATTAGGGGATTTAGTATTTTCAGCTATTAAACGTGTTTATGGCAAGAAAGACTTTTCTAATTTGATTCCCGGTCATGGTGGTATCTTAGATCGTTTCGATAGTATTATCTTTGTGATAATTACAGCTGTTTTATTTATGAACATTATATAGGAGGCAATATGTTAAATATAATTTATTTTGTAATCGTATTAGGAATTATCGTTTTAATTCATGAAGGTGGGCATTTTGTATTTGCTAAATTATTTAAAATTTATGTATATGAATTTTCAATTGGTATGGGTCCTAAACTATTTAGTAAAAAATCTAAAAAAGGGGAAACTGAATATTCAATTCGTGCTATCCCAATCGGTGGTTTCTGTGCTTTAGCGGGTGAAGAAGCTGATGATGATAAAAGCATTCCCGATGATAGAAAACTATATACTAAACCAATCTGGCAACGTTTTTTAGTAATGTTTTTTGGAGCAGGATTTAACTTCATTAGTGCTTTAATTATATTATTCTCAATTGGTTTAATTTGGGGATCAACTGATAGTACTCCTGTTCTTGGTGAAGTACTAAAAGATAATCCCGCTTACGAAGCAGGACTTAAAACTGGCGATAAAGTTTTAAAAATAAATACTAATAAAATAAAAAGTTCTGATGATATTTTAATTTATCTTCAAATTGAAGATAAAACTAAACCAGTTATTTTCTTAGTAGAAAGAGATAATCAAAAATATGAATATAAAGTAAATCCGATTGAAGAAGAAGTAGATGGTAATAAAGTCTATCGTATTGGTGTTAAAATAAATGGTGATATCGAACATGGTTTTATACCTGCTGTTAAATATAGTTTTGCGAAAACACAATCAATTTTTAGGCAAATGGTTATAACGGTTAAAGGATTGTTTACTGGCGGGGTATCAGTTAATCAATTATCAGGTCCAGTCGGTATCTTTAATATAATTGGTGAACAAAGAGAAGCTGGTTTTGAGAATATTCTTTATCTAGTAGCTTTATTAAGTATCAATGTTGGCTTTATTAATCTGTTACCATTCCCAGCCTTTGATGGCGGAAGAATTCTATTCCTATTAATAGAAAAGATAACTAAAAAACCAGTTAAGCCAGAAATAGAAAGTGTTATTCATGCTATTGGATTCTTCTTACTGATAGCCCTCATGATATATATAACGTTCAATGATATAATAAAACTATTCTAATTTAAACAGTGCATCTTACATGCATTGTTTTTCTATGTATAAAACTCTAATGTGTTTTTATAGATATTAGATAATAAAAAAAGCAATTTAGATTGCTTTTAGTTTGAACTTTATCGGAATATAATTAAATTATTTTCTGTTTTGCTTCATCGACACATTGGACTAAATCTGCAGTATCTATTTTTTTAGCGTGCCCAATATGCTGGAAACCACAGCTATATGGAAATGTTATAAATCCAACAGGTTTATTTGCTTCCATAACAGCAGCTAGTGAAGTCCCTGTACTGAGATTATCCTCAAGTTTAGTTATGTCTATTGTTCTATCTGTTTCTTTTTCCCATTCTTTTAAATGACATTTAATAGATATATTCTTATCTGAATGACTAATACTAAAGTTATTAACAATTCCTATAGCTGGGATATGCATCCCAATTTGATATTGTACATTATTATTATCATCTGTAATTCTTTTTAAATCAAATACTTCAGACAACCCTATCTGTAATTTTGATTCTGAATCTAATAATTGTTCCACAACATTAAGTGCATTAAGTATATTTCTTAATTTACCAAATTCTATTTTCAAATTACTATTTTCCATTATATCTCCCCCAATAAATATGGCTATATTATATCACTAAATTTTTATTTTGTCTATAAATGTTCTTACGTATAATTTTTTGTACGTATCAACGTTTCTTTTATAAAAAGTAACTTGAATATGGTATAATAATACTAGTATATTTAGGAGGTGGAACATGATAATTGAAGTTTTAGTAGAACTATCAAATCGTAATATTGATCGTACTTTTGATTATCTAGTTCCCTCAGAATTAGAAGCTAAAATAAAATTAGGAATCAGAGTTCAGGTCCCATTTGGTAATCAAAAATTAGAAGGTTTTGTTTTAAATATAAAAAATGAAAGTTCTATTGAAGACGAACTAAAAGAAATAATAACTGTTGTTGATGAACATGTAATTCTTAATCAAGAATTATTAGAATTAGGAAAATATATTAGTGATACCACGTTAGCTACTTTAATATCTTCTTACCAAGTTATGTTGCCTAAAGCTCTAAAGGCTCAGAAAAAGACTAATATTCCTAAAAAGATCGATACTTATCTTTATCTTAATCCTAGTAATGATATTACTTTAAAATGGAATGAGACTCAAAAAAGTATTTTGGGTTTAATTGAAGAAGAAGGAAAAGTACTAAAAAGTAGGTTAAATAAAATATCTACTAGTAGTGTCAATACGTTACTAAAAAAGAAAATAATTTTAGAAGTAAAAGAAGAATCATACCGTTTAAAAAGTACAGTTGAAGAAAGTATTAAACATCCTTTAAATAGTATTCAACAGGAAACTGTTTCTGAAATAATTAATAATTATAATGAAAGTAAGACTTATTTATTACATGGTATAACTGGTAGTGGTAAGACTGAAGTTTATATGGAGTTAATTGAAGAACTTCTAAAAAAAGATAAAACTAGTATTGTATTAGTTCCTGAAATATCATTAACAGAACAGATTGTCTCACGTTTT
>CAYRDW010000050.1:0-8138 GCA_964423215.1 uncultured Muribaculaceae bacterium
AATAAATATAATTTCAAATTCTTTAAATATCTTTTTTAACATATCTAAATCTTTTTTATAAATTATATAATTAAATATAACGGCATAATCATTGTCTAAAAAGTTTTTAATTATGCTTGTACAATTTTTCCAAAAAATATCTAATTGATTCCCTTCTAGCCAAGGACTAACATATCCACCTTTAACTAAATGATAAATTTGATCCCCTTCAATTAGTGCTGATTTATTTGACCTTTCAGCTATTATATTAGAAATAGTAGATTTTCCAACACCAGCCGGACCAGTAATTAAATATAATTTTCCCATCTTAAATCGCTTCCTTTTATCTATTATTCTAACGTTTTTATTACATCGATTAATCTATTGTTATATCCATGTTTAGAATAAAAGCCTTTTGCTATTTCGTTATAACCAAAAACCTCTATCAAAATTGCTTTACAACCTGATTCGATTAAATGTTTTTCCATAGCTTTTAGCAATAACTCGCCAAGCCCATTTGATCTATAATTTTTTGTTATTATCAGTTCTGTTATTCTACCACGTTTAGGAGCTTTAAAATCATATGTATTTTCTTCTTCATTTATAATTCCTATAATCAATCCTATAATCTTGTTCTTTTCTCTCGCCAAAAGGATTTTGCCATTATTTTCTTTTATTTCTAACATATTATCTTTAAAGCATTCTTCCCTATATTCTTTGGTCAAGATATTATATTTTTCTTTATCTATTGAAGCAATATATTCTTGCAATTCAACAAATAAATCTTTAATATCTTTATCATACATAGAATCATGTTCAATTATATCAACCATTTTAATTACCTTTTATTTATATTTTTCATTAAAAATAACTTTCGCTTTTCTAACAAAATAATTTGAATTTCAACATCCAGTTCTAATCCGATTAAATCTTTTTTCATTTCTTCTACATCTTCATATATTTTATCGACATGCTCATTTGATTCTTCGATTTCAATAAACAAATGACCATTTTTAACTATTTCAACTACCAAAGCCATAATATTATTAGAATAGGCAATACATCTATCTTGAATTTCCTCTAGGCTAATAATTCGGCTCTTATCAAATAGGCTTCTTCATATTTTTTTCATTCTTTAAAAGATTTTTCACGTACTTTTTCTTCATTAATATTATTTAGATTAATATGTTTATCTTTATTTTTTTATTAAACGAGGTCCATTTTCAACATTTAATAGGTCTGCAATATATTTTTCAGACAATCCACAAGTAGATTTTAAATATTCTGGATCAATATTGGATATTCCCTTTTTGGTAATTTCTTTTTTTGCTTGTTTTAAACCGTTTACAATACTTTTTAAATATTTTTCTTGTTCGTCTAGCACAACGTTAACAAGGGTACTTTTATCAATAGATATTTTATTGTAAGCTAAATATGTTTCAAATAATGTTTCTATATTTATTCCATAGTCATCGCAATGATCAAATAAAACCCTTAACATTTTTCTTAACATATAAGGTTGAACTTTATTACCTGGAATTAATCCTTCATTTATTAAATTAGCCGAAGTATTTGACAAATCTGCGATTCTTCTAACATATTCTACTCCTACTTTGCCATTTAAGGAAGAAATGTCATTTACAAAATCAAACCACATTGAATTTTCATAATTATTATTTTTATTTTCTGATGCTGTAACTATTCTTTCAAGACTCGCTCCTGAATCTGCACCAATTTTTTGTGAGTAGTTTTCAAATACATTTTTACTGTTAAATTGAGTGAATACCAAATTCCATAATTCCACTAGAGACTTCTCAGTATCATCTCTCTGCCAAAGAATCTCTGTTCTTAATGCACTTTTGTCTGCGTATGGAGAAATAAAAATATTTTTATCACTCATAATTAGATTATTATTACCTAATTCTTTCCAGATGTTAATTGACACTTCATCACTTGGATTCACAGTTGCATATAATCTTTTTTTATCTAAACCAACTATATCAGTTAAAAATTGATAAGCAAATCGAATAAAATCTTCTTTACATTCTTTTTCATTTTTATTGTAAAACATAAAATGTCCCAACATTTCAAAAAATAAATGATGTCTACCAGAAAAACCTACACTATCAATACTATCGGTTCTAACGCATTTTTGAATCGAAGCAACGTTAGATTCATCTGCGACTTTTAATTCTAAAAGTTCTTCTTGATATCTAACTCCACCAGAAATATTAAATAATAGCTTTGAATCTTGTGGTGCAATAATTGGATCACTATTAAAGTATTTAAAATCTTTTTCACCTGCATATTTAGCAAAATTAGTTTTTATTTCATTTGATTTTTTTGACTCCATTTTAAATCCCCCTAGTTTATTGGTTTTTCATCATATATTAAAATACATTTATTTGCATCTAAAGTACAATCTAATCCAATTGGTAAAACAATATTACTAGCAGTATGTCCAAAATCATCACATTTCACAATTGGAAAATCATATTCTTTTACTATATCTAAAACTATTTTTTCAAGTGGTATATCATCTTTTGTATCATAATTACCTATTAGTAATCCTCTAATATTCTCAAATACCCCACTTTGTTTTAACTGATATAAATAACTCGATACCATTTCAGCACTCGATTCAAATGCTAGATCTTCAATAAATAATATTTTATTTTTAAAATTTGGTGAATATTCAGTATTTAAAATTTTTACTAAAGAGGATAAATTACCCCCTACCAATTTACCTTTGCATACACCAGATCTTATTGTTTTCCAAATACTATTTTTATCTACGTTTCCTTTATTTCCATAAATAAAAACGTTCTCAAACTGCTTCCTATTAAATTCAATATTTTCTTCACAAAAACCTTTGAAATTAGTAAAATGATATGTTACTAACCCAGTTTTTTTATTAATTGCATTTAATAAAACAGTATTATCACTAAAACCCATAAATATTTTAGGATTTTCTTTTATTTTTTGATAGTTTATTAAATCTAAAATTGAATTAGAATTATTACCACCTTTTGCAAAAATAATTGCTTTAATATCCTTATTTTCTATTAAATTATTAATGTCAGAACTTTTTTCATAAGTTGAAGCAGAATATATAAGTGAATTAGCAAATAAATTATCAGAATATTGAACTTTTAAATCATATTCTTTTAATATTTTTTCACTATTTTTAAATTCTTCTTTGTGTTTTTCTTTTATTAATCCCGATGGAGAACAAACTCCTATTAAATCACCTTTTTCTAATTTTTTAGATTTCATTGTCTATCTCCTCACTTACCACTAGCGCAATTGTTTTTCTTATTTGCTGTTTTATAGTATAAGAATAATCATCAAATCTTGGGCTTGTCATTATTTTGTTTTCATTATTAATTTCTAATATTTTAACATTGATACCCTCATTTAATAAAGCCGATTCTATTTTTCTCAAGTCCTTTTCTTTAAAACTATATTTCTTACACTTATGTTTACGTTTATTATAACATATTGACTTTTCACATATCTTATTATCAAATAAGTTAAGCAAAGCAACGTTCGGACGATTTAACATATGTGAAATCCCACAAGAAGAATTAAAATATAATGGTTTATTTGGGAAATACTTATTACATAAGTTCAATATATTTTCTTCTATATCGTTAGATAACGTTTTCTTATTATGTTCTTTTATTAATTTTGGCATTTCTAGTCCTCTAATATCCTTAAGTCCAAATTCTATACCTTCTGTCCATCTTAATCCTCCAGGAATTATCATATCTATATGTTCACTATAATTTTCACTAACATATTTAATCATATTTTCTAGTTGGTTCTTATTTGCACTCCATTCTTCAACTAATGGTCGCATATACCAACTAACAGTAACTCCTGTATTTTTTAATTTCTCAACATTTTTAAAACGATTGTTTTGAACTGGCTCAATATTTTTCGGATTATCAGCCCAGCAAATTGAAATCATAATTTGATTACCGTTATCGCAAATGCTTTTAAGACGCTTTTCAATATTATTAGGTATTCCAGCTTTTGTAACTATCCAAAAAGGATTTTTATACCCTAATTTAACAAAATATTCCATAATTTCAAGCGTATTTTCAGTAACTATTGGATTCGCGAATGGTTCGGTGCTAGAAGTAGCAATACTTATAATGCTTTTATTCTTTCTAAAATAGGAATGGTCTACTAAAGCATCTATTATTTCCTCAACTGAAAATTTATTTCTAGGAATTGGTTTTTTATACATACAAAGATTTTCATCTAAATCTTCAAAAATACCTTGAACATGACAATATGAACATTGCCATGCACAGCCTTTCCAATAATCAATACTAAATGAATTATTTGCTTCACTAACACATGAAAGCGGACTATTATGATCCATCTCTAAGACTCCATACATATATTCACACAAACTATAATCTTTATTATTTACTGTTATCTTCTTAATGTTTTCCTTTAATTCTGTTTGCATAACTATCTCCTTAATACTCTTATATTATTATCTATTTGTTCTTCAGTTGTCATTCCTATAACAACTGAAGTATTAAAAGCTTTTACTTCCTTAATTATATTTTCATATGATTGTTTTTTTTCTTTTAACAATTTTCCTTGTATGAATAAACTTCTTAAGATGATTTCAACACCATATTTTTTATATTTATCTATATTGTCCTTTATCCAAATATTATCTGGATTAAATGGGGCTTCTACAACATCGATTTTTTCTAACACTTCATCTGATAGTTCATTATTGAAATCATTTGGCAAAGAAATTCCTATTTGATTAATCAAACCTTCAGACTTTAATTGCAATAGCCATTCAATTAATTCGGGATATTCTTCCCATTTTTTTGTCCAATTATGGAGTAAAACTATATCAATAAAATCTCTCCTTAGATTTACCAATGATTTTAAAATACATGATTTAATATAATCATAATCATAAAAGTCTCCCAAAGGTTTATCAGTATATTTTTCTGGCTTAACTTTAGCTGGAACTTTTGTTAAGACTATATCGTTTTCGGAAAGAACACTCGATAAGATTTGTTCAACTCTTCCATTTCCATATACCAACGCTGTATCAAATCTATTAATACCTTTTGATTTAGCATTCAATATTAAACATCTAATATATTCATCGCTTAATTTTTTAAAGTCACCACTAAATTGCCACGTTCCAAAATATACTTTATTATTCCATTTTGTATGTTTTTTGAAATAATTTAAAATTGTATCTAAAGCTTCAGTATCATTATTGTTTATAAATTTTAATAATAAAGGTTTATAATTCTCATCACAATTTTCTATTAGAAATTCTATTCTTTTAAATCCACGTAAGTATTCGTTATTACATGTATATATTCCTCGAATAAGTGCTAAAATCAAATCGTTCTTAATGAAACCTTGTTCAATTGAATTTATTGGCGTCTTTTCTAAAAGAACTTTTTTTATTTCGAGTTCTTCTATACAATCTAATAAAATTCTTTCTTTTCCGTATTTCGAAAATTTACCAAGCAATAATTTCAGTTTATTTAGATAATTATCTTTATCATTTAGTATTATCATTTGGCCTAAATCACTAATAAAACTTTCACATAACCAATAACCTATTGCCCATGTTCTATGATCATAAGAAGCTTTTTTACCACTTAGGAAGTCCTCTATTAGCTTGTTTGTTTCGCTTAATGAATATATTGCTATACTAATCTCACAATTACAGAAATCTGTTATTTTTATAGCGTCATCAACAATTACAGTATTATAATCTTTAAAACAATTTACTATTTTAGATTTAGTATCGCTGATTTCTGATACAATTAATAATAAATCTAAATCGTTGAAGTTCTCATTTTTTGCTCCAGAACCAACTAATGCTAAAGGTTCAACAATTTTGTATGATGATAAATGATTAGTTAAATCATTCAATATCTGTTTTTTATCCATTATCTTTTCTCACTAGTTAATTTTTTAACAGCAATTCCATCGCCGAATTTTTGTTCAGAAGATTTTTGCGATTGGATTTTATGCTGTTCAAATAAACTTTCGACTTCTTCAACGTTATATGTGATATCATTCTCTCTTAAAATTGAATATGTTAAATCAAAGGGTACACCATGAGTTTCAAATAATCTGAATATAATTAGAGAATTCATTTCATTTAAATTGGCATTTTTTATGGTTTCAATCGCTTTATTGATTTTCTTTTCACCTTGTATTATAACCTTATCAAACTTTGTTTTTTCATCAGATATAATTTGAATTGTTCTTAGTTTTTCATCTGAAACTTGTGGATAATATTTCGCGAACTGTTTTTCTATTTCATTTACCATACTTGTTAGCATTTCTTCAAAATTATTTATTTCCAATTTTTTAGTAGATATTAATATACGTCTGATTAATCTTCTTAATATATATCCTCTATCTTTATTTGACGGAAATATGTTTTTATCATCGCTACAAATCATTGTGATTGCCCTTATATGATCTGAGATTATTCTCATATCTCTTTTATTTGTTTCTTCTTCATACTTTTTTCCAGATGCTAATTCAACACATCTTATTAATGGTCTAAATATAGGCGATTCATAGTTATCATTTGTTTTATTTAATACAGAAGTAACTCTTTCAAATCCCATTCCAGTATCGACATTTTTATTTGCTAACTCTTTTAAATTCATATTTTCATCTCTATAATATTGAATAAAAACATTATTCCATATTTCTATCCATCTATTATCATTAGGATTAAAAAATGTTGGTGCTGGTGTTGTTTCATCTCTCCAGTAGAAAATTTCAGTATCAGGTCCACACGGACCAGTTTCTGTAATCGTTGGCCACCAATTATCATCCGTTCCTAAAAAAGCAATTCTTTCCTTTGATATTCCTAAACTCATCCATTTCTCAGCTGTTTCAACATCTTGAGGTATTCCTTTGATTCCTGCAAAAACAGATACAGCCAATCTGTTGATATCTAAACCTAATTCTTGAGTTAAAAATTCAAAACTCATATCAATAGATTCGTTTTTAAAATAATCTCCTAAACTCCAGTTTCCCAACATTTCAAAAAATGTATGATGATAACTATCTCCAATATTATCTATATCTGTTAATCTCAAACATTTTTGAAAGCTTGTTAATCTGTTTCCCATAGGATGTTTTTCTCCCAAAATTAAATATGGTATCAGAGGTTGAACTCCTGCTGTTGTAAATAATGTTGTTTGATTTTCTGGCACTATTGATGCCGACTTCAAATACTGATGTCCTTTCTTTATAAAATAATTAGTATAAATGTCTTTTAAATTCATAATTTATTCCTCCTACTTTCTTAATCCTTTATTAAATTCTCTTATTTTTCTTTTAGCATAGCTTGTTTGGGCTTTTTCTTCCCATCCTTCTCTCGTGCCAAATGATAAATCATCGGTTATTATTTTAACTCTATCCTTATTTCTTAAAGTGTAGTCTATTGGAACATATTCCTCATTAACTAAAGCACTAACCATTGTATTACCTATATCAGTATGTATTTTATAGGCAAAATCGATTGGGGTTGATCCAGCAGGAAGTTCAATGATATCTCCTCTACTTGTATAAACATAAACTTTTCCAGTAAATATTTCTCTTTTAACTTGAGTTACAAATTCTTGATTATCACCAAACATTGTATTTATTTCAACTAAAGATTTAAAAAATTGATACTTTTGAGATAAATCTTCTTGCATTACATCTCTTGCATTTTCACCTTTAGAATTCCAATAAGCACTTAATCCATATGAGGCTATTGATTCCATTTCTCCAGTTCGAAATTGCGTTTGTACTAATCTCTCATCTGGCCCAAAAACAGTTGTATGCAATGATCTATACATATTTGTTTTTGGATTACATATATAGTCTTTAAATTTATCATTTATTGGATGATATTCCTGATGTACAATACCTAATGCACAATAACAACTTTCTACGTCATTCAAAATAACTTTAAGTGCAAGTAGGTCGTGAATATCAGATATCTTGTGCCCTTCTGTTAATCTTTTATAGATACCATAAATATTTTTTGTTCTTACCTTTAATTCATTTGGTATCTCTTTGTTATTAAGCATTCTGGATATCTGTCCTAGCATTTCATCTAAGCAAGGTTTACTTTCTTCTTC
>CAYRDW010000051.1:0-3272 GCA_964423215.1 uncultured Muribaculaceae bacterium
TTCGGCCTTTACTAAATCAATTCGACCATTTAAAAAAGCTCGTTTAGTAAATTCTCCTGGTTCAGCTAATCTAGCTCCATTATTTAATACTAATTCTAATACTTTATTAGTAGTTGAAATACCACCATGACAATTTATTTCGACAACATCTTCAGCAGTAAAAGTTTTTGGTTTTTTCATAATAGATACTAATACCTCATCTATTATTTCTTGCTTTTCTTTTATGTGACCATAATTAATAGTATGACTAGCTACTTTGGAAAGATCTTTTCCTTTAAATATTTTATTTACTATATCAATGGCATCAATACCACTAACTCTAACTATTGATATTGCCCCTACTCCCATAGTAGTTGAGATTGCGGCTATAGTATCATTCATGTTTTCACTTCGCTTTCATATAAATAATATCATTTATCAAAGGAAAATAAAAGAAGATTAATTATCTTCTCTTGGTTTTATTACTACATAACGATTAGGTTCTTCGCCTTCGCTTTCAGTAATTACTTTATTGTTTTCTGATAAGATTGTATGAACTATTCTTCGTTCATAAGAATTCATAGGATCTAGCTTAGCAGCTATTTTAGAACTAGCTACTTCTCTAGCTATCCTTTTAGCTAATGATTCCAACTTACTTTGTTGATTAGCTTTATATTCACCAATATCAATTACAAAATTGAAATAGTGTCCTAAATTTTTATGAACTACTTGTTTTGTAATAGTGGAAATTGAATCAAGGGTTCTACCATTTTTACCAATTAAGATTGAATTATTATCAGAATAGATAGTAAAGGTTGTTGTTTCTTCTCTTTTTTTTACTTCAAGATTGATGGTTAAACCCATTCCTTGAATTAAATCTTTTAAATAAGTTTTTATAAAATCAACAACATCTGCTTTTCTAATTACTTCTATTTCTACTTTTTTACTAAATAATCCTGATTTTACTTCTATTTCCTTTACATAAAAGTTTTCTTCTGTGTCATGTAATGCTATTTGAGCATTGTTGATTGCTTCTTCTTTTGTTTTACCAACATATCTATTCTTTATCATATTAATTCACTTCCTTACTTCTTTTTATAATTAGGTTTTGGGCGATTGTGAATGCGTTTGATGTAATCCAATATAGACATAATGCAGCTGGCATAAATATTCCCATTACAGTTATCATACCGGTCATAACATTAGTCATATTACCCATTGGATCATTTTGATTTGAAGTTTTTGGTTTATTAAAATTAAATGATAAATAGGTTGTTATTCCTACTAGAATAACTAATATTATATATAACCACTGTCCATTTTGAAATAAACCAACAGATGGACTTGTTCCTAATTGAAGAGTTAAAAAGTTTTGTTCAAACAAGGCTGGTACACGATTGATTGCTTCTAAGAAAGCTACAAATAAAGGTAGCTGAATAAATGAAAATAAACAACCGGAAATTGGATTAATATTATTTTTCTTATAGATCATCGACATTTCTTGGCTTTTTTTCATTATTGAATCTTGATCAGTTTTATCTTTATATTTTGTTTCTAATTTATCAAGCTCTGGTTGAGCTTTTTTTATCATTTCTGATTGAAGAGCTATTTTTCTAGTAACAGGGTACAATATAAGTCTTAAGGCTATACTAGTTAATATTAAAGCTAAACCGGAACTTTTAACGAATTTAGTAATAAATAATATTATAAAAGCTAATGGTTTAATAAAAATACTAGTCCATAAACCATCATATCCCCCACTCGTTATTTTAAAATCATCACACTTAGGAATAGCTGCTAAATCAACACCATTTTCTTCATAAGCTTTAATTGTTTCTTTATTAGTTGGTTTACATAGAATATTAGCAGTTAAACTTTGGCCTGTTTCAGGATTTTTTACTACTTTTTTATCCTCTGTTTTCAAAGTTTGAGTACACCCTGTTAATAATAATACAAATACTGCAATTATTATTATTTTTCTTTTTCTACTTTGATTCATTTTTATCTCCTTCTACAAACAGCTGCTTCTTCATTAAGTTTATGAAACTTTTTTCTAAATCTTGATAATTTGTTTCTAAACAGCTCTTTCTTACTATTATAATATAGTCTGTGCTTTTTGAATATATATTTTTATTATTATCAATAATATTCCTTAATTGTCTTTTATAATAATTTCTTGTAACGGCATTTCCAATCTTTTTTCCTACCGAAATTCCAAAACGAATTTTGGATAGATTATTATTTTTATAGTATATCACAAAGTCTTTATTTTTGATATACTTTCCTGTCGCAAGAATATTTTGAAATTCTCGATTAGTTTTAACAATATTTTGTTTTTTCATATATACCACCTAATCTTATTATAATAAAAAAATACCACTGAGTACAGTGGTATTTTTATTTAGATAGTCTTTTGCGACCTTTCGCTCTACGACGATTTATTATACCAGATTTCATTCTAGCAAAAAAACCATGTTTCTTTTTCATTTTTCTTGTATTTGGTTGATAAGTTCTTTTCATTAGTTCCACCTCCAGACATAAAATCCATATTAGTATAATAGATAAATACATATTTTGTCAATAAAAACTGTTAATATTTTTTTATTCACATTATCCACAGGGGTGTTGATAACTTTTTCCACCATGTTAATTGATAAAATTGCTTAATTTGTTGATAAGTTAGGGATTTCTTTATATAATATAGTTAATTTGTGTGGATAAAATTGTGAATTACTTGTGAATAGGTTGTGAATTCAGAAAAAGTGAAAATTTACTATTTATTTTTCCACAGAAGTAGGTTACAATATGACTTACAAATTATTCTTTGCAGGGGAGGGATATGATGAACATTAAAATTATTTGGTCTAATTTTCTAAATAGTATAAAGAACGAAATGACTCCCTTATCCTTTAATACTTGGTTTAAAGATACTGAATTATATGAATATAAAGATGGTTTAGCTAAAATTATTGTACCGATGGGTATGTTTAAAAGGCATTTGGCGACTAGGTATTATGATTTAATCGTTAGTACATTATCAGAGATTATTGGTGATAATGTTGATATCCAGTTTTTCTTAAAAGAAGAATTAGATGAAGAAAATACTAATAATGATATAAATAATTTTGATGAGGTAAACGATAAATATCCTTTTGAAGAAAAGAAAATAGTTAGAAAACATAAATCTAATTTAAACCCTAATTATACATTTGAAAACTTTATTGTTGGGAATAGTAATAAATTCGCACAAGCTGCTGCTTTGGATGTAGCAGAAAATCCAGGTAAAATTTATA
>CAYRDW010000051.1:3282-7749 GCA_964423215.1 uncultured Muribaculaceae bacterium
GATGCATGCAATTGGTAATTATATAGAAACAGGTAGTGATAAAAAAGTTTTATATGTACCGAGTGATCAATTTATTAATGATTTCTTAGGTATTAATAAAAAGGATGAGCATGGAAGAAATTTTGATTATGTAAGTTATTTTAAAGATAAATACCGTAATATAGATGTTTTAATAATAGATGATATTCAATTTTTTCAAGGTGCGACCCAAACACAAAATGAATTTTTTCATCAGATAGATCTCCAGATGATTTAAAGTTATTAGAGGACAGGCTTCGTACAAGATTCTGTTGGGGATTAACTGCTGATATATATCCACCAGACTTTGAACTTAGAGTAGCCATTATAAAGAAAAAAATAATAGGGGAGTCAATCGATAAAAATATCCCTGATGATGTTATTGAATATATTGCTTCTAATGTAGGCAGTGATGTTAGACATCTTGAAGGTTCTATAACTAGATTACTTGCATATTCAACAATCATGGGAGGAACAGAAATAACACTTGATTTAGCGATTGAAGTTTTAAAAGATTATGTTAATAAAGGATATAGTGATAAAAACAATGTTAATAGGATACAGAGAATAGTAGCAGAACATTTTCAAGTTACAGTCGATGATTTAAAATCAAAGAAGAGAAGTGCTAATTTAGCCTTTCCGAGACAGGTAGCTATGTATTTATGTAGAAAATTAACAGATGAGTCTTTTCCTAAAATTGGTATTGAATTTGGTGGTAAAGACCATTCAACAGTTATGCACTCAGTTGATAAGATTGAAAGAGAAATGCAGACAAATAAAGAATTAGTTAATATTATTGAAAAACTAAAAAAAGAAATAATATAAATGTGGATAAGTTAAGAGTTATCAAAAAGTTATCCACATCATAAAAAATAGCTAATTTGTGATATAATAAGGAAGAAAGAAAGTTATCAACAGTTTCCACTGTAATAATAATAATAACTAATAAGAAAGAAGGAAATATATATGAAATTAAAAATTAAAAAAGAAATATTATTGGATGGATTAAATAAAGTTTCAAAAGCTATTTCTACTAAGAATTTAGTACCAGTATTAGCTGGAATTAAATTTGATTTAACTAAAGAAGGATTAACATTAACAGCTAGTGATAATGATATTACTATTCAAGTATATTTAAATAAAACCGAAGATATGGTAGTAGATAAAGAAGGAAGTATTATTATTCAAGGTAAGTATATATTAGATATAGTTAGAAAATTACCTGATGAATTTATTAATATAGAGGTAGTCGATGATTTAAAAATAATTATTTATACTGATAATAGTGAATTTAATTTAAATGGTATTAGTAAAACAGAATATCCTAATATTAATTTAGAAAGTAGTAAGAATCCAATTAATATATCAGCTAAAATATTTAAAACTATTATAAATCAAACTTCATTTGCGTCTAGTAATGATGAATCTAGACCTATCTTAACAGGACTTAATTTTAAAATATCAGAAAATGTATTAGAATGTAATTCAACTGATTCTTATCGATTAGCTAGAAAGATTATTAATTTAAGTGAGATGGTTGATGAGAATTATAATATTGTTATTCCTAGTAAAAATTTATTAGAATTTATTAAAATTATGGATGAAAGTGAAGATAGTTTAGAATTACATGTCTTTAATAATAAAATCTTAATTAAATATGATAATTTATTATTTCAATCACGTTTAATTAGTGGAACTTATCCTAATACTTCTAATTTATTACCAGAAGAGTTCTTATTAGCTATTAAAACTAATATTTCTGAATTATATAGTGTAATTGATAGAGCTAGTATATTAACTAGTGATAAAGAAAAGAATATTGTTACTTTTGAAATTGATGGTAATAAACTATATGTTAAAAGTAGTAGTGCTGAAATAGGTAGAGTAGAAGAAAAAATGACTATTGAAAATAATAGTAATGATAATCTTAAAATATCTTTTGTAGCTAAATATATGATGGATGCTTTAAAGTCTTTTGAAGATGATAAAGTAGAAATATCTTTTGTAGGTGAAGTTAAACCTATTATTTTAAAAGCAGAAAAGGATGAAGGATTAGTTCAATTAGTATTACCAATTCGTACGTATTAGAAGACTTTTTAAAGTCTTTTTTCTTTTAGCTAAATATAAACAAAATTCGACATAACTAATGATTATAGTAATAGCCACTAGTTTTAACTAGATTATTTTATTAGGGGGATTACTATGGAAAAGTATGAAGTAAACAAAGAAACATTAGCGGTAATAGGATTAGAGGAAGGAAAAACTAAAATAATTGAATATGATATGGAAAAGATACTTGATGAAAAATCATATCAGGTAATGGATTATAGTTGTGGTTATTTTGGGAGTAGTTATCAAGGTAGAGTTGATGGTAGTAAAAGTATCTTAGGTAGTAATTATAAAGTACCAGTAATAGTCGAAGAAAGTAGTGAGATGATTTTTTTTCCAACGACATCACCAAGTTCAACTGAATGTACGTGGATTTCCTTAAATGCAGTAGAAAAAATATTTGATGAAGATAATACTACAAAAGTAATATTAAAAAATGATATAATATTAGAAACAAATGTATCGAAATCATCACTAGAAAATCAACTCCTTAGAGCGACTAGATTAAAGTATTTATTAAATATGCGAAAAGAGACAAAAAAATAGTCTTTTTTGCGTTTTTACTAGGTTTATAGCCTTGTGTTGTGATATAATGTAGATGCAAGTATAGGAGTATTAATTTAATGAAAAGGTGAAATATGATGTTTTTAGAGGGTTTTTGTGTATTTATCGAAAATTGAATTAAGTAATTTTAGAAATTATAAGAAATTAAAATTAAAACTTAGTAATCATATTAATATTTTTATAGGAAATAATGCTCAGGGTAAAACAAATATTTTAGAGAGTATTTATGTACTTGCACTTACTAAATCTCATCGTTATGGTATTGAAAACAATCTAATTCAACAGGGTTTTTCTAATGGCTATATAAAAGGAGTTATTAGAGATAATAAAAAAGTTAAAGAATTAGAAGTAGCTTTTGATAAAACAAAGAAGAAAGTAGTTATTAATACGAAAGAAATTAAAAAAATATCTGATTATATTTCAAATATGAAAGTAATAATGTTTTGTCCTGATGATTTAGATATAGTAAAGGGATCTCCACAAGTTAGGAGAAGTTTACTAAATATTCAACTTAGTCAAATCTTTGATTATTATGTGAAATATTTAAATGAGTATAATAAGATTTTAAAGAATCGTAATGAGTATTTAAAAACAATGAATACTAATAATTATATGGATAAAGGATATTTAACTATTTTAAATGAAAAATTAATTGAAAGAGCTATAAAAATATATCAGTATCGAAATCAATATCTAAGTGCTATTAATGATAAAATAGGGGATATATTTGAAAAGATATCTTCTATTAAGGGATTAGTAGTAAAATATAATAATAATATTGATTTAAATGATTATAATGATGATACAATTATTAAGATTTTAAGTAATAAACTCTCTAATAATATTAAAAGGGAAATGATACAAGGAACGACACTTTATGGACCACATCGGGATGATTTTTCTTTTTATATTAATGAAGATGATATACGTTTGTATGGAAGTCAAGGACAACAGAGAATGGCTATTATAGCTTTTAAATTAGCAGAAATAGAAATATTTAAAGATATTACTGGAACTAGTCCAATTTTACTTTTGGATGATATTTTTAGTGAATTGGATCTTAAGAAGAGACAAAAGTTAATTAAATATTTGCCTGATGATATACAAACTATTATTACTACTACAGATTTAAAAAATATTCAGAAAAAAGTAGTAGAAAATTCAAAAATATTTATAGTTGATAAAGGAACTATTAAAGAAAAGGTGGGAAAATAAAATGGATATAGATAAAGACAAAGTGATGGAAAATTATGATGCCTCATCGATTCAAGTTTTAGAAGGATTAGAAGCAGTTAGAAAAAGACCTGGTATGTATATTGGTACGACTAGTGAAAGAGGATTACATCATTTAGTTTGGGAAATAGTAGATAACTCAATTGATGAAGCTTTAGCTGGTTATGCGGATGATATTGAAGTAATAATAGGTAAAGAAAATACAATTACAGTTAAAGATGATGGTAGAGGTATACCGGTTGCAATTCATCCTAAAACTGGTAAATCAACAGTAGAAACTATTTATACAGTACTGCATGCTGGTGGTAAATTTGGTGGTGGTGGTTATAAAGTATCTGGAGGTCTACATGGGGTAGGTGCCAGTGTTGTTAATGCTTTATCAGAATGGCTTGAAGTTAGAGTTTATAAAGATGGAAATGTTTATTTACAAAGATTTGTTAATGGGGGACATTCTGATGGAGACTTAAAAATAGTTGATACATGTTCAGTTGATAGAACTGGAACTACTGTTACATTTAAACCTGATCCAGATATTTTTACAGA
>CAYRDW010000051.1:7759-8048 GCA_964423215.1 uncultured Muribaculaceae bacterium
TGTTAGCTCATCGTTTAAAAGAGCTCGCTTACTTAAATCGTGGTTTACGTATTATTTTAATGGATGAGCGAGAAGATGATAAAAAAGTTGAGTTTGTATATGAAGGTGGAATTAGTGAATATATAGCTATGTTAAATAGTAATAAAAAACCTATTCACGAAACTATTGTTGATATTTCTGGGATAGATAGTGATATTTCATTAGAAGTAGCTTTTCAATATAATGAAAGTTATAATTCTTGTATTTATTCATTTGTTAATAATATTACAACTCCAGAAGGTGGAACTCA
>CAYRDW010000052.1:0-7974 GCA_964423215.1 uncultured Muribaculaceae bacterium
CAAAAGGTCTTCCTTTTTGTATACCCATCCCCAAACCATTTTACACTATCTATAGCTCTTTTTATTTGACAATTTTTTTAAATAAGGTATAATAATAATTGAGAATGATTATCAATAAGATTTTGTTAATTAGATTACTGCTATGTTTAGAATATTGAGAATCATTTAAATAAATAAAAAAGAAAGAGAGTGATGAGTTATGGAAGAAAAAGAGATATTACGTATGCCATTAATTGGTGATGAGGCTCCAGCATTTGAAGCAGTTACTACACAAGGAAATATTAAGTTTCCTGAAGATTATAAAGGGAAATGGGTAATTTTGTTTTCACATCCAGCAGACTTTACTCCAGTTTGTACTACTGAATTTATGACATTTGCTAGTATGGAAGAAGAGTTCAAACAGCTAAATACTGAGTTAATTGGTTTATCTATTGATTCGTTATATTCACATATTGCCTGGCTTAGAAAAATACAAGAAATAGAATGGAATGGTTTAAAAAATATTGAGGTTAATTTTCCATTAATTGAAGATATTAGAATGGAAATTGCTAATAAGTATGGAATGATACAACCAGGGCAATCTAAAACTCAAGCTGTAAGAGCAGTGTTTGTGATAGATCCACTAGGAATCATACGAGCTATTATTTATTATCCGTTATCAACAGGTCGTAATTTTGATGAATTGAAGAGATTAATTATTGCTTTGCAGAAAGCAGATAGTGATGCGGTAGCGACGCCTGCTGATTGGAGAGAAGGTCAAGATGTAATTGTACCAACGGCTGGTTCATGTGGTGTTGCTAAAGAAAGAATGGATAATCAAACTGGGGAGCAATATTGTTTAGATTGGTTTATGTGTTTCAAAAAGGAAAAACCAATTAAAAAAGAGGAAGTATAATATGAAAATATATAGATGTAAACATTGTGGAAATATAGTAGTAAAGTTAGAAGATAGTGGTGTAGATGTTGTTTGTTGTAATGAAAAAATGAAAGAATTACATGTAAATACAACTGATGGTGCAAAAGAAAAACACGTGCCCGTTTGTAATGTTGATAAAAACAACTATATGATAGTAATTGGAGAAACAGGACATCCAATGTTAGAAGAACATTATATATCTTGGATTATTTTAGAAGAGGAAGATGGTTTTCAAGTAAAATTTTTAAAACCTGGGGAAAAACCTCAGACTAATTTTTATACAGATAAAAAAGTAACGGCTGTTTATGAATATTGTAATTTACATGGATTATGGAAATTGGATATTAATAAATAATTGATCTACCTGAATCTCAATTTATGTGTCATTATATTAATAATGAGTGCTAGTACAAGACTTTATGTTTTTGTGCTAGTTTTTATTTGAAGTTTGGAGTGGTGTATGTTATGAAAAAGTATTTACTAATTATAGCTGTTGTTTCTTTATTTATGTGTCCTAATGTTGTTTCTGCAAAACGTGGTTGTTGCTCGCATCATGGTGGTGTTGCCGGGTGTAGTTCAAACGGTAGACAAATTTGTAATGATGGTACATTGAGTCCTTCTTGTACTTGTACACCACCAGTCTCTTATACATATGGTTGTATGGATTCATCGGCTAAAAATTATAATTCAAAAGCTAATAGAAGCGATGTAGTTGTGTTTATTATAAATATGGGTGCATGGACTCATCAGCTAAAAATTATAATTCAGAAGCAGATAAAAGTGATAATAATTATTTGGTAAATAAAATTTGGAAAAGACAGAAAATTAAAACTAAGAAATGGAAATATGAATATAAAATTTCGAAAGGTAGTAAAACTTTTTGTGGTTTTTATGTTACTGATGATTGTTTAGGGTTTATGATAATATTTGGTAAAGATGAAAGAAAAAGAGTTGATGAGATCAGAAACCAATTATCTAATCAATTGTTAGATATATATGATAAGACAGAAACATATCATGATGGTAAGTGGGTAATGTTGGAACTAAATGATATGTCTTTATATGAGGATATTTTAAAATTACTTTTAGTAAAGAGTAAACCTAATAAATAGGTGAAGACAACTGACTAAATAAATGGGATATATCAGTAGCGGGTCATATTTCAACAGGTCAAGATTCTTTATCGGCAGCCGCTCGTGAAATAAACGAGGAAGTATGCGTTATGCTTGGTTATCGTACGGAGATAAAGGACTTTAGATATATGTATTCTTTTAGGAAAGAGCAAGTATTTGGTGATGACTTTATTGAAAGACAGTTTTATGATTTCTTTATTTTAAGAACTTCAGGTCTTGATGATAAGACCATATACTTTCAAAAAAGTGAGGTGCAGGCAGTTAAATTTGTTGATTTAATTGAACTTCAAAGGATGATAGATAGTGGAGAAATAGTAGAACGACCAGAAATGTATAATGTACTATTTGATTTTTTATTCAGATTTTAATAGTAAAAAAGATGTCTAATATGGCATCTTTTTAAGTTAGAGATTGATTGTTTTATATTAATTATGATATAAATAATATAGTTACTTAAAGGAGAAAATTATGCAGGCGTTTATTATTGAAATTATGAATAAATTTGGTTATTTAGGGGTTATGCTTTTAATAGCTATTGAAAATCTATTTCCACCAATACCATCAGAGATTATTCTAACATTTGGTGGGTTTATGACTCAAAGACCAGATAGTAAGATTACCGTTATTGGGGTTATCATCGCAGCTACTCTTGGTTCATTACTAGGAGCTATTATACTTTATTATATTGGGAAGATATTAAATAAAGAGAGATTAAAGAAAATAGTATCTGGTAAAATAGGAAAGATATTATGTTTAAAACCAAAAGATATTGAAAAAGCAGATGAATGGTTTGATACTAAAGGTAATAAAACAGTGTTTTTCTGTAGATTTGTTCCAGTAATTAGAAGTTTGATTTCAATTCCGGCAGGAATGAGTGAAATGGAGATGCCTAAGTTTTTAATTTATACAACAGTTGGTTCCCTAATATGGAATGTAGTTTTAGTAGTACTTGGTAGTGTTGTTGGGGAAAACTGGGAAAAGGTAGTGAAGGTTATTGATACCTATGCTAATATAACTTTAATCGTATTGATTATTGTGTTTATAGTGGGAGTTAGTGTCTTCTTCATTAGTAGAATAAAAAAACTTAAAAATAGTAATTAATTTAAATAAATAAATCCTAATAATATTGGGATTTTTTGTTTTTTTAAAAAAGATATTTTAACTAAAGGAAAATCGTGTTATACTATTAGTAGTAAAAATATAGGAGGTATGTATGGATAATTTTGAAGATAATGTAAATAGTACTGAAAAGCCAAATAGATTTATTTTTTCTGATAGTTATTATGATGATATGCCTCTGGATAGTAGTAAAAGTAGTATGGATAATCTATCTAGTAATAAGGAAGTATTAAATAGTAATGCTTCATTACCACCTAAAGTTAGTATTCCATTACCTAATCAAAATTTAGTTGATATTCATCAAGCTAGTAGTTTAGATCAGGTTGTTAATAATGATTATAGTGAAGAAGATAATTTATTTAATTTTTTTGGAAAGAATATAGAAAATGAAGATATTACTGCTATGGGGCAACCAACGATGGTTATATCAGATTATCAAACTACTAATCATACTGATAATAGTAAGAAGGGTTTCTTAAGTTCAATTGAAGAGAGAATTGGTAAAAAGAAAGAAGATCAATTGGATATAGTTTATGTTGAAGAAAAACCAATTCCAGAGATAGTTAGTTATCAACCAACTATAAATATGCAAGATGATAAATCTTTAGTTTCTGAATCAGTTATTCCCGAGATAGTTGTAGATTTACCTTCTATTGATGATGAACTTAGAAAAGTAAAAGAGGAAATTGTTCCAGAAGTAGATACAAGGGATGTTGAAGATCATTTGATTGATAATATTGTGGATTATCAAACTTTTAACAATACTATTAATAATCCTGATTTTATGGATATAGGTCTGTCAAAAGATAAACCAAGGGAATTAGTTCCTAGTATCATGAATGCGGATAGTAAGGCAACTCTTGATATTAATTCAGGAATTAATAAACAGTTAGAGGAAGAATTGATAGCACAAAAAAGATTAGAAGATGAGGAAAGAAAAAAGAATGATTTGCATTATAATGAGTATTTAAAGTATAAGTCTAAGGAGCCAGAACAAAAATTCTTATATCGTGCTCGTGAGCAGAATTTTTCTAATAATAAATCAAATAATTACACTTTTGTGAAAAATGAACAACCTAAAAAAGTTTCTACTACTAATGTTAGTGAAGATAAACCAGATATTGTTTATATTAAAGATGATGCTTTAACTGAGCCTAGGAGTATTCAAGATACTATCGATAGTATTTTAGGTGTTTCTGGTTTAGAAAAAGTATTAGTACCAATTAATCCTTTAGAAAATCCAGGAGTTCAGTTTGGCTTTATGGAACCTAAAGAAGAAAAGACTAGTAATGAGGATGAAATTACAACAATTTATGATGAAAAGGAAGATAATTTCAATTATGATCAGAATTTTGATAATGTAATTGTGAATAAATCTGATTTACTGGATAAATTAAAAGAAAAAGCTAATAATGAGGGAATAATTAGTATTTTAGCGCGTTATGGTGAAGATTTTTGTGCTAAGGATTATGTTACTAATCCCGCTATTGGAAGAGCAGAAGAGATAAAACAGTTAATCTTAATTTTATTGACACCAGAAAAATCAGGAATACTTATTGGTAAACCTGGTATAGGTAAAACTAGTATTGTTGAAGGATTAGCTTATCAATTACAAAGAAACAATGTTCCAGATGCATTAAAAGGTTATGTTATTGTTAGTGTTAAAACGGCATCTTTACTAGGAACTTTACCAACTGGAGAAACAAGATTACAGACTCTGGTTGATGAATTAAAACAATTTGATAAAGTTATCTTATTTATTGATGAAATACATATGTTAATAGGTTCTACTAATGAATCAGCACTAGATTTCGCAAATATGTTCAAGGAAAGTTTAGGAAGAGGATCAATAAAAGTTATTGGTGCTACTACTACTGAAGAATATGAACGATATGTACTACGTGATAAAGCTTTTGTTAGACGTTTTCAAAAAGTAGAGGTAATGGAACCTAGTCGTGAACATACAATTAAGATATTGTTAGGAACATTACCTAAGATTGAAAAATCAACAGGAGCTAAACTAAAATATACACAATTTGTCCAAACCAGAATAATGTCTTTTATAGTTGATATTACTACTGAATATAAAAGAATATATGGAATAGGTTCTAGGTATCCAGATATTTGTTTAACTTTATTGGCACAAGCTTTTTCACAAGCAGTGTTTGCTAATAAGAAAGAAGTTACAATATTTGATATACGTAAAGCAATTGAGAATTCAAAGAATATATATCCAGATGTTATTAGAAAAGAACTGGTTAATTTTGACAAGATGTTTAAAGATGTAATTAAGGATGAAGAACTAGCAGAATAGTTCTTTTTTCATGAAAAAAGAGATTTTACTCTCTTATCTAGGTTGCTTTTTATTGCTTTTATAGAATTCATATAATTCTTTAAAACGTTGAAAATGTACTACTTCACGTTGTCTTAACCATAGTAATGGACCTATAATATCAGGATCATCAGTTAAGTCAATTAAGCTTTCATAAACAGCACGAGCTTTTTCTTCAGCTGCCATATTCTCACTTAAGTCTGCTATTGGATCTCCAGTAGTCGCAAATACTAAAGCTGTGAACGGTACACCATTTGCATCTGTTGGATATGGTGATAGTCTATGTTCTGCATAATGACTAGCTAATCCTGCTTTTCTCATTTCTTCTGGGGTTGCATCTTTAGTTAATTGATATAACATAGTACAAATTATTTCTACATGGGCTAGTTCTTCAGTTCCAATGTCTGTTAGAAGAGCTTTTCCTCTATTATCAGGCATTGTATATCTTTGGTTTAAATAACGTAATGCAGCTGCTAATTCTCCCGCAAAACCACCGTATTGTGTTACTAGTACTTTAGCGAAAGCTAAGTCTTTCTTTTTTATAGAAACAGGGTATTGCAGTCTCTTTTCATATTTCCACATTTTATTTTTCCTCCATTTCCCATGGCCAACTATATGCTTGCCAACTAAACATTTCACTGTTAGATGGATAGTTTACAGTTAATGGTCCATATTTTTTTTCATATTTCATTATGGCCTCATTTGCCATATGTTGATACTTATTAAATAATTCAATCATATTTCTATCATTTGGGAAATTATCTAAATATAAGTTTAATTCATGAGCTGCAAAGGTAAGTTGATCAACATTTAGTAATAATTCTGCTTGTTCGTTATTAGGAATTAGTCTTGCTGGTTTATAATTTTTATATTGATCATATAAATCTCTAAATAAATTACCCTTTAAAAACCCTTCATATGGGTCAAATAGACGCTGCGCTGCACGATCTTGATAGTTATTATTATCATAATTGAACATATTAATATTCTCTTGATTAAAATTGTCATATTGAAAATCAGTATTCATAAAATCCTCCTTAATCTAATTTATGATATACGCCTTTATTTGTATAGGCCATTATCCTTATAATAATAAATTTGTTATATTGTGTTAGATAAAAAAATTTGTTATAATGTTCTATATACAAAGGAGATTATCTTATGAAGGATTTAATAAAAAATATAAACAAGAAAAAACTACTTATTATTTGTGGTGCTATTATAGGTGTTGTCGTATTAATAATAATTGCTTTATTATTGTATAATGCTTTTTTTACGAAAAGTAGCTATCAATCAGTAGAGGATAAGTTGGTAGTAGCTGCTAAAAAATACTATAATGATAATGAAAGATTACTACCTAAGAGTATCAATGAAGAAGCTAATGTAAATAGTGCTACTTTGATATCTAATGGGTACATAAAAAGTTTAGAAAAATTAGTTCCTGATAAGATAAACTGTACAGCTACTGTATCGGTTACTAATATCAACAATAATTATCGTTATACACCACAGTTAAAATGTGGTACTACTTATGAGACTAAATTGTTGAGTGATTATATTAAAGCGGTGACACCTACAGTTATTTCAGGACAAGGTTTATATGAACTTAATGGAGAACTTGTATATCGTGGTGAAAATCCTAATAATAATGTTAGATTTGCTAATGGTGAATGGAAAATTGTTAAAATTGAAGACAATCATATAATGTTAATAAGTAATGAAAAGGTTCTTAAATCTAATTGGGATAATCGTTTCAATACTGAAAAAAACTCACCAACAGGTATTAATGATTATTCGCTAAGTAGAGTAAATGATTATTTAACAAATTTATATAATAGTGATAGTTTATTTAATATAACTGAAAAATCATTAATAATATCTCATGATTTAGCTGTTGGGAAAAGAGATAAAGAGTCAGAATCAAATGATGGTTCAATAGAAAAAACGGAAATAGTTGCTAATAAATTTATAGGTTTACTTCCATTTTATGATTTTATTAATGCTAGTTTAGATGAGAAATGTAATTCAGGAATTACACAATCTTGTTCTAATTATAATTATTTAACAAATACAAAAGAAAGATATAGTTGGTGGACTATGACGGGTCTATCATCTGATACTTATTCAGTATATAAAATTGGATCAACGGGAAGAATAGAATATTCTAGACCATCTTCTTCTGCTTATATGAGACCAGTTATATATTTAACAAAAGGAGCTATATATGTTGGTGGAAATGGAACCATTGATAATCCTTATATATTAAAATAAAGAGTATTTTCCTTTTTAGTCAAAAGGGTATTGTCAAAATACATTTTTATTGATAAGATAAGAGTGTATTTTTTATATGGCGGTATTGGTGAAGTGGTTAACACGCCAGATTGTGGCTCTGGTATGCAAGGGTTCGATTCCCTTATGCCGCCCCAGAGGAAAAAATCGTCGAACCATTCGACGTTAATAAGAAAACTCAATTA
>CAYRDW010000053.1:0-7492 GCA_964423215.1 uncultured Muribaculaceae bacterium
ACTAAATACGCCAATTCAAGGTAGTAGTGCTGATATCTTAAAGAAAGCTATGATTGAAATTTACCAAGAGTTTAATGCAAAGAAATTGAAAAGTAAAATTTTAATTCAAGTACATGATGAACTTGTCTTTAATGTTTTAAAAGATGAAGAGGCAGTAGTTACAGAAATAGTTAAGAGAGTTATGGAAACAACATATCAATTAAATGTACCATTAAGTGTGGAAATAGAAACAGGTCAAGATTGGTATGAAGCCAAATAGTAAAGTTAGTAAAGGAATGAGATTATGCCAGAAAAACCAGAAGTTATTACAGTTACAAAAAAGTTAGAAAAGAGATTATTAAATAGAAAGATAACAGATGTAATTGTTTATTATGAACCAATAATTGATTATCCAGAAATTGATACTTTTAAATCGAGAATAAAGAATCAAACAATGAGAAGTTTTACTACTCGTGGTAAATGGATAGTTATCGAATTAGATAATGATTATTTATTAGCTCATTTACGAATGGAAGGAAAGTTCTTTTTTAGAGAAAAGGGTGCCCCAATCGAAAAGCATCATCATGTTGTTTTTATCATTGATGATGAAGAGGAATTACATTTTCAAGATGTTCGTAAGTTTGGAAGAATAAAATTAATTCCTAAGGAAGATATACATAATATGCCACCATATACGCAGTTGGGTTTAGAACCTTGGGATAAGAAATTAACACCTGATTATCTAAAGCAGAAGTTAGGTAAAAAAAGAATACCTATAAAAACAGCTTTATTAGATCAAAGTATCATAACAGGAATTGGGAATATCTATGATGATGAGATTCTGTTTTTATCAAAAATTCATCCTCTTACTGAATCAAAAGATCTTAAGTTGAAACAGCTAGATGCAATAATTAAAAATACTGTTGTAGTTTTGGATAAGGCAATTAAAGAAGGTGGGACTACAATTAGAAATTATACTTCGGAAGAGGGAGTTACTGGTTTATTTCAAAATCATCTCTATGTTCATACTAAGGTAGGAGAAAAGTGTTCTGTATGCGGAGATACCATAATAAAAATCAAAGTTGGAGGTAGAGGAACTTATTATTGTCCTAAATGTCAACCACTCACTAAAAAAGATTGATAAACATTCAATAGTATGATAAAATTACTCTTGTGTGAAATTTTAGAGGAGTGAAAAAAATGAAAAAGACAAAGATTATTTGTAGCATTGGACCAGCTAGTAATGAACCCGATGTTATGGAACAAATGGTTCGTGCTGGAATGAATGTAGCACGTGTTAACTTTTCCCATGCTACATTAGAAGAAAGAGAAAAAGTATTAGCATCAGTTAAGGAAGTTCGTAAGAGAACTGGGGCTAATATTGCGATATTTTATGATTCTAAAGGACCAGAATTTAGAAGTGGTGTTTTAGAAAATGAAGAAATTACTTTAGTTGAAGGTAAAACTATTCGTGTTGTTCAAGAAGATGTTCTTGGAAATGAAGAAAGAATAACAGTTAATCATCCACAGGTTCTTAATAACTTAGTTCCAGGTGATGTAATATTACTTGAAAATGGACTAATGAAAATAGAAGTTGAATCAGCAGATGAAGATGGTGGAGTAACTTGTCGTATTATCAATGGTGGAGTACTTGGGAATCGTAAGAGTCTAAGTGTTCCAGGTAAAAAATTAGATATTCCATATATTAGTGATAAAGATCGTGAAGATATTATATATGCATGTAATAATGAACCTGATTATTTAGCTATTTCTTTTGTATCTTGTAAAGAAGAGGTTTTAGAAGTACGTGAACTTTTAAAAGAAAATGGAAGAGAAGATTTACCGATTATCTGTAAGATTGAAAACGCAATGGGTGTTGAAAATCTAGAAGAAATTTTAGAAGTTTCTGAAGGGGTAATGGTAGCTCGTGGTGATTTAGGTACTGAAACATGTATGGAAACTTTACCATTAGTACAAAAAGATATGATTAGAAAATGTCGTGAACAAGGAAAAATCGCAATTGTTGCGACTGAAATGTTAGAATCAATGAAAAAGAATTCTAGACCTACTAGAGCGGAAATTAGTGATGTAGCTAATGCGGTTTTAGATGGTTGTGATGCAGTTATGCTTAGTGGGGAATCAACAGTAGGTAAACATCCAATTGAAACAGTTAAATTCATGGCTGATATTTGTGAAGTTACCGAAGCTAGTGCTGATTTTAGAGGTAAATTTGATTATGTTAAAGAATTTGGTTTAACTCAGACTATTTCAACTTGTGTAGTTGAAAGTGCAGAATTATTAGATGCTAAGTTAATATTAGCAGCTACAGTTAGTGGTTTTACTGCTAGAAAGATCAGTAATTTAAAACCTAATTGTTTAGTACTAGCAGCAGCTCCTAGTGAAGAAATGGGAAGAAGGCTAGCATTAAACTGGGGAGTTTACCCAGCAGTTGTTCCAATGTTAAAGACTACTGATGAAGTATTAGAAGCTTCTATTCAAGCAGCTAAAGATTTTATGCCATTAGTAAAAGGTGATAAAGTAATAATAACTGGTGGTTTTCCGAATACAGGAATTAGAAAAACAACTAACTTATTAAAGATTGAAGAAATATAAAAGAAGAATTTGGTTTCTTCTTTTTCTTTACGATATTAATGTTATAATTATTTATAATGAGGTGAATAAACTAATTTATTTAACAAGTAATCTACATAAAGTAGAGGAAGCAAATGCTTTTTTAAAGAAAAATATGAATATGTAGCTAGTTTTTGGGGAACAGCTAAAGATGATTTTTCTTGATATATAATTGGGTTAATGATATATTAACTATAGAATATAATTGGGTATTCAAATATAGGATAGTGAGAGAAAATATGGAAAATAGAAAAATCAAAAGACAAATAATTCTATCAATATTAGGAATTATGTCATTAGTATTAGTAACAATAGGGGTTACTTATGCGATATTTAATTATGTGAAATTGGGAAGTACTGAAAATACTATTACAACTGGTACGTTAAAGTTCTTATATACAGAAAATACTGGTATAGGTAACGGAATAGCTATAACTAATGCACTACCAGTAAGTGATAGTGTTGGGAAAAGTTATGCAACAGAGGATTATGTTTTTGATTTTAAGGTAGAGGGAGCTAATACTGGGGTTGAACCTATTGGCTATGAGATATCATTAAGAAAAAAAGAAGATAGTACTTTAACTGAAAGTGTAGTTAAAGTATATTTAACTGATATGACAGGTGATGCTGATACATCTATTGTAGAACCAGTATTATATAGTGATTTAACTAAAACTACGATTGATGTAGGAACAAATGTTGAAAAGACTTTATATCAGGGTAGTATCGCTAGTGGTGAAGTGGCATACTTAAAAAACTTTAGATTAAGAATGTGGATTGATGATAAGGCTGATTTTAGTGATGGAAATTTAAATAATAAAACTTTTTCAACTACTGTTAATGTTTATGCTAATGCTAATGTCGTAAATGAACCAATAATACCAGTTTATAAATCATATTTAATAGGAGATGCCGTTACAGCAATTGATAATAGTAAATGGCATGTTTTAGAAAATAGTGATGAGGATAGTTCAACAGTTACTTTGTTAAGTGATTATAATTTAAATAGTGATGGTAGTTATAATACTGCTTGTCAGGGGACAGTGGATGATTCGGAATCATTTATGTGTAATCTTAGACAATTTTCTACTTCAGCTAATGAAGTTACATACAATGAAGAGAGTGAAGGTAATATAGGTCAGTTTACTAAATATACATATATGCCTTTAGTAAGAGATGCTTTACCTGGAACTTCATTGGTAACAATTCCTACTGCTGAACAAATAGCTAATGCTAATAATGTTGTGTTTAGTGATGGTGATATGTCGAATCATGATTTATCTAATTCTTGGCTTGTTAGTACTGATTATTGGACTAAAACACCAAATAGTAGTATACCAGTATTTGTATGGCTGGTTAGTGGATACTATTCTTCACTTCAATATAGTACAATGCCTGATGCTGCTAATGCAGGTTTACGTCCTGTTATAACAACATTAAAATCTAATTTACTTTAAAATATAAAAGAAACGATTATTTATTCGTTTCTTTTTGGTTGGTTTTGGTATTCTTGTTTTATAATATTTACTTTTTCTGTTTCGGGTAAGACTGATGCATAAATACCAGTTATTTCTTTTTCATACATTAACATCTTACTATTATTTTTAGAGAAGTTAGTTATTATTGGTAGATCTGTTTCTTTTTTTATTTTATTTAAATACTTTTGACCTTTATCACTAAAACCTAAAATTCTTATATATTCAATTTCAATCATTGATTTTGCTTGTTCTTTTGTGAAATTACATAAGATATGAGTAAACATACGACATAGTTTATTATAAGTATAACGTTTACTTTTTACTTTTTTTATTAATTCATCTAATGATATGGCGTCTTCGATTTCTTTTTTGATTTTGTTTTCAATTCCTTCATCGACGGTTTGATAGATACTTAAATCGTCAGTAGAGATTATTTTATATTTTAAAAAGGGAAAATAGTTTTCAATCAAATACTTTGAATCTTTCATATATTTAATTGTTTCTTCAGGTACTTGTTTTATCCAGTCTTTGTTTTCTATAAAAGCTTTTCTAATACTAGTAGCACTTGATAATGATTCTTCTCTTAATTCATTTTCATGATAACTATTAGTTCTTTGAATTGTGACTGGTTTAATGTTAGCTTTTTGTTTAATTATTTCTTTAACATAGCTAAAACCTAATAAATCATTAGGGGAAACTACTGTTTCATCAGATAGCTCTTCTAAGGCCTTATTTAAGCTAGTAGGATAATTGTTTCCCATATCTAAGTACTTCTTTACTAGATTGTCATAATTATCATTGTTGATGGTTAAATCAGCTAATTTAATTAAGTCTGTAGCTTGTTTTGATTCACTCCCAAAAACTAAATAATTGGTTTTTAAACTAGTTAATAATCTAATAGCTCCTTTAGCGAAGATATCGGCACTTTGAGTTGCGAATGGAAAAGGTAATTCAACTACTAAATCAATTCCATATTTTAATGATATTTCCGTTTTATCCCATTTATTAATAATGCTTGGAATACCTCGTTGAGTAAAGTTACCTGATAGTATTAAAATAATTATCGAATTTGGATAAAGCTCTTTTACTTTATTTAAATGATAGATATGCCCGTTATGAAAAGGATTATATTCACAAATTATACCCACAACATCCATATTAGTTCCTCCGATTACTATATTTTAACATAAAAGGTATAACTAGACAATTACTAGAAAATATGTTATAATTTAGAACACTTTAGATATATTACTGTTGGGGGTGGTAACATGAAATATATTGATAGAATCTTAAAATATTTAAAAAGGGTTAAATATCCTGATTTTAACAGTGCTAAGAAAGAATTAGTAGCCTGTGAATTTATAGTTGAAGAACCACTAGTGAATGAAAAACAAAAACAACTTATTAGTAATCTTAGAGTTTGGGATATTGTTTTTTGTATGATGCCAACGGATGAGATTATTAAAAATAAAATTCCTGAAAGCCATCAATTCAGGCCTTATGTTATAGTGGGTGTTTATCCTGACTATGTAGAAGGGTTATACTGCACTACTACTGATAGAACTGAACGTAGTAAGTATTTAACGCATGAAATTAAAGGTAATTGTAAATTAAGAAAAAAAACATATGTTGAAGTATCAGATGGTATTTTTAAAATACCTGTTTCGCATTTGAAGGAATATGTCGATAAGATAAAAAAAGATGATAAAATAGAATTATATCGTCTTCTTAAAATGGAAATTAATCGTGGTAAAGCACCTGAGAGAATGATCAATCCTAACTTAGAGAGAACTTTAAGTTACCGCAAAGGGGATAAAGTTGAAGTAGATGATACTAAATATTATATTTCTAATACTGAAGGTAATAATATATTAACACTAGCTCCATATAAAAAGGGAATACCTTTATTTCTTGAAGAAGAAAAGGTAAAAATAGAACCTGGAGAACAAGAACGAGATATTAAACTGTGTGGTAGAGAAATAAAAAGTAATGTAAAAATATATGATTTATTACGAATATTTGAATATATGCGGGAAATGTTTAAATACTGTAATCTTGATGAAACAAAATCGCTTAGTCCTGTAAAAGCTAGTTATAAGTAAAATAAAATAACCGAGGTAATCATATGAATATACTTAAAATGATGGAAGAAGAATTAGCCGCTAATAGTAGTTGGAGTTTAGATCAGCAGAAACGTCATCTATATTTACGAAGTTGTGAACTCTTTACCTATGATACACGTTATTATTATGCTAATGAAACTTTAAAGAACCAAATTTATAATCGTTTTATTGATTTAACAGATGTAACTGATAATAGAGTAATATGTTCATCGTGGGCAAGTGAGGTTCTTGCTCCTTTTTGCCAACTAATAGGGGTTGAAGTAGATATAAGAGGTTATATGAGTAATCATCAGTGGATAGTATTTCCTTTTGATAATAGATACTATAGTGCAGATGCTTGTAGTGGTACTGATTTAACACGAGTAAAGATGAAAAACAATACTTGTGATTTTCAGCCCCATATGGAGAACTATAATTATGAAGAGTATTTAAGAAGTATCGATATAAATATTAATTATATAGAAGAAGACTATTCTCGGACCTTAATTATGAAGCAGGCTAATAATCTGAAAGCTGATTTTTTAAGGGAAAATAATTTAGGAGAATTTGATGCTTTTAATGGTGATGATTTATTACTTTATAAGTTAGACAGAGTAAAACAATTATGGGAAAGTTATCCTACTATTAAGTATTTTGAAGATAGTGAACAATCGCTTTATTATTTAATGGGTAAATATTTTGATAAACAAGAACATGATAAGTTTTCAATGTATAGATTATATGATCCCTTTACTCTTAATTGGGAGTTTGTGAATATATATCGAATTAGACTTTCTAATGATTATTTATATTTTGCGTTACATGAAGATGAAAAGAAATATGCTTTTAATCAAGTAGCAGAGAATGATATAAAAAACTATGTTAAAAGTTATAAATATAGGGAAAAGATTAAATGGTTTGAATGATGATAAAAAACATTTGATAAAAACTATTAATTATTGTATAATGAGTAAGCGGTGGTGATATCTATGATAATTGATTTACTTATGCTTAAGAATAGATTGAATGATAAAATAGATATTGATCAGGAAGTTTCTTTTCCAGAAGATTATTTTATAAATGCTGATATACTGGGATTAAATAATGTTTTAGTAAAAGGTGAAATTACCTTAGATCATAATTTGATTTTAAAAGGTAATATATCGGGAACAATGATTTTGGAAGATTCAATCAGTTTAGAAGAAATTTCTTATCCGTTTTCTACTAAAATTGATGAAATTTTGGAAAAAAGACCAGAAAATGTTACAAATACTATTGATATTATTGATGTTTTGTGGCAAA
>CAYRDW010000054.1:0-7483 GCA_964423215.1 uncultured Muribaculaceae bacterium
AATGGTGAAAAATATGATGAATGGCGTAAAATCGCTCGTGGTGAAGTCCAAATCGTAATTGGTGCTAGAAGTGCTATTTTTGCTCCATTAAATAATTTAGGAATTATTATTATTGATGAAGAACATACAACCAGTTATAAACAGGAAAATAATCCTAAGTATAATGCTATTGATATAGCTAAGTGGCGTAGTAACTATCATAATTGTCCTCTTGTTTTAGGTAGCGCAACCCCAACTTTAGAAAGTTATGCTCGTAGTAAAAAAGCTGTTTATAAACTACTAGAAATGAATAATCGCGCTAATAATAAACAATTACCTAAAATTCAAATCGTCGATATGAACGAAGAAATAAAGAAATGCCAAGGTCATTTCTCTGATAAACTGATGAATAAAATAAAAGACTGTTTAGCTAATAACGAACAGATAATCTTATTACTCAATCGCCGAGGATATTCATCCTTTATCTCATGTAAAAACTGTGGATATGTAGAAAAATGTCCTAATTGCGATATTACATTAACTTATCATAAAAGTAGTAATATGCTTCGTTGCCATTATTGTGGTTATGCTACTAATAAAAAAGATACTTGTCCTGAATGTCATGAAGAATCGATGACTAACCTAGGAATTGGTACTGAAAAAATTGAAGAAGAATTACATAAATATCTCCCGGAAGCTAGAGTTATCAGAATGGACTTTGATACAACTAGTAGAAAGGGTTCTCATGAAAGAATTATTAAAGAATTTAAAAATCATAATTATGATATTCTTCTAGGTACCCAAATGATAGCTAAAGGCTTAGACTTTAAAGATGTAACCTTAGTTGGTGTTATCAATGCCGATACCAGTTTAAATATTCCAGATTTTAGAAGTAGTGAATATACATTTCAACTTTTAAGCCAAGTAGCGGGTAGAAGTGGTCGTGGTGATAAAGAAGGTACTGTCGTTATTCAAACCTTTAATCCCGATCATTATGCTATAAAATATGCAAGTCATCATGATTATATTGGTTTCTATAATAAAGAAATGATGATTAGAAGAGAACTTAGTTATCCCCCATATTATTATCTAACTGTTATTAAAGTTCTAAGTAACTCTTATGAAACGGCCCGTGATGAAAGTAATAAAGTTGGTGATTACTTAAAAACCAATTTAGATAAGACAGTAGTATTAGGTCCATCAATCGCTAATGTTTTTAAAGTAAATAATATCTATCGTTTTCAAATAATTTTAAAATATAAAAAAGATGATAAATTATATCCTGTTTTAAAAGAATTATTAAATCACTATAAATCAAATACTAAAGTGAAAATAGATATTGAATTTAATCCTAATCATATTTAAGACTTATAAGTCTTTTTTATATTTATTTCTAATTCTGTTAATACTATGATTGGTGATAATATGATAACAGGATACTCTATAAAAAAAGAAACTAATGAAGAAATATTAATTCTCCATATCAATTATGATCAAGAATTTGGGCTAGATTTTAAAGACAAGCATAAACATAGTAGTATGAGAAAAGAAATTAATAGATTTATTCGTAGTAACAAAGTAAAATTTACTGGTCGTAAAATAATATTAATGTTTGGAGGAATAGCCTTAGGAACGTTATTACTAACTAAACCTGATAATAAATTACTTGATGATAATTATGTTTATGTTACTGATGATATTATTCCCTATACCGAAGTAATTAAAACTGAAGATAAAAATACAAGCAATGAAGTATCAGAATCAAATAAAACAGAAGTAGTAGAAGAACAAGAAACAACTAAACCAGAATCTAATAAAACTTCTACGAAGAATCCATCAACTAATAATTCAAATAATGCGGCAGTATCAGTACCACCAGTTATCGAGACTCCAAAAGAAAACACCTCAAATGAGCAAATCATTAAAGTATATCGAAGTAATGGTACTGTTTTACAAATAGCTTTAGAAGAGTATTTAGTAGGTGTTGTTGGAGCTGAAATGCCCGCCGCTTTTAACTCTGTAGCTTTAGAAGCCCAATCTATAGTAGCTAGAACTTATGCTTTGAAGAAACTAGCTAATAATCAAAAAATAACGGATAGTGTTAGTACTCAAGCTTATAAAGATAATAATCAATTAAAACAGCAGTGGGGTAGTAGTTATGATAAATATTATACAAAAGTTAAAAATGCAGTTACTGCTACTAAAGGTATAACCATAAAGTATAATGGTAATTATATTGATGCAGTATATCATTCTACAAGTAATGGAAAAACAGAAGATGCAATTAGTGTTTGGGGAAATAGTATTCCTTATTTAAAAAGTGTTGATAGTAGTTGGGATCTATCAGCCTCATCTTATTTAAGAGTTGTTGATAAAGAATTACTAAATGTCTTAAATATCTTAGGTTTAGATTTAAATAATAATCCTATAATTGAAGTTATATCTAGAACTAGTAGTGGAAGAATTAATCAAATAAAAATAGGTACTAAAGTTTACCAAGGAGTAGAATTAAGAAATCTATTAGGACTTCGTTCAACTGACTTTGATATTAACGTAGTAGATGGTGTTTTTAAGATAACTACTAGAGGTTATGGCCATGGTGTTGGGATGAGTCAGTATGGAGCTAATGGAATGGCTAATAGTGGTTATAATTATCATCAAATCTTAACTCATTATTATCAAGGCGTAACTATATCTAAATAATCATCATTATTATGGTGGTTTTTTATTTACTAAAAGTATCGGCATATCCACTAAAAAATGTTATAATATTATCAGTAATAGGATGGTGTCTATGAAAAAGAAGTTAAAATTAATACTTATTATCAGTTCTATAATAATATTACTAACGATACTAATAGTTATATTTCTACCTGATAATATTCGTTTTAAAATATCATATGAATCTATTAATCAGCTAGAATATTCTAGTGGTAAAAAGATCGAAGTAAATATTCCCTGGGATAATAAAATAAAATACTTAAAAGGAAAAGATATCATTAACTTTTTTAATAATAAAACAGGAATTGTTTATTTTGGTTATAATAGTTGTCCTTGGTGCCGAAATGCAGCCGAAGTATTAATTGAAACAAGTAAAGAAAATGATATTGAGACAATTTATTATATTGATATCCACAGTAATAATTTTGAATCAATAAAAAAAGAATTATTCAAGTTAATAGATCCTTATCTTAGAATTAGTGAAGAAACTAATAATAAAGTACTAGCTGTACCTGATGTTTATTTTGTGAAAGATGGAAAAGTAACCACTCATCATATTGGAACTATCGATACATATCGAAATCCATATCAGAAAATGGATAAAAACCAAAAAGAAGAATTAAAAGAAATATATAAATCTGGAATTGAGGAGATTAAAAAATGAATAAATTAAAAATAGTATTTATGGGAACCCCTGAATTTAGTATCAATATTCTTCAAGGCTTAATTGATAATTATGATGTTATTGGTGTGGTAACCCAACCTGATAAAGAAGTGGGAAGAAAAAAACAAATAAAATTTTCACCTGTAAAAGAGTTAGCTTTAAAAAATGATATTCGTGTTTTTCAACCTATAAAGATAAGACAAGATTATCAAAATATTATTAAATTAAAACCAGATATGATTGTAACTTGTGCTTATGGTCAAATTATTCCCAAAGAACTATTAGCTTTACCTAAATATGGTTGTATTAATGTTCATGCTTCACTACTTCCTAAATTAAGAGGTGGTGCACCAATTCATAAAGCTATAATAAATAATTATCCTCGTACTGGTGTAACGATTATGTATATGGTTGAAAAGATGGATGCTGGTGATATAATTTCTCAAGTAGATACAATTATTAAAAATGAAGATAATGTTGGAACTCTTCATGATAGACTTAGTATTATGGGTACTAAACTTCTTTTAAAAACTATTCCTAAAATTATAAGTGGGGATATTAAACCTATTCCTCAAGATGAAAAAGAAGTAACTTATGCCTGGAATATAACTAGAGAAGAAGAAAAAATTAACTTTTCCAAACGAACCATTGATATTCATAATCAAATAAGGGGACTTAATCCATGGCCGGGAGCATATGCCGTTCTAGAAGATCAAATAGTAAAAATATATGCGTCTAGAATCAGTTCGAGTTTCTTTACTACTCGTAAAGATGGTGAAATAGGTAAAATATATGATGATGGTATTGGTGTTAGTACTTCAGATGGGGAAATAATTATTACCGAATTACAGTTTGCTGGTAAAAAACGAATGAGCGCAAAAACTTATCTAAATGGTAGAGATAAAGATTCCCTAATAGGTAAAATATTTAAGTAGAGGTTATCAAATGAAAAAAGAAGAATTTAAAGAGTTATTAAAAAAATGTTTTGGTAAACAAAAAGATGAGCGATATAACGCGATAGCTATGTTAATTTTATTTGGTATCTTCATGTTTATCTTAATTATTTTCTTAAGACTTGCTCCTACTAATGATGTTAATAATCCAAATAACAGTCTTAACCCAACTCCTAGTTCTAATCCTAATCAAAACATTACGGGTAACGATAACGAAGAAATAAATCCTAAAGAAGTATTTGATATTAACTTTAGTTATATTTATACAATTAATAATAATGGTACTAAAGAAGTAATAACTGGTAAAAAACTAGATGATAAAGAAATTTTTACGATTATCAATAATAATGGTAGTGAGAATTACGCCAAACTAAGTAACAATTATTTAAAAAAGGAAAACGGTGAATATAAAATAGTAGAATCTCCTAGTGTTAATTTACTATATGCAGATGTTGAAAAAGCCATCGACCTAACTGAAAAAGGCGAACTAACTAAAGAAAATAATATATATACATATACCATTCCCACTATAGAAATTATTAAGAAATATCATCCAGAAACAACTTTAGTTATTGAAAATACGATAACTGATAATTTTATAGTAACCGTAGAAAATGGTACTATGAAAAAACTAGAACTCCAACTTAATAATTATTATACTACCATTAACAGTACTCAAGGTACTTTAAACATTATAATGGAGTTTAGTAATGTAGGTACTACAGAAAATTTTAATGTGACAATCAGTGACTAATATGTTATTATTAATAATAGAAAGAAAGGTAAGATAATATGGACCAAGAAAGAATAATAAAAAAATTTTTGAAGGAAAAAGGAGTTTCAATTTACATATATGATAACCCAAGTTTTGTTAGTGTGTTTAAAGAACAGTGTGAAAAAGCCTATGGTAAAGTCATTGCTAGTTCAGATAAAACAGATTATTTTGACTTTCTAGCTAATTATTTAACTACAAATTTAAGTGTTGTTAATGAAAACTTGATTTCAATTACACGCAATAATGATAACGTAGATATATTAGAAGAGTATGAAGTTATTACAGATTTGAATTTGACTTATCGAAAAAAAGAATGGTATAAACAACCAAATGAGGTTGATAATGCAGTATATAAACAAATTTCTCGTTATTATGATCAAACAGGAATAGAGTTGGTTAGAGATTTTGAAACAAAAACCAAAGATGGAAGTGTTAGTTCAATTAGGGTAGAAAGAAATGATGATATTGGTTCTGCTACTATAATTAAATTATTACCACGTAATTCAGATGAACCATATGTAAAAAAAATACCTGGTGATGATATTTCTATGTTAAACTTTAATGCTGCTAGTCTAAATCCAGAAAATGGCGAAATTTTTGATTATTTTACATTAGATGATACTGATAAAAAAGCATATCATAACCTAGTTTTAGGTAAAATAAACAGTATAAAATCTACTGAAAAAAGAATCGTTTTATTTGAAGCTGCTAAATATAATGGTCTTACTAACGATCCATTATATGGAAATATAAAAGCTCCCCAAAAAGTTTATAATCAAAAAGCAACCGGAGGATATTCTGGGATTGCCTTAGTTGGTGTTTTATCTTCGATTGCGACTATTATTATGGCTATGATAGGAATAGGTATTATAAGTTTTTTAAAGTAATAATTGTATTTAAGATTATCGTTTAGGATAATCTTTTATTATGGTATAATGATAATAGGGAGTGACTACTATGAACTCAATATATAATTTAAGTCTAACCGACTTAGAAGAATATTTTATAAATAAAGGTGATAAAAAATTCAGAGCTTCTCAGGTATTTGACTGGCTATATATTAAAAGAGTAACTGCTTTTGAAGAGATGACTAACTTAAAGAAAGAAGTTATTGATCATTTAAAAGCTGATTTTTGTCTTTCAACCATTAATATTACTAACATAGAGAAAGATATCGATGTTAGTAAATATTTGTTTACTTTAAACGATAATGAAAAAATTGAAGCTGTTCTAATGAATCATGATTATGGGAATAGTCTATGTATTTCCACCCAAGTTGGTTGTAATATGGGTTGTGAATTTTGTGAAAGTGGTCGCTTAAAGAAAGTTAGAAATTTAGAAACTCATGAGATGATTCAGCAAATATTAACGATTGAAAAGGAATATGGCAAAAGAATTAGTCATGTAGTTATAATGGGGATAGGTGAACCTTTTGATAATTATGATAATTTAGTTAAATTTATAGAAATAATAAATCATCCTAAGGGAATAGCTATAGGTAGTAGACATATAACAGTGTCAACTTGTGGTATTGTTCCTAAGATAAAAGAATTTAGTAATTTACCATATCAAGTTAATTTAGCTATTTCTCTTCATGCCCCAAATGATGAACTTAGAAATACTCTTATGCCAATTAATAAAGCCTACCCCGTAGCTGAATTAATCAAGTCTTTAAAGGATTATATCGCTAAGACTAATCGCCGTGTAACCTTTGAATATATTTTATTAGAATCAATTAATGATAGTGAAAAAGATGCTTTAGAACTAGTAAAATTAGTTCGTGGTATGAACTGTTATATAAATATAATTCCTTATAATGAAACTAATAATATTTCATTTAAACGCAGTAATTATGATACGATTAGTAAGTTTTATGATATACTTAAAAAGAATAAAATTAATGCTACAATCCGTAGAGAGTTTGGTTCCAAAATCAGTGCGGCTTGCGGACAACTAAGAAGTAAAAAGGAGGGCTAGAATGAAATCATTTTGTTTAACGGATACTGGCAGAATGCGTAATCATAATGAAGATAGTGTCATTATCGTTAGAAATGCCAGTAATGATTACTTATTAGCAGTAGCTGATGGAATGGGTGGTCATTCCGCAGGTGAAGTAGCCTCATCACTAGCGATTAGTTATCTTGGTAAACACTTCCAAGAATCATTTGTTAATATGAGTAAAGAAAAAGCTATTGAATGGCTTCGTGATAGTGCTACGGAGATTAATAAAATAATCTTTAACTATGTTGATAATCATCCAGAAAGTAAAGGAATGGGGACTACTTTAGTTATGGCGCTTATTACTCGGGATTATATTCTATTTGGAAACATTGGAGATTCATCAGGTTTTGTTATGAAAGATAATAAAATACATAAAGTAACACATGATCA
>CAYRDW010000055.1:0-7463 GCA_964423215.1 uncultured Muribaculaceae bacterium
ATTTATTCTCGCAACTTATAAAAAGTTCGAGCGGATTTCCCTATGGTGGAGATGACGAGAATCGAACTCGTGTCCGAAATCAATGGTCACAAAAACATCTACAAGTTTAGTTAACTAATATTTCTTACTATTAAAAGGCTAATTAACGAACCATAATAATAGCCAGCCTCTAAAGTTCATTACTATTTCGAGACAAAATAATAATATAACCTACTAATCAAGTTTCTATAAAAGTCCGTAGGTGAGATCTTTTAAGAAACCTTACACTATTATGCTAAATTAAGCAGCTGCGTAAGCATTTGAATAATTGTTGTTAGTTATTTTTAACTACTGCAGTTAAGGTTGCCACCTACTTGCCGTTTAAGTCCTATCAATCCCGTCGAAACCTAAACATCCCCATGTGTTCTAGATTATACCATAATTAGCATCATTTTTCAATATTTATGACTACTATTTATAGTATAATCCAAGATTCTATTTATTATTACTTTCATAAATTAAAGCCTCGTATAATAAATCAACAATATAGTTACTTGGCTCTAATTTATACTTTTCAATAACTCTTTCTATAAAACCATCACTATATTCCATGTCAAGTAGTTCACATATTGGACGTTTTATATTATCAATTACTTCTAAAAAGTTAAATGTATAATCATTATTAAGAACTAATAACTGTAAATTACCAATCCACTTTTTAAATTTATTTAAAATCTCGTCAGTCGAATTAACATATTTAAAACTATCTTTATCATAGTTAATCATATTCTTAATATCCTGATTTTTAATTAAATCTTCATCTAAACGATAATCAAAACGATCAACTAGTTTAAATCCATCTATCTTAATAGCTGATAATTGAACTAAATTCCCTTTATCAGGGGAAATAGCTTCTGGTATCAATTCCACAATAATATATTTCTCATTTTCCATTTATAATACCTCTAGTAAACATTTTTATTTAACTTATCAAGTTGTCTCTTAATATCTCTTTCCTTGATTGTTTCTCTTTTATCATAATCTTTCTTACCCTTACAAAGACCAACTAACACTTTAGCTCTTCCTCTTAAAAAATATATTTTTAAAGGAATCAAAGTATAACCTTCTAAACGAATCTTATCATATAGTTTTAATATTTCCTTCTTATGAAGTAATAACTTTCTAGTACGTGTTTCACTATGATTAAAGATATTTCCTTCCGTATAATGACCGATGAACATATTTAACAAATAACACTCACCATTTTTTATAATTGCGTAACTATCTCTTATATTAGCCTTACCTTCACGTATTGATTTTATCTCAGTACCAGTTAACGCTATTCCACATTCATATGTTTCTTCTACAAAGTAATTATGTCTAGCTACTCTATTAATAATTTCCATAATATCACCTAGCTACTATTATACAAGAAAAAAAGGAGATATAGCTACTATTTTATAATAGTTCTACATCTTCTTCTTTCTTTTTATCATTCTTTTTAGGTCTAAGAATCTTAAAGTCTATTGTTTGAGCTTCTTTAGATGCCGCAATTACACGCACTTTAACTCTATCACCCATACTATAAACAACATGACTTCTTTCTCCCGTTACTGATAAAGTCTTTTCATTATAATGAAAGAAATCATCCATATCTGCTAAACGACACAACCCTTCAACTAAATTATCAAGTTGAATAAATAATCCAAAATTAGTTACACTAGAAATCATTCCCTCAAACTCTTCACCTATATGGTCCTCCATATATTCAGCCATCTTCATATCATCAACTTCACGTTCACAATTAATTGAAGCTCTTTCTCGGGCCGAAGAATTCTCCGCAATAAACACTAATTTCTCTTGCCAATGTTGAATATTATCTTGACTAATATCCGCTTTAAAAATATAACTTTTTAATAAACGATGAACTGTAGTATCTGGATATCTTCTAATTGGCGACGTAAAGTGCGTATAAAACTTACTAGCTAATCCATAATGTCCTAAGTTCTGTGTACTATAAATTGCTTTTTTCATATTACGCAGTAATAAACCCGATAATATCTTAAATTCTTTCTTATCCTTTAGAAACTCCAAAATACCTTGAACTGTCTTCGGACTAACATCTTTTAAATTACCTTTATAACTATAACCTAACGTCCCAATATAAGCTAAAAACTCTCTTATTTTCTCCTCTTTAGGATATTCATGAATACGATATATTCCAGGTAAATCTAAATAGAAAATATGACTAGCTATACATTCATTAGCTACTATCATAAAGTCTTCAATTAAATTTTCCCCAACGCCACGTTCTCTTAATACAATATCTATTGGATGACAGTTTTCATCTACGATAATTTTAGCTTCATCAACATCAAAATCCAAATATCCTCTTTTTAATTTATTTTTACGAAGTACTTTAGCTAAGTCTGCCATTAATCTTAATTTTTCTTCATATTCTTCATACCCTTCAGGCACAATATCATCTTCTAAAATACTATTAACACCATCATATGTCATCTTCTTATGAGAACAAATAACAGTTTCCTTTATATCATAATCGACTAACTTAGCATTTTCATCAATTTCCATCATACAAGAAATAGCTAGTCTCTGAGCACCCTCATTTAAAGAACAGATACCATTAGATAACTGATGAGGAATCATTGGTATAACTCTATCAACTAAATAAACACTAGTTCCTCTACTCATCGCACTAATATCAAGTGGGCTATTCTCGGGAATATAGTGACTAACATCCGCAATATGTACACCTAGTTTATAATTACCATTTTCTAGCATTTCAATAGAAATAGCATCGTCTATATCCTTAGTATCAGCTCCATCGATAGTAAAAATCACTTCATCTGTTAAATCAAGTCTGCCCTCTTTATCCTTTTCAGATACCGATTCTGGTATACTTTTTAACTGTTCTATTACTTCTTCTGGAAACTTATCTTCAATATCATACTTACGAGCTATTGATAAAATATCAACCCCTGGATCATTTTTATGACCTAATATTTCTGTAATTTCTCCACTATAAAACCCATCATCGATAAGTTCAAGTAATAAAACAACTACTTTATTACCATCAACCGCTCCATGTATTTTTTCAACATCAATCTCGACTTTTATTTTAAGTTTTTCTTCATCAGGTATGATATAACCTTTACCACTTTCTAAGTAAAATTCTCCAACTATCTTTTTTAAATCTCTTTCTAATATCTTTAAAACTCTTCCCTCAAGTTTATTTCCTTCTTTTCTACCTGTTACTTCCGCAATAACTAAATCACCATGAATAGCTCCATTTAAGTTATCAGAAGCTACAAAAATATCTTCCTCATCTATTAGATCAACAAATCCATAACCTTTACGAGTAATACTCATCTTACCTTTTTTAAGTGGACTACGATCAAACAACATATATCTACCCTTATTTGATAAATATATTTCAAAATTATCAGTTAATTCAGTTAATATATCCTGTAACGCCAAAAATTCTTCTCTTGTATGATGATTTAACTCCTGATTAATCTCATCAATACTCAAAGCCTTATTACGTCGTCCTAGTAAATCTATTATATTATCTTTTAGGTTCATTACTTTCACCATTTCCTTACTATTATTATAGGTAATTTTCATATATTAAACAATAAAAAAACAAAACTTTAAGTTCTGCTTTACATACAATTATTAATTTCTAAATAAATTCCATCACGAAACTAATTATAAAGAAACTCATTCCTAATACTAATGTAAGACGACTAATAAATAGTTCAGAACCTCTTTCCTTACGATTAGAAAACAAATCAGAATTTCCTCCAGAAATAATTTGCGTACCACTTTCAGCTTTATTACTTTGTAAAAGTACAATTACGATTAATAACACGGATATTACTAATAATACTGTTTTCATTGATATCCCTCCATAACTACTTGTTATTTTATCATAATAGTATTTAAAAATCAATCAATTACTAATTCAAAAATACGACACTTAAACTTAGAATACTCGCAAATACTAACCAAATTAAATATGGTATCTGTAAATAAGCAGCTGTTTTATTTATATTATAGAACTTCCTAATCATTATTATAACCAAAATAATTAAAACAACGATCCAAATAAAGGCTATTAAATACCATTTTAAACAAAAGAAGACAAAACTCCATAATAGATTAACACCTAACTGAATACCATATATTTTTAATGCCTCCTTACTTTCACTAGAACCACTTTCATAAATAAGATACGAGGAAATCCCCATTAAAATATAAAGTATCGTCCAAACAATTGGAAATACTAGCGCTGGAGGCGCAAAACTAGGCAGATTCAAATTAAGATAATCATTACATGGTGCGGTTAAATAACCAACAATACTTCCTAAAAAAAGAGGAATACCTACATTAATCAATAAATTCTTTACATTTACTTTCAAGTTCACTCACCCAGTTAATAATATGAATTTCGAAATAAACTTATTCTTATATTAATAAAAAAGAACTAGCTTTCTAATTCTTCCTCAATTCTAATTAATTGGTTATATTTACATACTCTATCAGTTCTAGACATAGATCCCGTTTTAATTTGTCCTAAATTAAGACCTACTGCTAAATCAGCTATTGTTGTATCTTCAGTTTCACCACTTCTATGAGAAATAACTGTCTTATAACCACTATTTCTAGCTAATTCGATAGTTTCAATTGTTTCCGTAATTGTACCAATCTGATTTACTTTTAATAATATTGAATTCCCTGCCTTTTTATCGATTCCCATCTGTAAACATTTCTTATTAGTAACGAATAAATCATCACCAACTAATTGAATCTTATTACCTAATCTTTCTGTAATTTTAGTAAACCCCTCCCAATCATTTTCATCGACTGGATCTTCAATTGAAATAATTGGATATTTATTGACTAACTCTTCATAAAAATCAATAAGCTGATCGGTAGTTAAACTTCTATTTTCTCCAGAAAGTTCATATTTACCATCTTTATAAAACTCACTAGCTGCTACATCAATTGCGATATTAACATCTTTTCCAGGCTCATACCCTGCTTTTTTAATCGCTTCCATAATTAGTTCAAAACCTTCAGTATTTGATTCTAAATTAGGCGCAAAACCACCTTCATCACCAACACCAGTCGCTAATCCTTTACTAATTAAGACCTTTTTTAAATTATGAAACACTTCAGATCCAACACGAACCATTTCTTTAATTGAGTCCTGCATTGGGATAATCATAAACTCTTGAAAATCTAATTTATTATCAGCATGAGCACCACCATTAATAATATTCATCATAGGGCGAGGAATATCTCTTCCATCCCCAATATATTCATATAATGGCATTTTTAACTGTTTAGCACTAGCCTTCATAGCAGCCATACTAATACCCAAAATAGCATTAGCTCCATATTTTGATTTAGTTTCCGTTCCATCTGCTTTAATCATCAGATAATCTAATTCTTTTTGATTACTAGCATCCATTCCTAATACTAAATCACGTAAAGGTCCATTAACATTAGCTACTGCCTTTAATACCCCTTTACCAATATATCTACTTCCGCCATCTCTCATTTCTAAAGCTTCTCTTTCTCCAGTAGACGCACCACTTGGTACTGAAGCTCTTCCTACTGTTTTATCTTCTAAAACAACATCTACTTCGACGGTTGGGTTACCCCTAGAATCAATTATCTCTCTTCCTTTTACATCAATTATTTTCATTATTACATCCCCTTTAACTATATTTATTAAATCAATCCTAACTCACTTACATACTTCTTAAACTCATCTCCACGATCTTCACATTGTTTATATTGATCCCAAGAAGCACTAGCAGGACTCAATAATAATATATCACCTTTTCTACTTATCCTCCAAGCATTTTCAAAAGCATCTTTTAAAAATTCAAACTCATAGGTCGGAATACCCATTTTTAATCCAAACTCTTTTACACGTTTTCTACATTCTCCTATCGCTAGAATCGCTTTAACATTAACTACATACTCCTCTAATTCATTAAAATCTTGTCCTCGCTCATAACCACCTAAAAATAAAATAGTTGGTTCTTTAAAAGAATCCAGAGCGATTTGACAACATTTAATATTAGTTGCCTCTGTATCATTATAAAATCGTCTTCCTTCAACTTCATCCACAAATTCTAAACGATGTTCTACTCCATTAAATTTCTTTAAAACATCTCTTATAATCTCATTACTAACTTCTAGTTCCTTAACTACTAAAATAGCTGCCATCACATTTTCATAATTATGTTTTCCTATCAACCTAATATCACTAAGTTCTACGATTTCTTCCCCATAATAATAAATATAATCATTTTCAATATAACATCCATTTATCGGATTACTACTTGAAAAATACTTAACTGCTGATTTAGTATCTTTTAATAAATCAAGTGCTTCTTTATTTTCCATATTAGTAATAGCGATATCCATTTTATCCTGATTCTGAAAAAGTCTCTTTTTAACTTCTTTATAATGATCGAAAGTCTTCATAAACTCAATATGAGCTTCACTAATATTAGTTAAAACCGCTATATTAGGATGAAACTCTTTCATATCTTCTAACTGTTGACAACTAACTTCATCAACAATAATATCATCTTCTTCTACTTTTTCAATAAGACTACATAAAGGATAACCAATATTCCCAACTAAATGAACTTTTTTACCAGCTTCTTTTAATATTTCATATATTAATGTTGTCGTTGTTGTCTTACCATTAGTACCGGTAACACTAATTAATTTAATATTCTTATTATCACGTAATAATCTATAAGTCATCTCTGTTTCATTGATTACTTCAATTCCTAATTCCTTAGCCCTTAAAACATATTTATGATCGATATTGATCCCTGGACTCTTAATTAAATACTTAAAAGACTCATCTAGTAAATCATCCGGATGCTCTCCAAACACAAACTTAACTCCCAAATCCATTAGCTCTTTTACTTTATCATTATCAATATCTTTATTATCATTAACAACTACTTCATTACCTCTTTTAATTAAAACTTTAGCTGCTTCATAACCACTTCTTGCGAAACCTAAAATTATTATTTTCTCATTTTCAAACATACTTACACCCCTACAGTATAATTATACTCAACTATCATAATTTTTTTACTAAAATAAGACAAAACCCGCCAAATAACTATTAATTTATGATATTATAGTTATATTATACCACGTATAATACTGAGTAGTAAATTGATTAGTTTTGATAAGTTGAAACTTTTGATATTTACATTATAATATTTATATTCATTTTTATAAAAATGAATATAAATATCTGCGATTGAGTTTAGGCAAATTATACCAAGGGTCTTTGTATCCATTTCTATGACGGCCTAGCTCTTTTCTTTTTATTATCCTAGTTTTAGAATGTGAGGATTAATTTTTAATCTTATATAACAAGCGTGATGAGGAATATTGAGATTCTAGAGTTCAATCGT
>CAYRDW010000056.1:0-7244 GCA_964423215.1 uncultured Muribaculaceae bacterium
CAGAAAGTTTATCAAACTCTTGAAGGAAGATATAACGGCTTATAATTGAAGCACAAGCAACTGCCAAATTCTTATCTTCAGCCTTAGTCATAAAAGTAATCCCTCTTTGAATTTGAGTTGAATCTTTAACATACTCATAATAACGCTTTTCTCTCGCAAATTCATCAACTATAATATAATCATATGGTTCTTTAACTTCTTGTACTAATTGATATAAAACTTTATTATGCATAATTGCCTTAATCTTATTCATATTGTTATCTTTATGATGCTTTTCATTATATTCCGTATTAGATAGAATAATACTTTTATATTTAATTCTTTTAGCTATTTGTGGAGCTATCTTTAAAATAGTTTCGTCACTTATTTTTTTAGAATCCCGAATTCCTAGTTTTTCCAAAAACCCAACATCATCTTTTTTCACAAAACTAGCTGTAACAACGATTGGTCCAAAGTAATCACCAGTTCCAACTTCATCAGAACCAATTGAAGAACAATTATGATATTTATTAACATCTACTAAATCTTCCTCCTTAACTAAACTCTGTCCATCCATTTCCATCCACATCGCTGCATCAACATCAGCACTGATTCCTTGAAACATAACTTTACCTGATGTATACATCGTAATAACCGTATCCTCATCATCTGCTTGAAAAACAACATACTGTATTTCTTTATCTCTTTTTTTAGATTCGTAGTACTTAATCATCTTTTCACGAGTCTTATCACTAACTTTAATCACAACATTCATTAATTTCACCTTTTTCTTCTGATATATATATTATACAAAATAACGGATCCATTTACAACAAACAAAATAACTACTAATTTTATATAGAATACAGGTTATAATAAATAATATAAATTAATAAACAACAAATACTGAATAAAAAAGTAAGTAGAAATCTTGTAAAAAAAATAAATTCACGTTATAATGAATATACTAGAAAGGGTGATAAAATGAATATAACTAATATTGTTGATGTAATAATCATATTATTTATTGCATTAATGGGTGTAATTGGTTTTAAGAAAGGTTTTTTAAAACAAACCGTTTCTACAATTGGTTTTATAATTGTAGTAATACTAGCCTTTTACTTAAAGAATCCAATTGCTGAATTTTTAAGCTTATACTTACCATTTTTCAAGTTTGGAGGACTATTTCAAGGTGTAACAGCACTAAATATTATCTTATATCAGTTAATAGCCTTCTTGATAGTTATAACTGTATTAGAAGTAATACTACGTGTTATAATCAAAATAACTGGTGTCATTGAGAAAATCCTAAAATTCACAATTATTTTAGGTATTCCTTCCAAACTATTAGGACTTTTAGTAGGACTAATTGAAGGGTTTATAATTGCTTTTATTGTATTATTCTTCCTAAACCAACCAGCCTTCAATATAAAAGCTTTTAATGATAGTAAACTAACTAATAAAATACTTAGCTCAACACCTATATTATCTAATATATCTGGTAATATGGTAAATACCGTTAATGATATATATGAACTAAGTAAAGATTATACAAACAATAAGAATTCTAATCAATTAAACTTAGATTCAATTGATATTATGTTAAAACATAAAGTTATTACTACTGATTATGTACTAAAACTAGTTGAATCTAAAAAAATTAATATCACAGGAATTGATAACGTAATAAATAAATATAGATAGGAGAGTAATATGATATTAGAATTAAAAGAAGAAAATTTTGCGGAAGAAATAAAAACTAACCTTGTCTTACTAGATTTTCATGCTGTATGGTGTGGGCCATGTAAGATGATGCATCCTGTTATCGATCAAATAGCACAAGAACATCCAGAACTAAAAATAATTAAAATTGATGTCGATCAACATGAAGAAATTTCTAAAGAATACGGAATAATGAGTATTCCTACCCTTATATTATTAGAAAACGGTGAATTAAAACAAAAAAACATAGGTTTTACTTCTAAAGAACACATTGAAAATTGGTTAAAATAAAAAGTATCAATCTAGATACTTTTTTCTATTACTATATTTTCTAAAATAGTAGGGGAGTATTCACTTAGAACCTCATAATCATTCTCAGGAACTTTAACTTTATAAACAATAGTTTCATTAAATTCCTTTTCTACTACTTGATAGTTCTGTAAAAGATAATCAAGTTTTTTAATTTTGTCATAATCAATAACTATCTCTACTAAATAACCATTAACTAAGGCAACTAATTGATTACTTTGAATAGCTTCTCTAACTGCTTTAGCATAGGCACGAACCAATCCACCAGCACCCAACTTAATCCCTCCAAAATAGCGAATAACAATACATAACACGTGATTCAAAGAATTCTTTTTCAAAATATCTAACATTGGGAGACCTGCTGTTCCCCCAGGCTCTCCATCATCAGAGAAATGATACACCTCATCTATTATATAAGCATAACAGTAATGAGTAGCACCTGAATATAAAGTTTTAACCTCATTTAAATAAGAAGAAACTTGTTTTACACTATTAATTTTATATAAAAGCGTAATAAATTTAGATTTTTTAATTTCTAATTCAGATAAACTATTCTCAATTATTGTATACATAAGACTTCACCAATCACATTATATAAAATATATAAGAAAAAGTAAAATTTATCTAAAAATAATCACCATTAAATTCACCTCTAAGTAATTTTATTTCATCTAATTCACTAAGAGTCACAAACTGAAAACCTTGTTTCTTTAAAATTGGAATTATTTCTTTTAAAGCTTCGGCACTACGTTCAAAAATATCATGCATTAAAATGATATCCCCATCTTCTATCCCTGTAGTTGCTTTTTCCACAATCCTATTAACGTTTCTAATCTTCCAGTCTTTTGTATCCACAGTCCACAAAGCTATTTTAAGATCAGTGTTTTTCCTAATACGAGTTGTTACTGATCCATAGGTAGGTCGTAAGTATATTGGTGTATAATTAAGAGTCTCTTTAATAATATTTTGTGTTGAATTGATTTGATCTAATAAATTAGTCGTTGAAAGTCTACTTAACCATTTATGATTATAAGAATGATTTCCTAGTTCATTCCCATTTTTTAAACTAATTTTCAGCGTTTCTTGATATGTTTCTACTTTATTTCCTAAAATAAAAAAAGTAGCACATACATCATTACTTTTAAGTATCTTTAAAATATCCTCAGTATAAAAACTAGGACCATCATCAAAAGTAAGAGCTACAACTTTTCCCTTAGGATCAATACTTTCCCTATCAACACCATAAACAATAGTAGGGGAAGAGATTAACTTATAATTAATCTTAAACTTAAATTTAATGTATTCAGTAGGTACATTTATTTTAATAATATCATAGTAATCAGAAGATAACATATCTGGATTAAAATATAAACAAAAATTATCTTGATCTATATAAAAAGGAATTCTATTAAGACTACTAATAGTAATAATATTATCTAAATTACCATCTATAATAGCGTTATAATGCTTACTATTAAACTGTTTCTTAATATAATCTAATAACCTATATTGTTCATCAATATCTAAAATTTCTCCTAACGACAGCATTTTATTAGCTTTAATACTATAGAAGAAAGATTTAACTTCATTTACTGGTTGTGCTAATTTATAACTATTAATATAAGTAGTTAAAGAAATACTAATATAGTTATTATTTAAAATATAAAATTGACAGTCTATATTTAACTCATCTCTATCGATTAGATAATCACTATCACCATAGTTTTTAATAAAATAATTATATTCATTATCAACATAATCTTTAATAATTTTATCGAGTCTTTCTATTCCAACTTTAGGATAATTAATACCTACTATATATCTATTATTTTCTTCAACTGTCGTTATAATATTCTTTTTAAGATTTTTATTATGGCTACTAATTAAAAAAGAAAAGAAAACCCCGATAACAATGAAAACCAACAAAAACCATATAATTATCTTTCGTCTCATAGCCTCACCTAATAGAAATATATGATATGAAACAATTATTTTGTATAAAACTTAGTATATTTAAGTATTATATCGATATATTAGCTCTATTTTTCCAAATAAAAGAAATATATATTTAGAAAATACGTGATATAATTATATTAATTTGTGATTTAGGAGGTGAGATAGATGAATGAGAAAATCAAAAAACATATTAAAGAAAAACTAAACTTGGTTCCACCACTACCAGGTAGTTACCAAATGAAAAACAGCGATGGTATAATCATCTATGTCGGAAAGGCTAAAAACCTTAAGAACCGCCTTAAAAGTTATTTTACAGGAACTGTAACTGGAAAAACCGCAATGCTAGTAGCTGATATTGTTGATTTTGAATATATTGTTACTTCAACAGAATTAGAATCTCTTATTTTAGAAATAACACTAATAAAAAAATATGATCCTAAATACAATATTTTATTAAAAGATGATAAAAGTTATCCCTATATTGAATTAACTAATGAAAAATATCCTCGTTTAAGAATAGTGCGTAATATTAATCGTAAACGACGTAAAAGTAGATTATTTGGACCTTATCCCAATGTAATGGCCGCTAGAAAAACAGTAAACATGTTGAATAGACTTTATCCGCTTCGTAAATGTGATAATTTAAAGAAAGACTTATGCTTATATTACCATATTGAAGAGTGTTTAGGTTATTGTCAAAAGGATATAAAAAAAGAACAGTTAGATGAAATGATTAATGAAATAACCTCCTTTCTAAAAGGTAATAATGACTACCTAATAAAGAAAATTGAAACTTCTATGAAACAAGCAAGTGATAACCTGAATTTTGAAAAAGCACTAGAATTAAAACAAATGTTAATTGATATTGATATTACTTTAGCTAAACAAAAAATAGATTTAAATAAGAACTATAACTTTGATGTTTTTGGTTTTCATCAAGATAATAACTATCTATCAGTTGTAACTTTTTATATTAGAGAAGGTTTATTATTTGGAAAACATAATGATATTTTCAATACTATTGATGATGTATCAGAAGAGTTAATGGCATACATAATCAACTTTTATGAAAAAAACAACCTCTTACCTAAAGAAATTATAGTTCCTGATATTATTGATAATAAATTATTAGCTGACTATTTAGATATCAAAGTTAACATTCCTAAGCGTGGAGCTATTAAAAAACTATTAGATCTAGCCAGTGAAAATGCTAAAATATCATTAAATGAAAAATATGAAAATATCAAACAAGATGAAGATAATCGTTTTATAGCTCAAACCGAATTAAAAGAGATTTTAAACTTACCAAAATTAGAAAGAATTGAAGCTTTTGATAATTCTCATTTATTTGGAACTTTTTATGTAGGAGGAATGGTTGTTTTTGATAATTTTCTGCCTAATAAGAATGAATATCGTAAATTTAAAATTTCAATAGATATAAAAGATGATCTAAGTGCTATGAAAGAAGTAATTTATCGTAGGTATTACCGTGTATTAATGGAAGAATTTCAAAAACCAGATTTAATAGTTGTTGATGGAGGGGAACTTCAAGTAAAAGTTGCGAAAGAAATAATTGATAGTCTGCAACTTAACATTCCAATCTGTGGCCTAAAGAAGAATGAAAAACATAAAACTAGCGTCTTAGTAGACCAAAATCTTAAAGAAATTCAAATAGCTAAAGATAGTAATCTCTTTATCTTCTTAAATAGAATTCAAGATGAAGTTCACAATTATGCAATTAACTATCATCGCAATATTAAAAGTAAAGGTTCCTTAGCGACAATACTAGATATGGCTCCAGGAATAGGGGAAGTAAGAAGAAAAGAATTACTAAAGCATTTTGGTTCATTAAAAAAATTAAAAGAAGCTACTATTCAAGATTTAGAACAAGTATTAAATAAAGATGCCGCAACCAAATTATTTGACTATTTAAAAAATATATGATATAATCTATCTCATTAAAGAAAAGGGGGATATATTATAATGGCTAATAAAAATAATGATTTTGATCCAATTCCAGGTGTGTTTCTACCAACTAGCATTGAAAAAACAACAACATTAAAAAATATGCAAATAAGTGCTACATGTCTTTTAACTGGATCCAAATTCACTCTAGAAAATCCAACATTGGAACAACTTAAATATATTATAGATTTAATGCCAAATCCAAATAATGTATTTAATTACTGGCTCCTAAAAAAAGAAGTATTAAGTCAAATAAAAACAGATCCTAATACAGGTGAAGTTTTAAATTGCATGGAAATCGTTGAAACAATGACCAAAACAATAAACCCAGAATATAAACTTGGAAGTTTTAAAGGTAAGCACAGATAAACTCGTGCTTTTTCTTTTGTTTTTTTGTATAATAAGAGTATGGAAGTGATATAGTGAATACAATTCAAGTAATGAACGAAGTATTAGCCAATAAAATTGCTGCTGGTGAAGTAGTAGAAAAATGTATGAATGTTGTTAAAGAGTTAGTAGAGAATGCAATCGATGCAAAAAGTAATGAAATTAAAATTGATCTGATTGATTCGGGTGTCAAAGAAATCAAAGTTACTGATAACGGTATCGGTATGGATAAAGATGATGCTCTTTTAGCTTTTTCTAGACATGCTACTAGTAAATTAAAAGATGAAGAAGACTTATATAACATTAATAGTTTAGGTTTTAGAGGTGAAGCACTACCATCAATAGCATCTGTTTCTAATATAACTTTAAAAACTAGTAATGGAATAACCGGTACAGAAATTAATATTAATGGTGGTAAATTAATCAATATATCATCTTGTGAACTTCGTAAAGGTACTTCAATCCTAGTAAAAGATTTATTTTATAATACACCAGTTCGTTTAAAATATTTAAAAAGCTTGTATACTGAACTAGCTTATATTACAGAATATATAAATAAAATGGCTTTGAGCTATCCAAATATTAAATTTATATTAACTAATAATGAAAAAGTATTACTAAATACGGATGGAAGCAATCGACTTTTAAAAGTAATTAATGATATTTATGGTTTGAGTGTCACTAAAAAGATGATTGAAATTAAGGGTGAGAATGAAGACTATGAAATAGAAGGTTATATTTCATATCCAGAGCTAATGAAAAGTAATAAGAATTCTATAACGACCCTAGTTAATGGTCGTGTTATTAAAAACAATGAATTAATTAGAATGATTACTGATAGTTATCATACTTATATCCCTCAAGACAAATATCCCATAATAATCTTAAAAATCGAAGTTGATCCAATATTAATAGATGTTAATATT
>CAYRDW010000057.1:0-6684 GCA_964423215.1 uncultured Muribaculaceae bacterium
TTCCTGGTAACCATAAAGCATCATAACCATCCATTCTCTTATAACGAATTATAATATCTTGTAAAGTCGTATCCCAAGCATGACCTAAATGTAGTTTTCCTGTTACATTAGGTGGTGGAATCACAATACAAAACGGTTCTTTACTTTTATCTTTACCGGCTTTAAAATAATCTTTTTCTAACCAGTATTTATATTTGTTTTCTTCAACCTTTATATGATCATATTTCTTTTCTAACATTTTAAATACCCTCCCTTAATTTTTCATAACAGATATCAGTAATCTTCTTCCATAGTTTTTCACTACCATTATCGACATTTACAACCGATATAAATAAATGTAGATTATCAGTCTCATCTAAAATATCAAAACTTTCTTCAAAGTTTATATCATATAAGAAAGATAAATAAAAGATTGTTCTATCGGTCTTTGTCTTTAAGAATTTTCTATCTAGTAACTTTTTATTTTTAAAATTTTCTAAAACGGCATTAGTCGCATCTTCAGCTTTAAACTCCCAATCAAAATTAACAGCTACCTGTTTATAAATATCTATTTTATCAGCATCTTTAATTAATTTAATAAATAAATTTTCTTGCTTACTATAATTACTTGGTGTTTCAAATTTATTATGATAACGGATTGCTTTTTCAATAACCAAATCATATTTATCATCAGTTATAAAATCTCTAATATGATTTTCAGTAAATAAATATTTACAACTTTCATCAGCATGATCACTTTTTGTATCAGCTAAGACGCCATCTTTTCTAAACTGTTCAAACCTACCTATATCATGAAGTAAACCAATTAATTTAGCTAATTCGATTTCTTCATCACTTAAATCTAATCTACTAGCTAATTCATTCATTAACTTCATCACTTCAAAACTATGATTATACTTTAAAGATATCTCCATATATTTTTTATCATAATCATCCGTATAATTATTAAACTCTTTAATTGCGTTATTCATATCCATAAAAAAACTCCTCCTTATATAAAGGACGAGTTTACCCGCGGTACCACCTTTGTTCATTAAAACCTTAATGCACTTGATTTTTTCTAACGGTAATTTACCGTAATTAGTTACTAATTTCACTAATTAAGCTCCATCGCTACATAATTATATTTCTTTATCTATTTTCACCAACCATAGATTCTCTATAAAAGAAGATATAATTACCTCGACTTCAAAGCCTTTTTTAATATGAGTAAAGTATATACTATATTCAAATAAATGTAAATGGTTTTTGAGGCTATTTTAGTATATCTTATACAAAAAAATTAATTAATAATTTAATATTTATTTGACTTTAAGTGGTTTTCGTGGTATTATACGCACATTGAAAAGGTGAGTACAATGATTAATTTTAATCAACAAAAAGAAGAAAAACAAATTTTTGCTTTTACTGAACCAAATGGCGAACAAAGCAATGTATTTGTTAAACCTATAATTAGTAATCCAAATGAACTTCCAAAATTCAAAATAACTCTAAAAAACCCTATGGGTATGAAAATTGAAAAGGCATATATCTATTTTTACGTTGACCTTGAAAAATATAAAAGTCAATTTATAGGTGTAAGTGTTAATTCAAGTTATACTGGAAGAAGTTATGCTAATTTATTAATATCAACCTATATTGATGTATGTAATCAGTCACATATTTATGATTTAGCTACTCATAATAAACAAAGAAAACCTGAGGTTATTCATATTTTAAAGAAGTTTGGATATAATGTAGATAATGAAATAGATTAACGAAATAAAGTATTATTGATTGATGACAAAAATAATCCAAACACATTTTATATTCCAAATCCAAGTGTAAAACGTAGTTTGGAGCAATCAAAGTTGGCACTAAATAATGAATATGCTTTTACTGACATAACAATTGGAAAAAAGATAATTGATGTTGTTTATATAAATCAAAAATATCGTTTAACTGATAAAGGTAAATATTTATCTAAGCAAGATAGTATTAAGAAACATTTTAAATTATAAATTTTAATCATCGCAATATTAACTTAGTTACATATACTATATTAGGTGATTAAGTATGTTTCGACAAAATGGACATGGTTTCTTCTGTCGATGCGAACCGTGTAAATGTAAAAGAAGAGGTAGTCTCTGGTATATGGGTTGTCTTCTTTCATTATTAATTATATTTTACAATCTTTTTTATTAGTCGCTTTAATGTTATTTTAATTTTGTTTTTAATGGCTTGTGTATTAATTGGTTTTATCAGGATTATTTTTTAGAGATTAATATCTCTTTTTTTATAAAAAAAGAAGAAGAATCTTCTTAGTTTTGATTTTGTGGTTCACTTAGAAAAACCTTTTTTATTCTATTAGCATATTCGACTACTTTTAATGATTCTTTTACGCGATTAAATTCAGTATCTTTTAATTCTAATTTTGGGGGAATAGTTATTAAACTAAATAATAGACATTTTTCATCTTCTTTTATTTCATATTTAGTTTGATAAATATCAAGTAGATCTATTAAATCAATTTTATCTTGATTGTTTTCATAAATATTAGCTAAATCATATACTGGTAAATTTACTCGTGATTTATCCCAACTAATTAAATAGATATCTTTATTCTCTATTAGATGACTTTTATCTAAATTACCATGAGTCATCGCATAACGCATCTTCTTTTTAGTTTTTATTAATTCATACCATTTATTAATATAGTTTTTACTTTTCATAATACAGAAGTAAATATCAGATATATTTCTAATTAGTAAGTAATTACTTGGTGACATATAAACTTCAGCTTCAATCATATTCTGCAAGCCCAGATAATAATTATATAAATAATCTTGTCTTTCTATCATATCTTCATAAATCTTTTTTATATCATCGATATCAACATTCTTATAGAATGTTGTTTTTGTATGAAGAAGACTAGTTATATAAATTAAATCTTCGATGCGTTGTTCATCAGGAACATCAATATTATCAATATATTGGGTAACTTCATAATTATCATTATGATTGGTTAAAACACTAGGAAAATTATGAAAATTTCTAGTTTGAAGATATTCATAAACATTATGATTATTACTAGGTTTTAAAACCCATTTACTATCTTCAGTTTTGATAATATCAACATTTTTAAGTTTTTGATAACTAACTGGTTTTATTTGATATCTATCGAGAATATTTCTTTTACTCATTTTGGCATGGAATGATTATTTTTGAGCCTACTTTGATATTTTCAAGATCATTATAACTAGCGATACTTTCACGAGTTGTTTGATATTTTTCAATAATTGAATCAACAGTATCAGCTTCTCGTACTATATATACATAGTATGTTACAAAGGTTTCATCTCCTGATATAGTATCAAAGATAGATTTCATATTAGGTACTACTGGTACTTCTTCTTCATCAGGTGTTTCTACTTGTTTTGTATCAGGCATAATGTCTTCTTCTAAACTATTCATGTAATCCTCCACTTCTTTATCTATTTTTGGAGGAAAATCAGCATCTAAATCAGTATCAACATTTGTAGTATTATCAATTTCTAATTTTTCTTTCTTTTCATCAATCTCTACGGGTACTGATTGAGCAAAATCTCTAACACTTGCTTCTTCTTCGACAGGAACTTCTTCTGGTTTTTCAGTTACGTTTTCTATTTCTAGTTCAACGTTAACTTTTAAATCCTCCTCATTAATGATTTCAAAATAAAAATCATTAATACTTATATTACAAGTTTCAATATCATATTTACTATCTACTTCGATAGTAAATGGTAAGTTATAATGAAATTCTTCTTCAATTTGACTAGCTTCATGCATCTTATAACTTCCATCAACTAAAATGTCTCCCTCAATTGTATTATTTTCTTTTACTTCCAAATCATGTTTAACTTCGATATTAGTAACTTCCGCAATCATTGTTTTAAAGTGAATGGTTTTAGTAAAAGGTACTATTTTCTTCATCTTATCCCTCTTTTCTATTTAAGTCTATGTAGAAAAGTAAAAAATAAGACTAAAAATTAGTCCTATTTTTACATTTATTTGAAAGAAAGATTAATCAACAAAGAGTCTAATGTTTCGAGGATCAGTTTTTTGACTTCGTCTTTTTAATTTAAATAAGACACGATGAATATCTAAATAACGATCTACTAAGATAAAATTAATATCTCTTTTTACATCATCGGGGATTTCTTCTAAATCTTTTTCATTTTGGCGGGGAATAAAGATAGTTTTTATACCACTACGATGAGCGCCAATTACTTTTTCTTTTAAGCCACCAATCGGGAGAACTTTACCACGTAGAGTCATTTCACCAGTCATAGCGACATTAGTGTTAATAGTGCTTTTAGTAAACAATGATAACAGGGTTGTCGTAATAGCTGTACCTGCACTTGGTCCTTCTTTAGGAGTCGCACCTTCAGGTACATGAATATGAATGTCATAATTAGTAAAGACTTCATAATTGATTTTGAAGTATTCATAATTAGACTTTAGATAGTTTAGTGATAATTGCGCTGATTCTTTCATTACCTCACCTAAACTACCTGTAAAAACTATATTTCCATTGCCTGGGAAAAGAACAGCTTCAATAGGAAGAATATCACCACCAAATGGTGTATATGCAAGACCGTTAACGACCCCTACTCGTTCAATAATATCGTTATCGGTATATTGATACTTTATTTTACCTAAATATTTTTCTAAGTTATAATTAGTTATTTCTCGATCATCGGTAATATTTTCTAAGATTTTATCTTTAACTATTTTTCTTAAAATACTAGCGATGTTTCGTTCTAATTCTCTAACACCGGCTTCTTTAGTATAATTTCTAATAATAGTTAGAATTGCTTCACTAGTAAATTTTACTTTTTCTTTAGTTAAACCATGTTCTTCTAATTCACGAGGAATTAAATAGTTTATAGCGATATCTAATTTCTCATATTCGGTATAAGATGATAATTCAATTATTTCTAGACGATCAATTAGTTCAAAGGGAATCTGGTCATAATAATTAGCAGTGGTAATAAACATTACCTGACTTAAATCAAATTCTTCTTCGATATAGTGATCAGCAAAGCTTTTGTTTTGCTCCGGGTCGAGAACTTCTAATAAGGCTGAAGCAGGATCACCTTTAATGTCTTTAGTCATTTTGTCTATTTCATCGATGATAAAGACAGGATTACTACTACCAGCTTTTTTCATTCCTTGAATAATTAAACCTGGTGCTGAACCAATATAGGTACGACGATGTCCAACAATCTCAGCTTCATCATTAATACCACCTACTGATATCTTAGTCCATTTACGATTTAAACTAGTAGCGATACTTTTAGCTAATGATGTTTTACCTACTCCAGGAGGTCCTACTAAACAAATAATTGGACTTCTAAGACTATTAGTATTTTGTTTTACAGCTAAATATTCAATAATACGATCTTTAACGATATTAAGTCCGTAGTGTGTTTTATCTAATACCTCTTTTACAGTATGTAAATTACTGGTATCTAAAGTATATTCCTCCCAAGGAAGAGATAATAACCAATCAATATAATTGCGAATAATACCTACTTCAGGTGAGTTAGGATTACTACTTTCATAGCGATTAACTTCAGTATATAATCTATCCTTTATTTTTTCAGGACATTTTAAGTCTTTTATTTTTTTACGAATTTGATCTATTTCACTATCTTTATCAGTAATATCTCCTAGTTCCTGTTTTATAATTCTAATTTTTTCACGGAGAACATATTCTTTTTGACTTTTATCAAGTTCACTAGCTAGTTTTTCATCAAGTTGTTTTTCGAGTTCTAAAACCATCAGATCATTATTAATATCAGCCATAATCATTTTACTTCTAACAACAGGATCAACTTCTTCAATATAGTAAGTCTTTCTTATATAATCAATAGGTAGTGTTGGGGCTACTAAATCAGTTACACGATCTAAATTATTAACACCAATTAAATTATTTAATAAGTTATCATTATAGGAATAATCATCAATATAAGTTTCTAATAGATTCATTATCTTCCTAACACAAGCTATTTCTTCTTTAGGTTTATTTACTACGGGATCAATTTCTTTATAATTAGCGTTTAAACCGGCTGTTTCTTCTTCGTAGTTTTCTACTTGGACTCTTTTTATACCATGTAAAGCTAAACGAGTCTTACCATTAGGCATATCCATACGCATCTTTATTTGCGCTATGACACCTATCTTAGGTAAGTTATCGTTATTTAATATTTCTTCTTTTGATGTAGGACAGATAATTAAAATATAACTATCAAAATAGCCTTCAGCTAGAGATATTAATTGTTTTTCTTCAAGAGTATCAAACTCTAAACGCATTTCACTAGAAGGAAAAAGAACCATATTCTTTAATAATAAAACTGGTAACTTCGTTTTATCCATGGTTCCACCTCCTAAAACTATGGTTCTTATTATAACATTTCAAATAAAAAAAGCAACTGAATATCATGTTTTTACATAATTAATTCAATTACTATTTATTGGAAAAATTTAGGGTGCAAGAACCGCGCGGAAACTGCGGTTGCCGCCCGCACGACCGCTAGTGCTGTGGAAGATGAAGGCACCCGCGCCAGTGGTAATATTACAACCTCCGCCGCGGTCGAACCAAGGGCTACCAGAATTCGCGAAATATGCATAATCACTATACCATGATCCTCTATTACTCAT
>CAYRDW010000058.1:0-6349 GCA_964423215.1 uncultured Muribaculaceae bacterium
TTAGAGATTTACTTAAAGATACTGTTGTTTGGGCGCCTAACTTTGATGACACTGAACTAGAACCAACCGTCTTACCGGCTAGATTTCCTAACTTGCTTGTTAATGGTGCGACAGGAATTTCAGCTGGATATGCTACTAACATACCTCCTCATAATTTAGGAGAAGTAATCGATGCTACAATTAGAAGAATTGATTCACCTAATTGTCGTTTAGATACAATTATGGAACTAGTAAAAGGACCTGATTTCCCAACGGGGGGAATTATTGAAGGAATCAGTGGGATTAGAAGTGCTTATGAATCTGGTAGAGGAAAAATTGTAGTTAAGTCACGTACACAATTTGAAGAAGAAAAAGGAAAGTTAGCTTTAATCATTACTGAAATTCCTTTTGATGTAAATAAAGCTCAATTAGTTCGTAAAATCGACGAGATACGTATCGATAAGAAGATTGAAGGTATCTTGGAAGTTAGAGATGAAAGTGATCGAGATGGTCTTCGTATTGCGATAGATTTAAAGAAAGATGCCCATCGTGAACTAGTTTTAAACTATTTACTTAAAAACACAGATTTACAGATTTCTTATAGTTTTAATATGATAGCTATCAGTGATCGTCGTCCTAAATTACTAGGAATTTTAGAAATACTTGATGCTTATATAAATCATCAAAGAGAAGTTATAACTAGAAGAACGACATTTGATTTAAATCATGCGAAAGAAAGATATCATGTAGTTGAAGGTTTGATTAGATGTTTATCAATCTTAGATGAAGTAATTAGAGTTATTCGTGCTAGTAAAAATAAGGCTGATGCGAAAGAAAATTTAGTAAATGAGTTTGGATTTTCATTAATTCAAGCAGAAGCTATTGTTGTTTTACAGTTATATAAATTAACTAATACGGATGTTACTTTATTAGAAGAGGAATTAAATAATTTAAGATTAGTAATTAGTGGACTCGAAGCTATACTTGCGAATGAAGAAATTTTAAAGGGTGTTATGAAAGATGAACTTCGTAAAGTGAAAAAGGAATATGCAACACCTAGAAAAACTGATATTAAAGATGAAATAACAGAAATAAAAATAGATACTACGGTTATGATTCCTAAAGAAGATGTGATTGTGGTTGTTACTAAAGCTGGTTATGTTAAACGTACTAGTATGAGAAGTTATCAAGCTTCTAGTGATGAAGTAAGTTTAAAGGAAACTGATTATGCTTTAGGAATATATGAAATTAATACTTTGGATACATTGTTATTATTTACTAACTTAGGTAATTATTTATATGTTCCAGTTCATACTATTCCAGATTTAAAATGGAAAGATTTAGGTAAACATATAAGTAATATTATAAAACTCGAAGAAATGGAAGAAATAATTGCTTCAATTCCAATTACTGATTTCACAACTAATATGGATATTACGATAGCTTCTAGAAATGGTATGATTAAACGTACTTTAGTTAGTGATTTCCAAGTATCTAGATATACTAAACCTATCTCTTGTATGAAATTAAAAGGTAATGATGAAGTGATTAATGCTTTTGTGACTTGTTATGATAATATTTTTATAACTACTAGTGATAGTTATGGGTTATGGTTTGATAAAAATGATATACCAGTAGTTGGATTAAAAACTAGTGGTGTTAAATCGATAACTTTAAAGCAGGATGTAGTTACTAGTGTTTCAAATTTTGATTTAGCTAGTCATGAATATTTATTAGTTATTACTGATAAAGGTACAGGAAAAAGAGTTAAATTAAATGAGTTTGAAAAAAGTAGTAGAGCGAGACGTGGTTTATTAGTTTTAAGAGAAGTTAAAACTAATCCATATAAAATAATAAAAACATTTATAGTTAGTCATCGTGATTATATAGGAATTAAAAATCCTGATATTGTGTTACTTAAAAATACTGAGTTTCCAATTATGGATCGCTATTCGACGGGATCAACTATTTCAAAAACTGATATTTCAGAGGCTTTTATAGTAAACACTTTAGAAAAAAAGATAGATATTACTGAAAATCAAGGTGATGAAAATGAAGATAATAAGGAACCTGAAGTAATCAAAGAAAAAAAGAATGTTTCACTTAAAGAAATAGATGATCGCTTAATGACGATTGATGATTTTTTAGGAGATTTCTAAAATGTTAGAAATTTCTTTTTTTTGGAACAAAGGCCTAAGTTACTGCATATATATTATTAGGTGGTAATTATGTCTAAGGAGTCTTTTAAAATGTTTGTTAGGGGTAATCCTAACTTGGTTAATTATGTTAATTCTGGCCAGATGACATGGCAGAAATTTTATGAAATGCACGATGTATATGGAGAAAATCATTCTATTTGGAATAGTTATTTGGAAGGAAATGCTAATAGTAATACTAGATCTTCGACTGTTAATACGGAGAGTTCTACAGTAGGAGATACCTCAGTTAAGGATTTGTTTAATATGATAAAAAAAGTGGATTTAGAAACTGTACGTAAGGGTGTAGATGGATTACAAAAAGCAGTTGGTTTAGTACAAGATTTAACTACTACTAAAAGAACCAATAATTATCAAGCTAGACCGCTTTATAAACATTTGGAGGATTAATGAATATCGCAACACAAATTAAAATTAAAGGTAATCCATATTTATATCGTTACCTTCGTGAAAACTCTTGGTGGTATAAACAATTAAATAGGCATCCATCTTCAATAAATGAACTAGAAGAGGAAATGAAAAGTGCCTATAAAATGAATCCTAGTGATAAAATAGATCAAATTAGCAGAAAAATAGAAATGCTTCGTACATTTATGGATGTTATTAATTAGAGTATATAAAAAGAAATTGTTTATTAGTATCTACAATTTCTTTTTGTTTTATATTTTATAATTTCATCGTTTTTATTTTCTTTTCTGTGTCAGTTGGTTGTTCTGGAGTATTACTGCTTAAAGTTAATCTCATTGGGGTTTCATTATCTCCGCTACTATAATAATAGGTGCTTCTTTGGTTTCGATAGTTAATATTAAATTCTGCAGCATCGTCTAGGTTACTCCATCTTAAATTTATCTCAGCATTTTCACCAGATTTTTTAAAAAGACAATTAAATGAGAATGTATGTTCATCATATTTGCTTAGCACACAGGTTTCATTATTATCAACCCCGATAATTTTTAATAAGTGTCCGAATTTTTCGGTTACTAAATTTAACTCTTCTTTGGAAATATAATTACATTTTAATAATTCATCTGCACTTAAAAGTGTATACATTGTATAATCTGGGGTTTTAATACTTTGTTGAGAGGCTAGTATACCTAGCCATTGCCCGATTGCGACTTGTAAATTTAATTCTTTAAAGACAACTTTTGGAGTAACTGGTTCTTTTGTTATTATTTTTAATAAACCGTTTAAGTTTACCATAAATTCCTCCTTAATAAGATTTATATACATATATCTTAACATAATTAAAATAAATAGGGAATAGGTTGTAAAATAGCTCTAATTTTTTGTTTAAGTAAATATTTTATTGATTAATTTTGATTGAGATGTTATAATAACCTTGTTTTTAGGGGGTTACAATGGAAAAATTAGTTTTAAGAAGTAGAATTTTTGTTGGAGAGACATTTTGTCTTTCCGATGATAATTATAGTGAAATGGAACCTGTTGTTTTTTTAAGAAAAAATTATAATGTTATAAATGGACTGGGGAAGGCTAATATACTTAATCAATTAGGATTAAGTGCTATAATTCCTTGTTTTAGGTTATCTTGTTTGTCTGGGAAAGCTTTAGAAGACTTAAAATATTATGAGGAGAAAAAGATCACGGTAATTCGTGACTGCGTTCCATTAAACAAACATTTGAAGGAGTTAAAATATCCTTTCTTTATGAAACCTAAGGATGTAGAGAGACTTAGGGTTGATAATGAAAAAATATTAGCTATTCCTGAGATTTCAAGACAGTTAAAAGAAGTAGAAAAAACGATTGGGACTAGACGTTATTAATATGAAAGAGAAGTTAGTAGACTTTCTCTTTTTTTTGTTTTATACTTTATACAGGTGATAATTATGGATTGGCAACTACAAAGCAGGCTAGATGATTTGATTAATGTTATTGATGCTGATTCTAGAATTAGAGAAATAACTAAGCTTAAGGCTAAATTAACTAATAATAATCAGATTGTTTCAGAAATAGATAAAATAAATGAATTTGATATTTATTCGGAGCAGTTTAAAAATAGTAAAAAAGAACTTTATAATAATTCGGATTATGTAAAATATCAAAAACTAGAAAATGAAATACACTTTTTAATACTAGATATTAATAGTAGATTGAACCGTTTGACAGATGGAAGAAGGTGTTCTTAAGTTGCGAATTATTAGTGGTAAGTATAAGGGTAAAAAAATAGAAGGCTTTGATATTGATGGTACTAGGGCTACTCAGGATAGAGTTAAGGAAAGTCTTTTTGGGATTATTCAAGATTATATATATGATTCATCAGTATTGGATTTGTTTACGGGTAGCGGCAATTTAGGATTAGAAGCTATAAGTAATGGTGCTTCATCGTGCTATTTTGTTGATAATAATTCTAAATGTATTGATATGGTAACTAAGAATGTTAAAGGTATGGAGTTTGATTCTTTAAAGATTATTAAAAGTGATTATAGAGAAGCTCTAATTGATTTTAAAAATAAAAGAATTAAGTTTGATATAGTATTTCTTGATCCACCATATAATTTGGATTGTTTGGACTACGTTATTTCCTATATTTTAGATAATGATTTATTAAATAGTAATGGTTTAATTGTTTGTGAATATGAAAATGATAACTTTAAAGATAATTATCCTAATCTTTTTCTTTGGAAAGAAAAGAAATATGGATATAAAAATATTAGAATATATGTAAATGAGGGATAATAATGAAAATAGTATTAGTTAGACATGGTGAAACAGATGCTAATAGAGAAAATTTAGTACAAGGACAAAAGACTAATTTATTATTAAATGAAAAGGGTGTTAGACAGGCTCAAGCATTAAAGACAAAATTAAATGATATAAATATTGATATATGTTTTACATCACCATTAGTTAGGTGTTGGTCAACAGCGATAATCATAGCTGGTGACAGAGTGGAAATTATTGAAGATAGTAGATTATTAGACCGTAATATGGGTAATTTAGAGGGAAAAGATTGTTCGTTATATGATGGGAATCGTTACTGGGAGTATGATGAGAATTGTACTTTAGATGGTATAGAAGGTATTCAAAGTATATTTGATCGCTGTAATAATTTTTTAGAATATTTAAAGGAAAATTATAATGATAAGACAGTTTTAATAGTAAGTCATGCTGCTACTTTAAGAGCTGTTCATCATTTAATTAGTAAAACTGAGCTTAAGGGTAATCTTTTAACTATAGGTATAGATAACTGCTGTATGTTAGAATATGAAATATAATGGTTATTTTAGCTAATAAACATACTTTTAAAGGTAAAGTAGTTAACACTATTTTATTTTTTTATAAAAAATTGGCATTCTTAGTTGACAATTGCTAATAATATGAATATAATTATATTAGCACTTGTGAAATGGTAGTGCTAGGAGGTGGGTAAATGCTTACTGAAAGACAGAGTAATGTTTTAAAACTAATTATTACAGATTATATTAAATCAGCTAAACCGGTTAGTTCTAAAACGATATGTAAAATACTTAATTGTTCAAGTGCAACTATTCGTAATGAAATGGGTGAATTAGAAGAGTTAGGATTACTGGAAAAAACTCATACTTCTTCAGGAAGAATTCCTAGTGAAAAGGGTTATCGCTATTATGTTGACTATTTAATGGAACCAAAAGAGTTAAATGGTGAAGATATGTTAAAACTACAGATAATCTTTAATAATCACCAACTGGCTCTTAGCGACTGTTTAAGTGAAAGTTTGAGACTTATTTCAGAGATGACTAATTATACTTCAATAGTTCTAGGTGGTGCTTCTCATGATAATAATCTAAAGGAAATAAGTACTGTTCCAATCGATCAAGAGAATATGATAATTATTGTTATTACTGATAAGGGACATGTTGAACATAAGAAAATAACAATAAAGAATATTCCTTTAGATGATATCAAGAAGACAGTAATTCTTATCAATGATTTAATAGTTGGGACACCAATTGATGAAGTTAGTAGTAAACTTGAATTTGAAATTAAACCAATTATAGGTAGATATGTTAAAGAACATGAAATGGTTTATAATACTTTCTATCAAGTATTTAAAGATTTCTCAAATAAGAATATTAATGTGGTTGGTAAAAATAATATTTTGAAACAACCAGAATTTAATAACGTTGAGAAAATAAAAAATATTTTTGGTAAATTAG
>CAYRDW010000059.1:0-6089 GCA_964423215.1 uncultured Muribaculaceae bacterium
TTGGAAGGTGATTAAGAGTCAATCATATTAGATTCCTGTTCTCAGTCAAGCAGACAAGGCAAATGAAATATTTTAAGCAGCATGGATACTATATTTAAATAGATTCGTGCTGCTTATTTTTTTATAGTCTTCCGTTATTATAAAGTTAGTAAAGTTATGAATATTATTTTTAATATCTAAAAAAGGATATGTTATATACAGTAAAGATGAGATTTATAAAAACTAGCCTGTATGGCTAGTGTAAGGGTTTAATTATTTTGCTATAATATATGGTAACATCGATACCAATAATGATAATCGGGATATGTACAAAGGTGGAATTTATATATTGAGGTGTATTAGATATGAAAAGGATTGCTTTAATCACTAGAAATAAGATACTAGCAGAAAGCCTTAATACTGCAATAAGGTCTATTCCTAATCTGAAATTTGAACTTATCTTGTTATTGAACCCCAGCCAGGCCTTACTTGATGCAGAAATACTTGAGATTGATGTTGCTTTGATTGATATGAGTTTTATGGATACCATGGATGATAGTTTATCAAGGAAGGAAATAGAACTACCATTTTATGAAAGATTAAGTAAGGTTTTGCCAAACTGCCATCTTTTATTACTTGTATCACAAGATGATCAGCCAAATCGTAAAATAGCAACAGAAGCAAAGGTTAAGAAAATTATTGATGATTATGTATTTTATGATGCTTCTTTAAAGTATTTAATAGCAAAATTGAAAGTATTTGGATAAGTATACCAAATATCTTTATATATGATATAATATTATTACATTAATGCGATACATTCTTAATAACTTATTAAAGGGGTATTTTTATGAAAACTCGCTTTAGTGATAATAAAAAATATTTTACTATACTAGTCATGTTATTTATAATCTTCATATCCACAACTAGTTCTGCTAATTTGTTAAATCAAACAAATTCTAATACTATTATATGTAATCTGGATGATTATACTTTGTATCCAAAAGCTATAAAAGAGATACTACCTTCTTTTAATATTAAGCAATCTGAGAATGAACCATATTATATTTTAAATCACGGTGGCATTACAGAAGCCTTTGACACCCAGGCAATAGGTGCTCTTGAAGCTGGGATTGCTAATTACTGGTATCCTCAATATCTTGCAACAGTTATCATTGCTGTAGATCGTGATCAAACAGATGTTGTAGTCACTAGTTGGAAGGATTTATTCTCTACTCAAGAAGTGGTAGGTTTTTTTGATACGCCTGGAAATATACAGATGATAACAGCTGCTATGTCCTATGGACTAGAGGGTGATAGTTACACCCTGGAAAAAACCACTAAGCTGCTATCATATCTTCATGATAATAATTATCTTAAGGTCAATTCCTTTGAAACTCCAATTATCATCTGCTATGATTATCAAGCTGTTAACCTAATAGAAAATGGACGGAATATTGAAATCATAATACCTATAGAAGGTACATATACATATGAAAAAGGTTTGCTTTCAAATGAAAAACTTAATTTTCAAGGGGATATAGAAAATTCGTTGGTTGGAGCTAATTTACGGTTATTAGATGAACAAAGTAATTCCTCTTTGTATCCTAGTAAAATAAAATATAGATCTGCTATTAAAGTGAAAGATTATAAGTATTTTGCAAAACTTACTGAAAACATTGATTCGAAAATTGAAAGACAGGTTTTTAAATCTAAATTATATATGTCTATTAATAATCGTGAACATCTTTTTTTTGCTTTAATTTATATTATTGCAGTTATAATTTGGGAAGCCGCATTATTACATAGAACTATTCAAAAAGGTGTATCCTATGCTGCATTTTATACTGGCATAATTTTGATCGGATGGGTATTGGTACGTCTAATAAAATATCAAGTTGATTCCATTCCACTTCTTAGCCGATATTTGTGGTACTCATTTTATATTTTCCAATTATCATTACCATTAGTTCTATTATGGATGGCATGGGCAATAGATAAAGCAGAAGATCAAATTTATCCTCCAAAATGGTGGAAGATTATTGCTATTATAGTTGGAGTATTAATAATTTTTGTGTTTACAAATGACCTTCATGGATGTGTATTGCATTTAGATTTAAGTAGATCAGATTGGGGAATAAATTATGGTTATGGTTTTGGATATTATATAATACTCTTTGTATGCATGATAAATTTATTTACTGTGTTTGTAATATTGGTGAAAAAAAGTATAAAGAATGCAAGGAAAAAGGGATTTATCTTTCCAATACTAGTCTTTATATTATTCGCTATCTATAATTATAAATATATAATAAGGGACCCTTTCGTATATCAAACTGATCTTACAATAATAACTGGTGTTTTCACCATGCTTATGTTTGAATCCTGTATATGGTCAGGGTTAATTCCAGTAAATACAAAATACATTGATATCTTCACACGTTCACCACTAAAAATGCAAATTATTAATAATTGTGGTGTAGTAGAAATAACGTCTGGATCGGCAAGACCACTTGATAAGGATATATTTAATAAGCTTGTAGATTCATCACCTAAACCTATTTGGCAAGATAATCTGTTAACATTTGCTAATCCAATTCCAGGTGGATATGTAGTATGGCAGGAAGATGTTAGTAGATTATACCAATTAAATAGACAGGTTAGAGAATCAACACAAAAATTAATTGAAGCTAATGCCATACTTGCTGAAGAAGAAAAAGTTAAGCGGTCAATTAGTGATAGAACCATAAAAAAACAGTTGATGGAGCAGTTGGAAGGGGAGATAGCTGAAAGTTTAAAACAATTATCGACTATGATAGAAAAACTACCTGACTCTGAGAATTATTCCAGAGAATCAACTAGTATTGCACTATTACTTTGCTACATAAAGCGGCGTTGTAATTTCTTTTTTCAAGAAAAGGAAAAAGAAACTACAGATATAGATGAATTAATTGGGTATATAGACGAATTCTCTGAAATAACAGGGCATTACAATGTTCAAATTACAACTTTAAATGAAATAAAAGGAAACATTCCTATCAGATATGCCACATTATTTTATGACTTTTCCTATTTAATGGCTGATTTAGCTGTTAAAAAAGGATTATCTTATAGTATTCAAAACCTTGGAATCAAAGATAATTTCTTTAACATGGGATTTCTGACATCAAAAAACTCGGGAGAATTAAAGATGGAAGCTAAATTTATAGCTGCCGCTGAAAGGGTAAAAGGTAAAATTATCACAAAAGATTTGGAAGACACAATTGGCATTAGTATATCTTTTCCCAAAGGAGGAGACTAATATGAGTGAGTTTTATACCTTTATATGGCCAGTGCATATTTTTATAATTAGTTTATTGGGGATTTGTGTGTTAGCTCAAACTGTGGCATTTTTACTTAATTTTTTTAATTATGGAATAGATGCAACTCGAGTTTTAAAAAATTTATTTGAATTATTAATACTATTTGAAATTATTATTCTTTCTTTATTATATGGTCAGATGTTAAATGGATATGAGAATGGTTTTCTTGTGCCAACTGGATACAGAAATATTCGAATTATAATATTTCTGGTAATTTCAATATTTGTAGTAATAGTAGTTATTCTAAAGAAAGATCCATTGATTCTGAGTATTATCCCAGCTACAGCCATATCTTTACCAATAATAGAGGATGTTTTTAAAGGGTTTTATCCCTGGTTATTTATTGGAGCTTTGATCTTCTTCTTAATAAGAAGTATTAAAATTTCTATGGATAGCATTACTGGTATAAGAACAAACATTACTGCTTTTTCTGTACCCCATGGATTAGATACCTTACATACAGGGGTGTTATTTTCAGAATATGACGGACATACTCTTCTTACAAATCATCAAATGTACAAGTTAATGTATGCTATTACAGGGAGGATTTATCGTAATTCTAAAGAGTTTTATGATGTACTCCTTTCAGATCAATATAAATCAAGATATAAAAAGGCGGAACTAGATGGGCAAACAGTTTACATTCTAAATGATGGAACTGCTTGGATATTTACAAAAACAGATATTTCTTTTCGGATGAAAAAATATATTCATATTTCTGCTGCAGAGGTAACTGAATTATGGATATTGACAGCTAAATTGCAAAGTCAAGAAGAAGAATTAAAATATAAAAGTGATGAATTAAAGAAAAGAATTGCCAATTTACATATACTTAGTAAGAAAAAAGAAATTGATAATGCTAGGATGCGAGCCCATGATATTTTAGGGCAACGACTTACTGTTTTACTTCGTATAATACAAACTGAAAGCAAAGCTGATGATAACTTATTAAAATCATTATCTAAAGGACTTTTAGCAGAATTAAAAGTAGAAAACAATGAGATTCAACCATATGAAGAGCTAAAAAGGATTCAAAAGGTTTTTAATGATATTGGTATAAACATCGAATTTGAGGGAGTTCTACCAGATAATAATCAGCAAGCATGTTTATTTGTCGATATAATAAAGGAAAGTTGTACAAATGCCGTTCGACATGCTTTAGCAACGCAAATAAATATAAAGGGTGAAGTAAAGAAAAATAAATATAAGCTAACAATAAGCAACAATGGTTATACACCTGCCACTCCAATTACACCAGGCAATGGAATTAAGGTAATGAGAAAAAAGGTATCTGCCCAAGGTGGTAATCTAAATATCATACACCGTCCAATTTTTTCATTGTTTGTGGTCTTACCAGGAGGTGAGTATTATGATTAAGGTACTAATTGTAGATGACCATGAATCTATGTCGGATTCATTATTTCAGGCATTGAAAAGTACTAATGATTTTATAGTAGTAGGAAGCTTGAAATCTGCTTTACATGTAGAATTATATTGCATGAAACTTAAACCAGATTTGATTTTTATGGATGTTTGTACTGAAGGAGATGCATCAGGACTTGATGCAACAAAAACTATTCGAAAAAGGTATCCAAATATTAAAATAATAGTAATGTCTGGTTTTGACGAAGTTACTTATGCACCTAGGGCTAAAGAAGCAGGTGCAAATGCTTTTATTTATAAAAGCAAAAGCTTAGACTTCTTTGTTGAGGTAGCCCAGGGAGTTATGGAAGGAAAATATTATTTTCCAGAACCAAAAACCATTCCTACTGATATGGGTGAAGCTCCTTTGACAGATCGAGAAATGGAAATACTCAGGCTTATATGTAAGCATATGACAAATAAGGAGATTGCTGATGAACTTTTTATCTCTGAACACACTGTAAAGTATCATAAATCCAATATGCTAGCTAAAACAGGATTTAAAAAGACAGTTGATCTTGCATTTCATTTAATTTCAAAGGGTTTAATTAATCCTCTATACTGATCATAGAAGAAATAATTATAAAAACATAAAAGATAGGTATATAATATAAAGTCTTCAAAGAAATAAAGTAGATACTTTATTTCTTTGAAGACTTTTTGTTTTCACAAAAAACCTAGCCCCTACGGCTAGGTTCAAAAATAGAAAAGAGTGATATTATTTAATTATGGAACCCTATAAGGTCAAAAACGATAAAAATACACAATATTTAAATAGATAATATAAAATAATTAGGGGGTATGACCTATGCAAAATGTTGTGCTAATTATGAAACGGACACCTGTTGCACAAGGTATTATGAATAATCTTAAAGATAGCCCAGATATTCGTATTATTTATCAGCCAAAATATAAGAATACAAGCATTACAATTAGTAATCATAATGCCAAAGCTGCACTTATTGAAGTAACAGAATCTGGTCCCTATGGCATTGAATATTGCTTAGGATTATGTAAAGAAGTTAGAAAAACTACCCCAGAATGTAAGTTGATTTTAATGTGCCCAGAACAAGATGAGAAAAGTATTAAAAGAGTAGTAGATGCAAAGGGAGGAGATGAAATTGATGACTTTGTATTTTATGATGTAACAATTGACTATGTGGCATCAAAATTAATATCTATATAAGCCTTTACAAATTATAGGAAAGGGTTAATAGGAAAAACAATGAAAAAAAAACTTAGAAGGAGGGTTCAAGATGAAAAGAAAAGGGTTAGCGTTACTACTATCCCTAGTAATGGTAATATCAGTATTCCCAATGTCAGTAC
>CAYRDW010000060.1:0-6070 GCA_964423215.1 uncultured Muribaculaceae bacterium
CCTTTTTCTACATTAGGACTACCAACGATTTTAAAATTAGGATTATATTGATTTGAATCATAATATTTATCTAGAAATAATACTTTTACTTTACTATAATTTTGATTTACTTGAAATCTTAATTTTTCTAAAAAATAATCACTCATATAAAAGATATTATTACTCTCTAATGTTTTAGAATACTTTATTCCCACTACTTTTACTTTCATATCTTCTTCAAAGACACCCGATGAAAAATTAGGTTGAATATATAAATCAAGATTCATAACACTACCTTTTTCATGTTTAAAATACCAATCATATTTAGTTGATAAGACTACAATTTCCCGATCATTTTCTGGCATTCGGCCTACATCAACTTTACCATCAAACAGATCAGTACTATTAACTACTCCGTTTAACCAGTAACGACCTTCTTTATCAGTTATCAAAGTCTGATAATCAAGTAATATATCATTTTCAGCTACTTGTTTAACATTAGCTAACTTTTTCAAAGACTCAATATCCTCATTAGTTATCGAAGATAAATCTTGTTTTTGAATAACTATTCTTCGTGCATCATTATTAGGAAACAAATGATTATTTCCTGATAATCCTTCATAATATTCTTTTTCTTTTGATGATGAGTACTGAAGTAATAAAGCACTTGTAATAAATAAGAAGACAAAGAACATTAATAAAAATTTAGGTATAATATTAAATGTATTACGAATTCCTAAACGGAAACGATTTAAAACAGAAATATTTTTACATTCTTTTATATCTAAATCTTTCTTTAGATTAATTTTTTGTTTTACTTTATCTTCTAAAATCTTACCATCATGCATTTGTATCATTCTAGTTGCATATTCCTCAGCTTGTTCCTTATTATGAGTAACGATAACTACTAATTTATCTTTAGATATTTCACTAAGTAGTTTCATAATTTGTTTTGCTGATTTACTATCTAAGTTTCCAGTTGGTTCATCAGCCACAATAATCGGTGTTTCTTTAGCTAAAGCACGAGCGATTGCGACTCTTTGTTTTTGACCACCTGAAAGTTTTGAAACTTTAGTATTTTTAAATTTCTGTAAACCAACGGTCTTAATAATATCTAAAACTTTAACCTTAACATCTTTTTTCTTTTCACCATTTAATAATAAAGCTAATTCTACATTCTGATAAACTGTATAACTATTAATTAAATTAAAATTCTGAAAAATATTCCCTACATATTTACGACGATAGTTTTCAAAATCAACTTCTGTATAATGACTTGTTTCCTCCCCATTAATATAAAGTTCTCCCTCTTCATAACTATCAAGCCCAGAAAGAACATTTAATAAGGTAGATTTACCACTACCACTTTCCCCAGTGATAACGACAAACTCGCCCATCTTTAGTTCTAAATTAACTCTTGTGAAACCAGTTGAAATCATTCCACTTTGATAATAGAACTTTGAGACATCTTTTAATCTAATCATGTTTTCCTCCTATTTTAATCTGTACTATCTGATATAGTACAATTATAATTTAATCATATCACAATTATATGTTAAGTCAAGAAAAAAAGAATACAATTATATTCTTAAATAAACTTAGTAAATCGATTCTTTATTCTTTCAGTACCTAATAATTTCAAAATTTCATATAAATCTGGTGTCATTGAACTAGTAGTAGTAGCTACTCTTATTACTGTTGAAATATCCGCTACATTTCCCTTGTATAAATCAGGATTAGTTTTATATTCCTTCATATCAGCACAGTATCCAAGTTCATTAGTTAGTTCTTTAACCTTTTGAAACCAAGTATCTTTATCATCATTTTCATTATAATATTTACTAATATAAGTATCTAAAATTAACTTAATTTCTTCTTTATCTTGTATTTTTCCAAAATCATATTCTAAATTACCAATAAAATATTCATCATACATATACCAAATTTGTTTCTTGATTGATGAAAAGCTATCATAATCTTTTCTAGGCTTTTTCTGTAATCTTTCAATGTTAAAGATAGAAATTGAATAATCTTCATCTTTTTCTAATACTGAAGCAAACTCTGAATCAAATTCTTTAGCCCATTCTAAGCTTTTACTATATACATCTTTAGCACTTAGTCTACTAATATAATTACGAGAAATATTAATTAATTTTTCTAAATCAAATAAACTACCACTAACACTCATTTTCCTAAAATCAAATTTAAAATCATCAACACCCAGTGTTGGATTTTGATCCCACCAACCTTCAAAGTTAGAGTTGGCGATTGTCATTAAATACAATTTAACAGCTTCTACGGGAATACCTTGTTGATGGTAATAACTAACCGCTGCTTCAGGATCCTTTCTTTTTGAAAGTTTACGTCTAGTTCCTTCTTCATCTATTTTCATTAATACCCCAAGATGAGCATATTTTGGAGTTTTAAAACCTAACATATTAAATAATTGTAGATGAGTTGGTGTCGATGAAAGCCATTCTTCCCCACGAAGTACATGTGTTGTTCTCATTAGATGATCATCGATCGCATGAGCGAAATGATATAAAGGTAAACCATCACTCTTAATTAACACAATATCCAAATCATTTTCTGGAAATTCAATTTTACCACGAACTAAATCATTTAAAACGATCTTTTTATTAAAGTCACCAATTGATTTTAAACGAATAATATATGGTTCATCATTTTTAATCTTTTTAGCAATCTCTTCATTAGTAAGAAAACGACATTTCGCATAACTACCATAATAACCAATACGTTCTTTATTAGCTTCCTGTAAACTTCTAATTTCATCTATTTCTTCTTGACTACAGAAACAAGGATAAGCTAAACCTTCAGAAATGAGATGTTTAGCATAAGTATCATAAATATCTTTTCTTTCACTTTGAATATAAGGACCATAGTTACCTATCTGTTTTGTCTCAGAGATAACACCTTCGTCGATCTTAATATCAAAATTATTTAAATCATCAATGATACCCTGTATACCATCTTCAACACTTCTTTTTTGATCCGTATCTTCTATTCTTAAATAAAAGACGCCATTAGTATCCATTGGTACCTTTTTCTCAATAAAAGCAGACAATAAACTTCCCATATGAACAAAACCAGTTGGACTAGGCGCAAATCTAGTTACTACCGCACCTTCTGGTAAATTTCTTTCCGGATATAACTCTTCATAATATGAAATATCGTGTTTCACATTAGGAAATATTAATTCCGCTAATTCTTTATTACTCATTTTCTCACAACCTTCTTTATATTAGTAAGTCTTCCTTATTTTATAATAAAAACCAGAATAACACAAGTCTAAGACAAAATAAAAAGAGATAACTATCTCTGATTAACATTATATATGGCTGCCCCAGTTAGATTCGAACTAACGCATGGCAGATTCAGAGTCTGCAGCCTTACCGCTTGGCTATGGGGCAATCACATATAAATAATAACATAATTAAAAAACCAATTCAATAGAAATATTTGATAATTTATTACTAATAAAAGCCCCTAAAAGCACCAGCAAGAATCTTCAAAACCGTAGGATCCTTAGTAACACCCTGATATCTGTCTACCATTTTATCAAGAGTCTTATTAAATTCTTCATCAGAAATTGCTCTCTTATCAGGTAGTCTACCTCTATCTAATAATATTACATTAATTGCATTATTAATTCGAAGTTCTTCATAAAGTTTCTCTAAAAAATCTGAGCTAACATTAAATCTTGACAACTTACTATTAAGTTCTCTTATTTCTTGTCCTGTATATAACATAATATCCTCCTTAAAAGTAAACCTATTATACACCTTTTTCATTAAAAATCAATAGTTTATAGATATAAATTCCTTTTTAAACTTTTAAATCTTCATATTTTAAGCTTTTTAAAATATAATCTTGTGGATTCTTTGATTCACTGATTAGTTCATTCCAAGAAAAATTATTTATTTCATCTTCTCCAGGTCCATAATAGATGTATCTTGCTCCATTCTCCAAATATAACTGCATATTACTAGAATCAATATCAGCTTTCATTAACATGTTTAACTTAAATCTTTTTGTTCTAAACAAAGAAAACAATTCAGATATTTTTAATGGTTTCAATCCAAACCTCTTCATCTTAGATAAAGAAAACAACATTATACTACAAGTACTATTAATCGCCACTTTTAAATTACTAATTTCACTAGACTCACCACTAAAATCAAGTGATAAAAAATAATAGTCATTAGCATACCTAATATCCATATTTCTAACTTTTTCACAATTATAACGCTCATTAATTTTCATCATAGAACTTAGACTTAAACTATCCTCAATAATATTATAATCATAATCATCATTATCTCTTGTATTTTTTAGTGAAGTTAATTTTAACGAGGTATTAAGTAAACGCATATTATTTTTAAACTTATATAAAAATTTATAAGCCAATAAATTTTCATGATTAGACAATAAAAATTCATAAAAATCTAAATTTTTCACTAACTTAACATTATTCAATTTTTACCTCCTCTCAGAATAAAAAAAGGAACCCTTGTGGACTCCTTCTAATTACATATTGGTGGAGAATAGGAGGATCGAACTCCTGACCTCCACGGTGCAAACGTGGCGCTCTCCCAGCTGAGCTAATTCCCCAATATATTTACTTAACGCAGTCAAATAGGCATAATAACTGCATCAGTAATTTAATTCTATACTATCCAAAAAAAAAAGTCAATAACAATTTTGACTTTTTCTATACTTTCTATTTTTTATTGATAAATTTTATACTTTCCTTAATAAAAGAATCAAATAATGGATGTGGTTTTGTAGGACGACTTTTAAATTCCGGATGAAATTGACAAGCAATAAAGTTAGTTCTATCTTTAAGTTCAATAATATCAACTAAATTACTTTTTGGATTTATTCCTGAAAAAATCATTCCTTTTTCTTCTAATACATCACGATAATTATTATTAATTTCATAACGATGGCGATGTCTCTCAAAAATCATATTCTGCTTATATATTTTATAAGCTAAAGTATTTTTATTTAATTCAGATTCATAGTTTCCTAAACGTAAAGTACAATCTTTAGTTAGAATTTCTTTCTGTTCTGCCATTAAATCAACAACTGGATTTTTGCATGCTTCTGAAAATTCTGTAGATGTAGCATCCACTATTCCACATACATTTCTCGCAAATTCTATAACAGCTACTTGCATACCTAAACTAATCCCAAAATATGGAATATTATTTTCTCGTGCATATTGACAAGCCATAATTTTACCTTCAACTCCGCGAGTACCAGATCCTCCTGGAACTAATATTCCTGCTGCATTTTTAAATATTTCTTTTAAATCAACCTTTTCTTTTTCTAGTTTTTCTGAATTAACCCAATTAATATTTACTTTTGTATGATATAAATAACCAGCATGTTTCAAAGCCTCTTTAATAGATAAATAAGCATCTTCTAACTCAACATATTTCCCAACCAATGCAATTTCTATTTCATCTTTTAATTGATCTACTCGCTCTATTAAATTCTGCCAGCTTGTAAGATCACTTTCTCTAATATCCAAATTAAATTGATTTAATATAATTGTTTCAATATTTTGAGTATGAAAATTAATTGGTATTTGATATATATTATTAACATCTTTAGCTTCAATAATATTTTCAACTGGAATACTCCCAAATAAAGCAATTTTCTTTCTTACAGCATCACCTAAATCAACAGGTGCACGTGTTACGATAATTTCTGGTTGAATTCCTAAACGACGAAGTTCAATAACACTATTTTGTGTTGGTTTAGTCTTAAGTTCATTAGAACCAAACAAGTAAGGCACTAATGTTGTATGCACAAAGAAAGTATTCTCTTTCCCCTGTTCTAAACGAAATTGACGTAAAGCTTCCATCATTACTGAAGATTCAATATCACCAACTGTTCCTCCAATTTCTGTAATAACGATATCAGCACCACTAGTACTAGCAGCTTCATAGATCCTACTTTTAATCTCATTAGAAATATGAGGTACGATTTGAATTGTAGCTCCTAGATAGTCACCTCGTCTTTCTTTTTTTATTACATTAGAATAAACTTTACCATTAGTAAT
>CAYRDW010000061.1:0-5926 GCA_964423215.1 uncultured Muribaculaceae bacterium
TAAATCTTCAACCTCTACTAGTTTTTGACATTTCATTATATTATCTTTTAATTCATCTGTAAGTAAATCCTTCTCATCAATAAGACGAATAACATCTTCTTTTCTTTTTAACAGGTTTACTTGATATTCGTATACTTCATTAATGCTACGAATAGTTTCTTCATCTAAAGTAACTTTTATTTCTTTACGATAACGGGCTATAAAAGGAATAGTATTTCCCTCACTTAATAAATTTAAAACCACTTCTACTTGATTTGGTTTAATCTTTAAATTATTACTAATTTCTATTATTATGTTATGATTCATATTGTACCTCCAACTATATTTTAACAGAAATAAATAAAAAAAGTTAGTAATATTTAATTACTAATCTTTTTAAATAATTTTTATGCTGGATATTTTTTTCTCAGTGTAGGATATGTATCAGTAATGATACTACCTGGTTGTTTTCTATCTAATGAAACATTAGTTCTTGCATCATCCAAGATACTTGACTTATAAAATTGAAAGTTTCTGTTAGGATTAACATCAAAATCAATTTCTGGTTTTTCATCTGCTACTTCTTTAAAGTCAATATCTATTATTTCATCCTCAGGATAATCTCTAATATTAGCTTCTTCAAACTTTTCTTGCGGAGAATATGTCGTAAATTCAACTGTTGATTTTTCTGGTTTATTGTCTACATTAAAATCAACTACTGTTTTTTCTGGTTCATAGTCTGTATTAAAATCAATACTATTTATTTCCTCATCAGCATACTGATTTAATTGATTTCTATTATCAATAATAATTGGTTTTGATTTGTTTTTTAAACTTTTTATTTTATTTTTACCTTTTTTCCACAAGTTACCAACAAGTCTAAAAGGTGAAGCTATTATATACCCTACTGATTTTTTAGTTTTAGCTTTTTTCTGTTCTTTTTTGTTTTTAATAAAAGTTGTTATATTATTGTAAGTTTTTTTAGCTTTGTTTTTCATTCCTCTAACAACATTACCAATACCAACAATAAGCTTTTTTTCTTTAAATGATTTTTTAACTAATAATCCATTAGGCATATAAGTCATTAATAAGTCATATTTTTCCCAATTTTCAAGTTTTGCACGCTTACTACCTAATATTTTTTTAGCTTTTATACGTTTATTACCTAGCTCTGTTCTGAGTGCTAAAGCTTCATAATATCCCTTATAATAGGATTCTAAATAATTTTCATACGTGTCAGAAACTATATATCCTTCATACATGTTTTTTCTTGGAGTCAATTCCATACTTTTAGCGGTATCGTCTATATTTAATACAGCAGCATATTCACTTCTTAGTAATGGATCAGGTGCGTTATTTTCGAACCAATAATCTCTAGTTTTAATAGGTTTTTTTATTTTAAATTTAACCATATTAATCCCCCCTCTTTTATATGGCTTGTATTATAACATAATTATTAAAAAAAGTCCAGTTTTTTATTTTATATATGCTTTATCGATAATTATAACTGGTCTTAATCCAAAGTATTGTGAACTAATATCATATTCTTTAACCGATACAGTATTATCATCTACAGACACAGCACTGTAATAATTAGCATTCTTGTCATTACTAATACTTGTCCAATAATTAGAATTAACTAACCAATTTATATTAGATATAGTATTCTTATCAATAACTTGATCTAATTGATAATTTCCTAATAAGGAGTTTAGTTCTTCTTTACTTATTTCTCTTACTTCAAGATTAGTATCACTTATTTTAGAATTTGTTAATTTTGTTTTAAGATTAGATTTATAGTTTTGATGTAATACAGTAGCAGCTTTCTTTTTATCCATAGTTGAACAATATAATCTATTATCTTGGGAAGCTATCTTTTCTTCAATAGCTTTATTTATTACACAATTTGTATCTTGAACACCAGTTTCATCAATATTATAATCACTTAATAGTTTTACTCTTGAGTTTTTACTATTACTATTAGATATAACATGATATTTACCACCATCTAATAAAGTAACAGCTTGATTAATTTGATATTCTTTATACTCTTTTTCTTCTTCATAAGCTAATACTGTTAGCTTACTATGAAAATGTTGTGTCTGAGTAGAAATAGGACTATTTTCAGCAAGCCAAATTCTTAATTCATGAATTTCACTACTACCAGGAGTTAATGTTTCACTACTGATATAAAATTCATAATCATTTAATTCAAGTGATGATAAAATTTTAGTTTCTTGATTATCAAACTTATATTTTATATATTTAGTATTTAATGGTTTATTATGACATTTATCTTCATCAATAATAGCTTGATCTAATTCTATTTTTAAAACAAATTTCTTTTCATCTTTACTTGCATTTGTAACATTAAAACGATATGGTGTTTGGTTGCTTCCTTCTTCATCTGAAAGTGGTTGCTGGTTTACTAATGACAATATATCACCATAGCCTTTACCATTATCAACATAACTTATTTCAAAGTCATCTTCTTTGAAAACATTATATTCATCCCCCATAGCTTGAGAGTTAAATAAGGCATAACTACCACCAAAAGCAGAGATTACAACAGCAACAACTAGTATTCCAGTAACAATAACTTGATGTTTAAATAATTGTTTATTATTTTTCATATTTCCACCACAATTTCTTTTTTCTTTTATTAAATCTATTATAACATCATTAACTTCTTTTTTAAAAGAAAAATATTGAGATTAGTAACCTATTCTCAATATTTCTATTTGGATACCATGCCTTGTACCTAATTGGTAGGCTTGGTTATTACTTTCAGTTAGTAAATCTAACGTATACTTTTTACCTGTTCCAATCGCACCACCACGGTCTAAGACAATAGCGATGAGTGGAGTTGAATTCACATTGTGTATACGCATAATAGTTCCTTCTGGATATTCATATCCTGCCGCAACTATTCTAACACTACCGAATACATTATCGGTATAGTAGATATTACCATTACTAATATCATAACCGGATGCTGTACGACCTGATGTACATCCATAACAGTCATGACCATAGTGGCTTAAATTTCCCGATGCTACTTGTAACATAGGGTAAGCCGATGTGTCTATTGTTGGCACATAATTATAAGTATTTTTAACTTCTTCCTTAGGTGCCTCGGTTACTTGACTTTCTTTTTTTTCCTCAACCTTTTCTTCGGGTTGAGATTCTTTATTCTTATTAATTTCATCTGTAGGATTTTCTACAGAGTTATTAGTTTTACTAACTATTAGATCACTTTCTAACTCTTTAGCTACATTTGCGTTTGCTATCTTATATTCAGATTTATTAACTGTAATATCAACAGTAGTTAAGGCAAATACAGTAAGAGCAAAAATATAAACACATACTATTCTGAAAGCATAATTATAAATTGTTTTCATAATTCCTCTCTTTCGAACTTCTTCATTATAGCATATATCACTATTTTATGCAAATCAATCGGAATTATACGGGACTAGTTTATATGTTTTTTTTGATATTCTAAGCGTGGAACTGCTGAAAAGCAATCTAGATGATTAATAGTTGGACATTCAGTCATAGTTAATAGTTTCTTTAAAGTAAAAGTAGTTATTATATCTTCCCCTAGATGGTTAATACAAGCCATATATAGTTGTTGATAGTTATTTATCATACTTAATAATTCAGAATTTATTTCCTCTTCACTATTAGACGATATAATTTTCAAAACTTCAATATTTTGTGGTATTTGGCGATTACTAGCTGGAACTATTTTATTTTTATGAACATATTTATCATCGTTTGACTCTAATATTTCAGCATAAACTTTATCTTTATCAGTTATTTCTGTAAGCCTAGGATCAACTTGATAAGACTCAGGTATAATAAAACTATCGTAATATGCCTGTTTATTTTTATAATCTATACTAAATTCTTTCTTTTGATAGTTTTTCTTATTTTTAAGACGAGCTATTGAGCTATCATTACTAAAAGTTATTATTGATTTAACATCAGGCTTAACCCTACTTAATGTCATTCTTTTTATTGATTCATGGTCTTTAGTAAAATCCACCATTATTACTAGGGGTCCTGTATTTTTCTTTGAATTATTATGATTTATACTCATCTTATATTGATTAGCATTATTTCTAACTAGTGTTATTATTTTCTTATTTCTATAATAAGTTATACTTTCATCTTCACCATCAATATTTTTAGGAAGATATTTAATATCTAATAAATCTAATATGGGAAGGCAAGGAGAAAACTTATTAACCTGAATTTGTGCAATTATACTTTCTATTTCACTTATGGGTTTGGAACAACTCATTTTATCACCTTTTCTTATATCTATCTATATTATGCTTAGGTACTTTTTATGATTAAAAGAGACCACAATTTGTGATCTTCTAGCTTATTGATAGTTATCGGCTTTTTCTTCCATAAAGCTTTGTGGATGTTTACATACTGGACAAAGTTCTAAAGCTTTTGTTCCTACATAGATGTGTCCACAGTTACGACAAATCCAAATTTTTTCTTCACTTTTTTCAAAGATAGTTTTATCTTCAACATTTTTTAATAGTGTTAAATATCTTTCTTCATGTTCTTTTTCAATTTTAGCTACAGCATCAAATAAATATGCTAATTCTCCAAAACCTTCGGCTTTAGCTTCTTTAGCAAACCCAGCATACATGTCAGTCCATTCAAAGTTTTCACCTGCTGCTGCGTCTTTTAAATTCTCAATAGTTGAAGGAATATCCCCACCATTAAGATATTTAAACCATAATTTAGCATGTTCTTTTTCATTATTAGCTGTTTCTTCAAAGATAGCAGCTATTTGTTCATAACCATCTTTCTTAGCTTTTGAAGCATAATAATTATATTTGTTTCTAGCTTGACTCTCACCTGCAAATGCAGTCATTAAATTTTGTTCTGTTTTAGATCCTTTTAATTTTCCGTAATCCATTTTCTAACCTCTTTTCTTTATTTTAATCATTACTACCAGCTTTAGAACAGTTCTCGCAATAACCATCAATAGATAAATTATAGTTAATTACTGTTCTATCCGTACTATGAAATTTGTCTTTTAATAATATAAATAATTCTTCATCAAAAATATCGAATACTTCTTTACAATTTAAACATTCAAAGTGAATATGATCATTATAGTAATCAAAACGATCAATACCACTTTTGGTTTTTACAACATGGACTTTACCATCTTCAACAAACTTCTTAACATTTCGATAAACGGTTGCTTGTCCAATTGTAGAGTCGATGTTTGTTACTAGTTTACATATTTCTGAAATTGTTGGATGAGTTCGATTATTTTTAATTACTTCTAGAATTATTTCTTTCTGTTTGGTTTTTCTGTTATTCATAATACCACCTTATTGATAATGATTATCAATTTCATTATAAAGCATTTCTACTAATTAATCAAGTTAAATAATATAATAATTATTATCATATTTCATTTCTAAACATTCCCTTCAGTACTATACAATTTTTGGTGGTACAATTTCCGCAATATTATTATGATCAATATTTTTTACGGCACCATTCATACTGGTATTTACAATGCTAACTGTTGTTTCATCAATATCTATCCCTTTAACTATAACTTCTGGTAAAATACTATCTTCTATTAATAATTCATTATTAGCTGTGATTTCTGTTTTCCCCATAATCGTTGATTTATATATATCCATTTCCAAAGCATCTAATACAAGCCCGTTTTTGGTAGATATAATACTATTAGATATCGCAAGTGCTAAAGAAGTTATTTTCATAGTATTTAGTTCCTCACTTGGTTTTATCTCTGATAACATAATTTGATCTGATTCACCCATATTATTAAGGTGAACTGAAATATTGCCTTTAAATGTACATTTGTAAAACCTTACATAAGGTACTTCCCAATTTTTATATCTTTTTTACATAATTATTTTAAAGTTTTCTCTTGTTT
>CAYRDW010000062.1:0-5796 GCA_964423215.1 uncultured Muribaculaceae bacterium
AATTGCAGAAATTGGTGACATAAATAGATTTAAAAACATAAAAGAATTAACTGCATACTGTGGATTAGATCCTTCAATAAAGCAATCTGGTAAATCTATAAATATAAAAGGTCCGATTTCCAAATCTGGAAACAAATATTTAAGAAAAATTCTTTTTGTATCTATATTAAATATTCTAAGTGTTACCAGAGTATGTCATATAGAAAATGATATTGAAATTTATTACAGAAAAAAACGTAATGAAGGAAAACATCATTACGTTGCAACAATTGCATGTACAACTAAACTTCTTCGACAAATTTTTGTACTATGCAAACAATTAGATAAGTAATCAACACCACTTGATTACATTAATATTATATACTAAATAAGCACATAATTTCAAAATTTTAAAAAAATAGAAATTTCGTGTTTTTTCAGTATGCATTAATATAACACAAAAATTTGTTGTTGACAAATCTTAGAATGTCATAGGAGTTATTTATGAAATGGATTTTAAATGAAAGTAAAAAATATAAAAGTATCTGGCTATTATGTAATTCTTCAATAGTCATTTTTGACTTCTTATCAATTCTAAACCCAATATTATTAGGTTTTATAATCGATGAAGGACTGCAGAAACAAAATTATCAGCTTTTAATATTCCTATCACTTTTCTTAATTATATTTACTATAATAAAAGCTTGGGGAACTTTTTCAGCTATTAATTTACTTAGTTATACTTGTCATAAAATGACTTCTGTCATTAGAAAAAAGTGTTATCAGAAATTAAACCAATTAGATCTTAATTTCTATAAGAAAAACACTCAAGGAGAATTAATGACTACTCTAATATCCGATATTAAAGAAGTTAGAAGATTCGCCCACTTTACTTATAAAAATATTATCCATAGTGTTACTAGATTTATAGGTAGTCTTATCTACTGTTTATAATGCATCCTCTTCTTACCATGATTATTTTAGCACCAACCCCTTTAATATTATTATTTACTTTACTATATAAAAAGAAATCAAAACCACTCTACAAAGAACGCCGAACCAAATTATCTGATTTAAATAACTATATTCAAGATAATATTGAAGGCAACAAAGTAGTTAAAGCTTTTTCTAAAGAAGAAGATGAAATCAGCGCAATGAAAGTTAAAAATAATAACTATAAAGAAAGTAATATTAAGATAAATGATGCGCGAACCTTTTATTTTAGTTTTGTGAATTTCTTCGCTAACAGTATGTCAGCATTATTAATACTAGGTGGAGGCTTCTTTTTAATTAATGGCACTTTAAGTATAGGTAATTTTATTGTTTTCCAAGGTTTATTAAGCGCTATTAAAAATCCTTTCTTAAGAATTGGAAATATTATGGACTTAGTTCAAAACTTTTCTGTAGCTAAAGAAAGAATTGATAATATTTTAAAATCTGAACCAGTTATTAAGTTTACTGGCGAAAAGACCTTGCCTGATTTAAAAGTTCCAATTACTTTAAAAGATGTTTCTATTATCTTTGATAAACAAACTATTATTGAGAATGTTAACCTAACTATTGAACCTGATAAAACAATAGCTTTTATTGGTCCTACTGGTAGTGGTAAATCTTCAATTACTAATACTATTTTAGGTTTTATTGAGCCTTCAAAAGGACAAGTACTAATTGGTGATATCGATATAAAAGATATTAACTTAAACTGGCTTAGAAGTAAGATTGGTTATGTTAGTCAACAACCATTTCTTTTTTCTGATAGTATTAAAAATAATATAACTTATGGAAATGATAATTTATCAGAAGCTGAAATAGAAAAATATGCTCAAATATCCAAAATGGATTATGTAGAAAAATTAGAAGAACGATATGAAACAATAATAGGCGAAAGAGGAGTTGGTTTATCTGGTGGTGAAAAACAGCGTCTTTCCTTAGCTAGAGCGCTAGCGGTAAAGCCTGATTTACTTATTCTAGACGATATAACTTCAGCTCTTGATATCGAAACGGAACAGTTAATTAATGATAGTATTAAGAAACTAGATAATAAATGTACTAAACTAATCATCGCTCAAAAAATAGTATCTGTAAAAGATGCCGATCAAATTTATGTCGTAAGTAATAATAAAATATTAGAACATGGTACCCATCAAGAATTATTAGAAAACAAAAAATACTACTATGATATCTATAAAATCCAAAATAATATCCAAGAAGTAGGTGAATAACATGCGTGTAAATAAATATGATAAAGATGAATTAAATACTGAATTTAAGTTTCATATTTTAAAAAGAAGTCTTAAGTATTTAAAACCATATCGATCAAAACTAATAATGACGATATTAATTAGTATTTTTAATGGGATATTATTTCTATTCTCACCTAAAATAATTCAGTATGCAATCGATACTATTATTCCTAATAAAGATATAAAAGCTCTTATAATAGCGGGAATTATTCTAGGAATCATTTTAATCTTTAATATTATCTTCAATTTTATAAAAAGTCGGATTCTAAATAGAATAAAACAATCAATAGGATATGATTTAAAAGCTGATATCTTTATCCATCTTCAGTATCTACCTTCAACTTATTATGAAACAAGACCACATGGAAAAATATTAACTAGAGCTACTAACTATGCCGAAACTGTAGCCCAAAGCTTATGTAATGACTTTCTAGAGACTATTTTAGAGCTAATAAATATTGTTTTTATAGTAATATTCATGTTTACTTGTCATGTTCCTCTTACCTTTATCGTTTTAATCTTTGCGTTAGCGATCACTATCTTTTTTATTAAGATAACTCCCGCTCGTAGACAAAAACAACATACATTAAATAATAAAAGTACTAACTGTAATGCTTATATAGCGGAAAGTATTAATGGTATAACTATAACTCAAGCTTATAACCGAGAAATTAAAAATAAAAAAATTTATGGTAATTTAATAAAGGATTTTCTAAAAGCTATTAAAGATATCATGCCCTATTATAGTTATAGCTGGTCTATTACTGATGCTAGTTCTATTATCGTAAACATACTTATCTACCTAATTGGTTTCTTCTTCTTTTATCCCCAAACTAGTTTAGGTACAATTATCGCTCTTGGTAGTTACTCTGGTCAATTCTGGAATCCAATTAGTAATATTACAGCTATCTATAGTGATATAATGGACGCTATTACTTATTTAGAAAGAATCTTTGAATTACTTGATGAACCATTAGTAATTGAGAATATGGAACAAGCTACTAAGTTAGATATAAAAGGAAAAGTAGAATTCAAAGATGTAACTTTTGCCTATATTAAAAACAAGAATGTTTTAGAAAACATTAACTTTGAAATAACTGAAAAACAGAAAGTAGCTTTCGTTGGGGAAACAGGCAGTGGTAAATCAACCATTATTAGCCTAATAGCGAGGTATTATGATGTATCAGGAGGAAATATACTAATTGATGATATACCTGTTAAAGAACTGGAGTTAAATGACCTTAGAAAACAAGTCAATGTTATGCTACAAGATAACTATGTATTTTCTAGAACTATTTTAGAAAATATCAAATATGGAAAAAAAGATGTAACTAAAGAAACCGTTGAAAAAGTATGTAAAGAAATGCAAATCCATGATTGGATATTAGGATTAAAAGATGGTTATGATACTATTTTACACAATAATGGTAAAGATATCTCAACTGGTCAAAGACAATTAATTTGTTTCGCTAGAGCTATAATAGCTAATCCTAAAATTCTTATTCTTGATGAAGCTACTAGTAATGTTGATTTAAAGACTGAAAAGTTAGTACAAGAAGGCTTAGAAAAACTATTAGAGAACCGTACATCAATCGTTATAGCTCACCGATTATCAACCATTATTAATTGTGATAAAATATTCCTGCTTAAAGATAAGAAAATTCATGAAGCAGGAACACATAAGGAATTAATGGCTCAAAAGGGAGACTATTATAAATTATATACAGCCCAGTTATAAAACAATTGAAAAAAAACATAATATATGTTATAATAATCACCTATTTGAAAGGAGGATCATCATGAAGATTATTACTTTAACTGAAGAAGAATTTGATAAATTCGCTAGTAAACATAAATATCGTAATTATTATCAAACTTCAAGTTATGCTAAGATAAAGAAAACCGATGGCTATGATTATCATTTTATTGGTTTTACTAATAATAGTAATGATCTTATCGGTGCAACCCTCTTAATCTATAAAGCTGTCTATATGAACTATAAGTTTGCTTACGCACCATATGGTTTTCTAATTGATTATACAAATACTACTCTAATTGAAGAATTAACAACTAAATTAAAAAAACTGTTACTAAAACAGCGCTTTATTTATGTTAAGATTAATCCTTTAATTCACTGTGCTGAAAGAAATAAAGAAGGAGAAATAATCTCCTATAATCCAGAAATAAATGGAATACTTGATATTCTAAAAAGTAATGGCTATATTCACCATGGTTTTAATAAATTCTTTGAAAATAGTAAACCACGTTGGACTGCTATTACTAAACTAATTACTAGTAATGATAAACTATATTATCTATTAACTAAACAAACCAGAAATAAGATAAGTAAAGCTAATCGTAACGGTGTAGATATTTATAAAACTACCCATGATGATTTAAAAATACTATATGAATTTATAAAAAGAAAAAACAAAAGATCATTAAAGTATTATCAAGCAGTATTAGATAGTTTTGGAGATAATGCCGAAATATATTTAGCTTATATAAATCCTCAAAAGTATGTAAAATTAAGCAATGAAGCCTACGAACAAGAATTAGCTAAAAATGAATTATATAACCATAAACTACAAGAGTTAACTAATAAAAGATCTAATGTTAAAAAAATAATTAATACTAAAATGGAATCTGATAAAAAACTAGGTATTTACCAAGCTAACTTAATAAAAGCTACTAAGTTATGGGAAGAACATCCAGAAGGAATCATTATCGGGGGAGCTCTAATCATAAAATATGATAATGGAGCTAACTTAATCATTGAAGGATTCAATAAAGAATTTACTGATTATAACCCCAATTACCTACTAAAGTGGGAACTAATTAAAAGTTTTAACAATGATGGTTTAAATTACTTTAACTTAAATGGAATAACTGGTGAATTTAATGAAAAAAATAAATATTCTGGATTAAATGAAATGAAATTAGGTTTTGGAGCTAGTGCGATAGAATATATAGGTGAATTTGATTTGATTATAAATAAAACTGTCTTTGGAATTTATAAAAGAAAATTAAGTAAACAAGGAAAAACCATATAATAAATATGCTTTTTTTATACAAAAAAGTACCCAGATACTGAGTACTTTTATTTAGTATTAACTAATTAAGCATTAATTTTACTAACAACACCAGCACCAACAGTACGTCCACCCTCACGGATAGAGAACTTAGTACCTTGCTCAATAGCAATTGGGTGAATTAGTTCAACTGTAACACCAATGTTATCACCTGGCATAACCATTTCAACACCAGCAGGTAATGTAATGATACCAGTTACGTCTGTAGTTCTAAAATAGAACTGAGGACGATAGTTGGAGAAGAATGGAGTATGACGTCCACCTTCTTCTTTGCTAAGTACATAAACCTCAGCTTCAAAGTTAGTATGTGGTGTAACAGAACCAGGTTTAGCTAACACTTGACCACGTTCAACTTGTTCGCGAGAAATACCACGTAATAATACACCAGCATTATCTCCAGCTTGAGCGAAATCTAATTGTTTTCTAAACATTTCAATTCCTGTAACAACAACTTTTTGAGTATCTTTAATACCAATGATTTC
>CAYRDW010000063.1:0-244 GCA_964423215.1 uncultured Muribaculaceae bacterium
GTAAAAACATTATCCCAATACTCTTTAATAAAATCAATACGATGTAATGGAATATCAAGTTTTTCACAAACAGCTAAAGCATCGTTATAATCTTGTTCCTGGGGACAAATATTATTATTAAGATCAGGATTACCTAAAATATCGCCATTGATAGAAGTATCCCAGTTTCTCATAAAGAGACCAATTACATCATAACCTTGTTGTTTTAAGAGAATGGCTGCTACACTGCTGTCTACTCCTCCAC
>CAYRDW010000063.1:254-5530 GCA_964423215.1 uncultured Muribaculaceae bacterium
TCATCAAAAAGCACCATTGTAACGCCAATAACTTCATAACCTGCATTTTTTAAAAGTAAAGCTGCAACAGAAGAATCTACTCCTCCACTCATACCTATTACTACTTTTTTCATAAACTTCACCTACGACATATTATATCGTACAATAGTTAAAAAATAAACAGTTTTATAAAATGAGGTGTAATATAAACTTCAATTAAAGAACAGATTAAACTAGCTATGATACAAACTCCTAATATTTTAGTATATCTTATAAAGTTTTCTCTTAAATTAATGGTTTTCTTCATAAATAGAGTTTTAAATAGTTTAATTGAGAAAGACAATGAGTAAAAGCTTAATAAGAGCCATATTAACAGATATATTAACTGATGTGGGAAAATGTATGCAAAGCTTAGTAAAATGCCTTTAAAGCCATAACTAGCTATAATAGAGACTATCCCAAAACCAAATACAAAACATTTAAAAAATAATAGAAAAACAATAAAGGGAATTCCAATAATAGATATACCTAATAACCAAGTAATACCTATATATAATAAATTAGAACTAATACTATTTATAATAGCACTACCTGAATTTAATTGATTAGATTTAATATTGTTGAAAAAGTTATTCATTTCAGTAGTTAGAACTGTTTTATCACTTTTATTTAGTAAAAAGAGAAAAATAATACCTGATATAAAACCAATTAGCATAATAGTACTTAAAAATACATATTTCTTTTTTTGAGTTAATAGCTTGTCTTTTTTTAACAACGATAATTTCTTCATTTTTTTCTTCACCTAATTAACTATATTATTTTATTATAAAAATATGTGGATTATTTACTTTTTTTAGGTTTTGACTTATAATTGTATTGAGGTGTATAAAATGAATAAGAAAATGACTAAGTTTGTAGCTATATTTCTAGCTATTATTATGTTAGGATCATTTATCGCTAGTGTTGTATTTTATTTTATGTAAAAAGAAAAGACCAAAAATAATGGTCTTTTTTAGTCTTTAATAAAGAATGGTCTTAATGTTGTCTTAGATTCTTTATCGGTATCAGTTTTAACTATTTTATATAGTCCTAAATCATATTCAGTAACTGTTTTGTTTTTGTATTCTTTTACTTTTGTATTTAGATACCAAACAGGTTCTTCACCTTTGTTAATCTTTTGCATATTAACAATACCGATAGCTGCTTCTGCTAAAATGAAAAGAACAATTAGAGTTAGAATAATGTTAGTTATAATTCTACCTACTTTTCTTTTCTTTTTTGGCTTTTTAGTTACAGGTGTTTCTTCCTTTTTCTCTGTAACAATTTTGTTTTCTTCCATATCTTTTCCTCCTACTATGTTGTATATATTATAGTTTAAAGTTACTAGCTTTGTCAATTTAATAAAAATTAATTTTTTATTTGCTTTTTAAAAATGTAGTTATTTCTTTACTTACTAAATAACCATCATTAACGGCTTTACTTACTTGCATATTTTTACTTACTATATCACCAATAGCATATATTCCACTAATATTAGTTTCATACTTATCATTTACTACTAAAAAGTTATTATTGGTTTCTAAACCTAGTCTTTTAGCAAAACTGATACCGCTAGATAAACCAACAGCTATAAATAAACCATCTAATGATATTGTTTTATTGTTTTCTAATACTATTTCTTCTAATTTGTCATTACCTTTAATTTCAATTATTTTATCATTAATTACAGGTAAAGATAATTTTTCTATTTCTTCAACAATTTCTTCACCATTAGTAAAGACAGTTAAGTCGTCAGTTAAATCTTTTAAGTAGTTTAATTCGTGAATAGCTAGATTACCATTTCCTATTAATCCTAAGCGTTTATTTTTATAAAAGAAACCATCGCAGGTAGCACAGTAGCTGATTCCTTTACCTTCGAATTTATCTAAATTTTTAATTTTTAATGGTGTTCTACTAATTCCTGTTGCGATTATAACAGTTTTAGCTTGATAAATACTATTATTAGTTTCAATAGTAAATACATCTCCCCACTCAATATTAACGACTTCTTCTTTATATAGAGGTATTTCTAATTTTTCTAATTGTATTAACCCTAAATTATATAGTGATTTACCATCAATAGTTTCAACACCATAATAATTTTCTATTTTATCTGCTTTTAAAAGGGCACTATTATTAGTTGTAAAAACTGAAACATTAAGACCTGCTCTTTTTAAGTATATAGCAGCACTAACACCACCAGGACCACTACCGATTATTATTGTATCTAACATAAAAATAACCTCCAACTCTAGTTATATAGTATAATAAGGTACTAACTTTTGTCAATTAACTATCCAGCTAAAAACATAAAAAGAGACTCTTGTCTCTTATTTTTCTCCTTCTTTTAACATTGTCGTTATAAAAATTCCGTATCCTTTGTCCGAATCATTAACAATCACATGAGTAACTGCGCCTACTATTTTATTATTTTGAATTATTGGACTCCCACTCATTCCGGCTACAACACCACCTGTTTTATTTAGTAATTCAGTATCAGTTATTTTAAATAAAATATTTTTGGTGGAATTAGTTTTATCAATCTCGATGATTTCTATTTCAAAGTCCTTTTTTATGTTTTGGTCAATTACAGTTCTGATAATTGCCTTTCCTATTTTTACATCTTCTGGTTTTCCAACTTCGATAACGTTATTATTAGGAAACTTATCCGTAAAGGATCCGAATATTCCACTTTCGGTATTACTTTTTATGTTGCCGAAAATATTATCTGTATATAATTTAGCCTGTTTTTCTCCTGGTTCACCATTTTTACTTGGTTTAATACCTGTTACAGATGATTCGAATATCTTACCATCTTTTATGTCTACTTTTTGTAGTGTGGTTTTATCGGCTATTTCATGTCCTAAAGCACCATAAATTTTAGTATTAGGATCAATATAAGTTAAGGTCCCAATACCATTAATTTGGTCTTTTACATATAAACCAGTTTTATAAACTCCATCAGTATCGATAGTTAAAGAGAGATTGGTTTTTAATTCTTTGTTACTACGATAGAAAGTAACTTCGATTTTACTTTGGTCTTTGTATTTATTTACTAGTTCGATCATGGAATCGATAGAAGTTACTTCTTCGTTTTCGATTTTTACTATTTGGTCTCCTACTTTAAAACCTGCATCTTCGCCAATATAATTATTATTTACTTTGTAGAAACCAACAATAGCTACATGTTTAGAGTTTATTTTAATACCGATATTTTCACCACCAGGAATAATATAATCAGAATATGCAAATACTATAGATGGAAATATCATTAAAAGAAGAGAGAATAAAATTCGTAGTTTTTTCTTAAAATTCATGGTATCAACTCCTTTTAAAAAAAATTACTACATTACTATTATGGTAAATTACTTTTATATTATCGATTGAAATTTATGGCAATTGAAAAGAAGATTATTCTTTTATTTGAAAATCTTCTAACGTTCCATCATTATTTAGGATTTTATTGACACTAGCTTCAGCTTTTTTTAATTTTTCATCGCAAATTTTAGCTATTTTCATAGCTTCATTGAATTTGTTGATAGCATCATCTAAGGGAATACTACCGTTTTCTAAGTCTTTTACAATATTTTCCAAATTGGTTAAGTTTTCTTCAAATGTAACTTCTTTTTCTTTAGTCATCTTTATTTACCTTCTTTCTTTTTGTTTTTTACAATAGTTTCAATAGTTCCATCACTGAGTGATATTTCTAAAATGTCATTTGGTTTAACTTGATTAATAGTAGTTATAACTTTGTTTTCTTTTTTAGTTATACTATAGCCTCTTTTAATAGTAAGTAATGGATTTAGTATTTCTAATTTATTTAAATTATTGATATAACGATTTTTATTAATTTCAATTGTTTTTTCTAACCCTCTATTTAGATTTAATATAATATTTTCATAATTAAGTCTTTGGTTTGATAAAATACTTATCATAACTAGATTTAGTTTTTCAAATAATGTATCGAATTTCTGTTCTTTCATCTGATAGATTGATAAAGGATTAGTTAGAATATAACTGTTTTTTAAGTTTTCTAAATGTTTGAAATTTGTTTCTAATTTAGTTTTAACTGATTTAGTTAAACGTAATTTTAACTGGTTTAGATAATTATAAAAGTCAGCTATATTAGGAACAGCCATTTCGGCAGCTCCCGTAGGAGTTGGTGCTCTTAAATCAGCTACAAAGTCAGCGATAGTAAAATCTACTTCGTGTCCGACAGCTGAAATAATAGGAATATGTGAGTTATAGATAGTTCTAGCGACAGTTTCATCATTGAAACACCACATGTCTTCAATACTTCCGCCACCTCGTCCGATAATTAAAAGATCTAAATCATAATCTTGGGCTCTTTCAATTTGTTTAACGATATCTGGTGCTGCGGAAACGCCTTGAACTAAGCTGGGAAACAGAATTGTTTCAACAATTGGCCATCTTCTTTTTAAGGTTGATAAAATATCTTTGATTGCAGCTCCCGTTGGTGCTGTGACAATACCGATTTTTTTTGGCATTTTAGGAATAGCTTTTTTATGAACCTTATCAAATAATCCTTCAGCTTCTAATTTCTTTTTTAATTTTTCAAATTGAATATATAAGTTCCCTACTCCGTCTTCAATCATTTCATCAACGTAAACTTGGTAACCTCCAGTAGCTTCATAGACACTAATTCTACCTGTTACCATAATTTTCATGCCATCTTCGGGTTTGAAATTAAGTTTATTAGCGTTAGAGGCAAACATAACGGCATTAATACGTGAACCTTCATCCTTGATAGTAAAATATAAATGTCCTCTAGTATGGGCTTTAAAATTAGATATTTCACCCTTTAAGAAGACATGTGCTAAATGTTCGTCATTATCAATTTTAAATTTAATATATCTAGTTAGTTGGGATACAGTAATATACTTATCTTGCATAAAAACCTCCTAACTAAACTTGTTCGCTATTATGGTATACTTCATCTAAAACAGCGTTGATCATTTTAGTAACTTTATCATCAGAATATTTTTTAGACAATTCAACTGCTTCATTAATCGCAACTACATTTGGAGTTTCAGTATATTCTAACTCATAAATACCAATACATAGAATTGCTTGATCTACTTTGTTTAAACGATCCATTGGCCAACTGGTTAAGTATTTATTAGCTAGTTCATAGATAGTATCACGATTTTTTAAAATTCCATCGATTACCTCATTAACAAAATCATTTTCTATTTCTAATAATTCTTTTTTTAATATTTCAATATCAAACTTAATAG
>CAYRDW010000064.1:0-5499 GCA_964423215.1 uncultured Muribaculaceae bacterium
GGAACTCCTGCTGTCATTAAACTCATACAACCAGCACAAATTGTAGCTTGACTACTAGAACCATTACTTTCTAGTACCTCTGATACAACACGAACTGTATATGGAAATTCTTCTTCGCTAGGCATAACTTGAAGTAAAGCTCTTTCCCCTAAAGCACCATGACCAATTTCACGTCGTCCTGGAGCCCCATATCTACCTGTTTCACCAACAGAGAATTGAGGAAAATTATAATGTAACATAAATCTCTTTTCAGTCTCCATATCAAGACCATCTAAGATTTGGTGTTCTCCTAATGCCCCTAAAGTAGTTACAGCTAAAGCTTGTGTTTCACCACGAGTAAATAAAGCTGAACCATGTGTTCTAGGAAGTAAATCAATCGCTGTAGATAAAGCTCTAATTTCTGTCATCTTACGCCCATCAGCTCTTACCTTTTCCTTAACAATTATTTGTCTGAAAATATCATATTCAATTTCTGATAAAATCAACTTGATTTTTGTGATTAATTCAGTTAATTCTTTATCTTTTAATAAATCTTCATTAGCCTTTGTATATTTATCAATAATTTCACTTTTTATTTCATCAATAGCCTGATAAGAATCTAATTTATCTTTAATTCTTAACGCTTTATCTAATTTATCTTTAGCTAAATCATAAATATCCTTTTTCAAATCAGGATCTATTTCAAGTACTTCATACTCCATCTTTTCAGAACCAACTTCAGCCATAATATCTTCTTGAAACTGAACTAATTCTTTGATAGCTTCATGACCGAACATTAAAGCATCTAACATTAAGTCTTCTGATACTTCACTCGCTCCTGCTTCTACCATGTTAATAGCATCTTTCGTACCAGCTACTATTAAGTCTATTTCCGATTCTTCTAATTGACTAGGTGATGGATTAATAATAAATTCTCCATTTACATAACCAACTTTAACTCCCGCTATAGGTCCATTAAAAGGAACCTTACTAACACAAGTCGCTAAACTAGAACCAAACATAGCTGTAAGTTCTGGTGTATAATCAGGATCAACTGATAAAATAGTATTAACTATCTGTACTTCGTTTTTAAAGTCCTCAGGAAACATCGGTCTCATCGGTCTATCAATCATACGTGCTGCTAAAGTAGCATTCTCAGTTGGACGACCTTCCCTTTTAATAAATCCACCTGGTATTTTACCAACTGAATATAACTTTTCATTATATAAAATCATCAACGGAAAAAAATCAGCCAATATATTAGCTTTTTTATTAGCTACGGTAGTTGATAAAACCACAGTATCACCATAACGAACTAATACCGCACCATCAGCTTGTTTAGCTACTTCACCATGTTCTACTACTAATTTCTTTCCTCTAAAATCAAGTTCAAATATTTTCTTCATAAATTACCTCCATTATCTTTTTAAATATACCCCCAACTATAAAAAAAGGCACTTAAAACAAGCGCCTATTTTCTTAATCCTAATTTGCTTACAACTTCACGATATCTATGAACATCTTTCTTAGCTAAGTAGTTAAGCATATTTCTTCTTTGCCCAACTTTCTTAAGAAGACCACGACGTGAATGATGATCGTGTTTATGTACTTTTAAATGTTCTGTTAGTTCGTTAATCTCATCTGTTAAGATAGCGATTTGAACTTCAGCAGAACCAGTATCATTATCATTTCTTGCGAACTTTTTAACTAGTTCTTCTTTTCTTTCTTTTGTTAAAGCCATTTCAATTCCTCCTCTTTGTTTATTTGCCTTATCCAAGAAATGGTCGGAATTTTATCCATGTCCTAGAAAAGGTACATGTATAATATACTAGAAATGCAAATAAAAAGCAAGTAATTATTTTGAAATAACATAACCTTGCTTCTTATACTTATTTATATATTATATCTTAACTTTATAAAGCTTTCTTTTTTCTTAACCAAACTAAATAAAATCCTAATCCTACTTGTCCAAATCCTATAGCGGCAGCTACTCCATAAATAGCATATAAACCATAACTAAATAATATACCTACTAAAAATAGTCCCAATGATTCTCCTAGTCTAGCTACTAAATAATGAATATTCGCAAAACTGAGTTGATATTTTGTTTCCACTAAATTAATATAAACACCATCTGTTCTATTTTCAAAAGCAGTTGATACAAATAATGAAACAAATATAGCTGCTACTGCTACCGCTGGATTATTAGTTAGAAAGATTAAAGTATAACCTATCATTCTAACACCAAATTTAAAAAATACCGATAAATAATCACTCTTAGGAGTTAATTTCCATAGTGCTAAAACCCCAAATATATCCGCACATATCCCAACTATTAAAAAGAAATATGTAGCGTTACCTGATGAAAAAGATAATAAATTAGTCATAACTAACATCTGCATTCCTAAACCTATATTGTATGAAGTATTACCTATAAACGTATATAAAAAATAAAATAGAAAGACTTTCTTATCTTTAACATAGTTAAAAAACGCCCGTAAATTAGAAGTCTCTGGTTCCTCTTCTTCCTCTATATCATCAGGTAATTTTATTAAAAATAAAACAAAGAAAGAAATTAGTAAGAAGAAAATAGCTATCATTAAACAAATATTATAATCAACAAGTACTCCTGATAGAGTTTTTCCTATTAAAAATCCCCCAATAAATACTCCCACATCTCTAAATATATACTCAATAAGTTTTCTTTTACTATATAACCTATCCTTCTTAGTTATCGTTGATAATAATGGATAAATACTAAGTGCTATAATATTATCCAAAACCACATCAAAAATAATCAATGATGCAATTGGTTTAACATCTAACATCTGATTACCTATAAAAAGAAGTATCATCATAATTAATTTTAAAAAGATTGAATAAAATAGTAACTTTTTAATCCATTGAATAGGAACTTTCATTGTTGTAAAGAATATTGTAACACAAGTAAATAAAGCACCCATACTTATCATTTTACTAATATCAGATATTTCTACCCCATTAGATTCAATCCAAAGTAATCTAAAGTTTTTCCATAACCCAAAAGAAATACTTAAAAAAGCTAACATAATAAAAATATAACGAATATTAATTCTTTTACTTACTTTCATATCCTCACCTATTATAATAATAAATACCATAAAAGACGTCATTTGAAAAGTCAAAACAGAGTAATTAACGCATATTTACAGATAAAAAGAATAAATAATGGTAGGAGGTACATATGATAACCAAAATAAATAAACCCTATCCAAGACCACAAGTCATGTCAAAAAACAAAGATTATGCTCGTCTTTTATTAGAAGATTACGCTGGTAAGATAAGTGAAGAGACTGCTATTCACTTATACCTTTACCAACATCTAATTCTAAACCATTCTTATCCAGAAATATCTAAAATATTAGAATCGATTGCGGAAACAGAAATGAAACATTTAGAATTATTAGGTGAAACTATTACTTTACTAGGAACTAAACCAATCTTTGGGACTATAAAATTAAATAATGATATAGAATACTGGGATAGTGATAATGTTAACTACAATATTAATCTTCGTGATATTTTAGAAATTAATATTGCATCTGAAATGGAAGCAATTAAAAATTATCAAAGAAATTTAGAAGTAATAAAAGATCCTTATATTCAGAAACTAATCAAAAGAATTATTGAAGATGAAGAATTGCATATAGCTATTTTTAAAGATATCGAAAGAAAACTTAATATGACATCTCGTTGATTTATAACTGCTAACATGTTATAATAAGCCTCATAAAACAGGAGGAATATATCATGGAAACAATTATTATTGGAAATTATTATTGTGGACTTAATGACCCAAAAAGAACGAAAGTTGACTCTATACCTAGCATAACCAAACCAAATAGTATCATAGGAGTCCTTAGACCTATTAGAAAACTTTATTTAGATAGTGATTTTTCTTCTTATGGAGAAAACAATATTTTAGTAACATCCTTCCAATTAAGTAGTAACGAGGGTAAAGTTACTAACATTCCTATAAAAAGAACACTTGGTGAATATTGGAAATCCTCACCTGCTGAGAGGAAAGAACAAGGAACTGATGAAATTTTAAAAAAAGATATTTTAATTAATGATAATGCACTTAATACAATCATAGCTAATTGCGATAGTAGTTGTGAACGAGCTAGTGAAAACCATACTAATAGACTAATTAATATTATATCTAATTTAAAATTTTGTGAAACAACAATAATTGGAAACTTGAATAACCCTAATCATTTTGATGATTTTGAAGAAAAATTAACTAAAAGAGGTTTTACCTTAATTAAAAGAGATATAGAAAATAGTATTTCTTATATAGCTGTTCCTGAATATTGGGAAGTAGTAGCTAATTATAAAAATGAAATATATTCACGTATCTATGAAGATAGAACTTTGATAGTAGAAGTTAAACCAAAACAAATGACTTTTCCCCAAAGATAAAACCAGTAATTATACTGGTTTTCTTATTGGAAAAAATAATTTTAGACTACTTTTTCAACATCAAATTTAACATCTAGACCATTTAGATTAACTAATTCACCATCATTAGAGCTTTTAATAATCTCAATAGCTAATGTTTCACTCTTGATAAAGTCAATATATTTAGAAATAGCTTCTTCAAACTCTACTTTTTCTTCATAATAAATATTTATACGATCAACTATTTCAAAATCTTTACTTTTTCTTAAATTCTGTACTTTACTAATAAACTCTCTAACTATTCCTTCATGAATTAAATCATCAGTTAAAGTCGTATTTAATATAATAAACTTATTTCCTTCATGCGAAGTATTAAACCCTTCCTTAGAAGATACTCTAATTTCAACCATATCTTGATTTACTACTATTTCTTTATTATCTATTACTAGTGATATTTCCTCATTCTTTTCTAATTTACTTATTTCTTCATCACTAATAGTCGTTAATTTCTGTTGAAATTCTTTCATATTAGAACCTAAAAGTTTTCCGCAAACCTTAAAGTTTGGTTTCACTTCTAAATTCATATAAATAGATAAGTCTGACGCAAAATTAACTTCTTTTACATTTAACTCTTCTTTAATTAAATCTACTAAATCACCGATAATTTCTTCGTTTTTACCATCGATAATTACTTCACTAATTGGTTGTCTAACCTTTATTTTAGTTTCTTCTCTAGCATTTCTTCCCAGTGATATTAAATCTCTAACTAAATCCATACGCTCTTCAATTTTTTCATTAATAATATTCTCATCACTCACTGGATAGCTAGCTAAATGAACGCTCTCTTCACCAGTTAGATTAACATAAATCTCATCTGATATAAATGGTACAATTGGAGCTATTAATTTACATAGACTAACTAAAATATCATAAGTAGTTTTATAAACTGCTTTTTTACTATCATCTAAACCACTACCCCAGAATCTTTTTCTATTTCTTCTAATATACCAATTAGATAAATCTTCAGATACAAAATTAGTAATATAACGAACTGCTTTATTTAAATCATATTCTTCAAAA
>CAYRDW010000065.1:0-5333 GCA_964423215.1 uncultured Muribaculaceae bacterium
GTCATATTCGTAATGGTTACCAGATTGTCGCAATTGATCCAGAAAACGAACTATTTGATATGACTACTACTTTTGGTGGTGAAAGTATCGACCTTGGTAAGGGTGGAGAATATGGTATGATTAATCCCTTACAAATTGTTGTTGATGCTGATGAAGATGAAATTAGAGAAGGTCTAGGATATACAGTTCTAACTAGAACTCTTCAGTTTCTAAAAGGATTTATGAAATATTATGATCCATCGATAGAAGAAGATGTTCTTACTATGTTTAGTGAAGTTGTTCAAGATACATATCGAAGATTTGGGATTGATTTTACAAGTAATTTTTATGATTATAAATCAACAGATTATCCCACTTTTTCTGATGTTTATGCAACCATAAAGGGACGATTACTGGCTATGACTGATCGTAGTCAAGAACGTATGATAATGGAAAAATTGGAATTAAAAATAAGACCATTAACTCAAGAATTAAAATACTACTTTGATGGACACACAACTGTTGAAGCTGATACAGATTTTATAGTATTTAACATTAAAGAATTAATGAATTCTGCTGATAATATTCGTAATGCATTATTCTTCAACATTTTAAAGTATGCTTGGGGATTATGTCTAGATAAAAGTCTTAACACGGTTTTAATGGTTGATGAGGCCCATGTGTTACTATCTGATAATAACTCTTTAGGAGCAGATTTTCTAGCTCAAGTACAAAGAAGAGCTCGTAAATATAACACTGGTTCTATAATAATAACTCAACAGCCAAGTGATTTTGCTGCTCAATCTGTAATTACTCAGGGAAAAGCTATCTTTGATAATGCTTCTTACTATTTAGTAATGGGATTGAAAAAACAAGCAGTTGAAGATTTAGGAAGACTAATTGACCTTAATGATAATGAAAAAGAAAGTATTAAACGATTCTCACAAGGTGAAGCCTTGTTTGTTTGCGGAAGTCGTCGAATGCAAATAAATGTAATTTTAACGAAAGAAGAGTTAGAATCCTTCGGTTCTGGAGGAGGTCTATAGTCATAAATAAGTGGTAAGGGCAGGTGAGACGAGTATGAATGAGGAAGAAAAACAACCTACGGAAGATTCCAGTAAAAAAGCAGTCAAAACTGGCCTAAAAGCAGTAGGTAACGCGAAATTTGGAGCTGTTGGTGGTAAAGCAGTAGATGCACTAGCCCAAACTAAAGAAGGAAATAAAGCTTTAGATATAGCTGGCGGTGCAATTGACAAAAACCCCATATTAAAAAAGGCTGCTAGTGACTTAGATAAAAAAGGAGCTTTAGATGCTGCAGATCAAGCTATGGATGCTGGAGCACTTGGAGGAGCAGGTGGAACAGCACCTTCGCAATCGGGGAGTGCTCCTCTTTCTTCTAGTTCTTTACCTGGTTTGGCTGGAGGATTTTTAGGAAATTCAAATAATAAACAAGCTTCCACACCTAGTGATACAGAAGAAACTGAAGTTGTTGATGATAGTGCCCTAACTAGGATGAGTGGTTTCGCTAAAAAACACAAATTTAAATTTATTATTATTGGTTTTTCTGCTATTCTTACTGTTGGTGCTATTGCACTTCTGATTTCGGTTATCTTATCCGTTGCTCAAAATACCATTGATTTCTTTCAAGAAGGATGGGATACCATAAAAAACCTAATTGATGGAAAATCAACTGAAGAATGGGAATTAAAATATCAAGAAACCCTAAAAGAAGTTCAAGAAAAACTAAATGATAAATATAGCGTTTGTATCGATGTTAATTTGATTACCGCAACCCTGACTTCCAATATTACTAGTGATGAGTATATCGAAGAAGGTAAAGAAGTTGAAACTGATACCCCTGAAGGATCCGAACTTGGACTAACAGGTGATGACTATAAAAAAATGATCAAACAAGTAGAAATACTAGGTAATATGCAAATAAGAAGAACCATTTATGGTCTTGATGAACGAGTTAAAGCCGCTAATGCTGGTAGTGGTATTGCTAATGACTACTGTCAAGACGAAGCTTCTGAATATCTCGTTGAAACGGAAGAGGATATTAATCACTTCTCATATGAATCTACAACTATGACCAATCTATTTTCTACCTTAAAACATTTGGGTGTTGGTGATACTGTAAGAGTTAGTACAACCCCACGTGAAGTTGCTAGTAATGATATGATTCCCGGAATATTTAAGCTTTTTACTAAAAAAGCTAATGAAGATAAAAATATTGAGTATAAATTTTATGTACCTGCTTATATAAAAGAAGAAAAAAGAGATGCTGATGGTAATGTAATAAAAGATGCTAATGGCAATCCAATAATAGAAAAAAAATGTAAAGCTGAAACACCATATGATTATAATGACTTTGCTAAATTAGATATCGGTTCTCTAAAAGATATGACCAATAATATTTACTATTGGAATTTAGTTGATTCTTTTGTAACTGAGTATTACTCTAATTATCTTCCAAAAGGAAATGATAAACAACCTGAATTAAATACTGAAAGATATCAGAAAATTAAAAGTATAGTAGATGATATATATGTACTATATAATGAAACAGGACCAAATCAAAGTTGTAAAGGTAAAAAATATATTTGTCGTATTGATGAAGGATCAGGATATTATGGCGGAGGAACCTCATTAAAAAGAACAGAATTTATTGAGAGAATAGCTCCCTTCGCAATTGAAGAAATGAGTAGAACCGGAGTTTTAGCATCGGTTACGATTGCTCAAGCAGCTGTAGAAAGTGCGGATGGAAGTAGTTATTTAAGTTCACAGTATGCCAACTATTATGGAATGACAGCAGGAAGTTGTGCTCCAGGTCAGAGTCCATCTAATTATTCTGGTACCGTTTTAGCAGCAGGCCAAAATGGAAATAGTTGTCAAGGTAATGCCTTTTGGGATGGAACTATAGTAGCTATGTGTAATAGAAGCGGACAAGATTGCCAGTGGTATCGTGTATATGATTCGTTTGAAAATTCAACTAGAGACCATTCACGACTATTAACCGAAGCTTATAAGTGTACTGGTATAATGGATCATGCCGACTTAATTTCTTGTTTAGTAAATAAAGGTTATGCTACGGCTAGTACTTATCAAAGTACTTTACTTGGTGTAATAAAGGATAATGATCTTACCCAATATGATATAGGTGTTTGGAATGGTACTATAACAGAAATAACAGATAATCAATATACAGATGCCATCTGTTATTATGGCGGTGGTTCAATGGGAGATTGGGCTACTTGGAAACAAACAGATCCTAGATGGAAAGATACTCCTTTTGGTAATACAACGCTTGGACCTCATGGATGTGCCGTAACATCGGTTGCTATCCAAATAATGCGCTCAGGTGTTTCAACCACTCTCGGGTCTAATTTTAATCCCGGAACTTTCGCAACTGCCTTGGATAAAGCTGGTGGTTTTGATAGTAGATCATTTATTCAATGGGGTATGGTTGAAAAAATTGCCCCTAGCTTTAAATTTAGTGGTAGAGAGCATCTTCCTCCACAAATAAGTCAGCTAGAGTCATATATCAATCAAGGTTACTATATAATTCTAAATGTTAAAAATGGCGCCCATTGGGTAGCAGTAGACCGTATTGAAGGTAATAAAATACACATGTTTGATTCAGGTAGTACAGGAACAGAAGTAGGCGCAACATATGGTTTGAATACAATAGTAGGATATGCATTATATAAGGTAGGATAGGTGATATTATGAAAGGTTACAAAGTTGTAATAACAGTTTTAATATTATATTTATGTCTAATGTTAATAATATTTTTACCAGGTTATATAAGAAATAGAAAAGATAATCTATATATTATATCTGGTAACTTTGTTAAGATTAAATATGAACAAGGAAAATGGGATAATGTTACTGATTCTAAAGATTATCGTTTAAAGAAATTTAAGTTATATGAAGATAATAAATATAAGGGAATATATAAAATTATTTATAATAATCAATTTCACTTATATGATGAAAAAGGAAAAGTTGTTGACTATAGTGGTAGATTGTTTGGTTATCGAGGTAGTATCCCTCTAAATATTATAGATTCAACAATTAATGAAAACTATATTGATATCTCAGAACAAGATCAAACTATAATCAAAAAAGCTCTATCAGAAAAGAAGGTAGAATCATATAACGATTTTAATTTATTTCAAAAAATTAGTATCGATGTCGATGATGACGGTACTAAAGAAAATATTTATTCCGTAAGTAACTATTTTGCTTCTGAAGTAAAAGATAAAGCTTTTTCAATTATATTCATTGAAAAAAATAATGAATTAACGTTCATCCAGGATAAAGTTATTTCCAGTGATAAAATCTATTTTGAACCTTATTATGAGATTCAGATGATTATTGATATAAAAAACAATAATAAATATGAAGTATTAATAACTAAAAACTATTTTAGTCAACCTGAAAAAGAGTGTGCACTATTATATAATCTATATGATAAGAAATCACAAATAGCTGATTTATGTAAATAATAGACTATTGAAAATATAAATAAATTTGTTATAATATAGTTCAAATGTGTAGGAAGAAGGTTTTACAATGAAATTAAAATTTAAAGCAGATGCAACGGATGTTCTAATATTTCTAATATTTGCCATATTTTTATTCTATGTAGTTTGCTTGGCAGTATTGAATTTTCCTGAACTAGCTATGAATGGTAGATTTCATGGACTTAATCCTCTTCCTGCTTTCTCATCTGGTAGAATAGTAGCTACTTTAGTATTTTATATTATCTTTTTAGCTGCTATCTTTATGTCAGTATCTTCTTATTTTTTCGATCGAGAAAGTGGAATAGGTTTCTCTACCGAAAAAGCTTCAAAAGGTTATAGTCATTGGGCTAAAGAAAAAGAGATTAAAACCGATAAAGGAGTAGCCATGGTCAATCCCCATGCATCTGAAAGTGAAGTAGCAGGGATGCCACTAATTTTAAAAAAAGATGAAGTATGGGTAGATAATGGTGAGTATCACAATCTTGTAATTGGTGCTACTGGTTCTGGTAAAACCCAAACAGTTATTTTCCCAACCGTAGAAATTTTAGCTAAAGCTAAAGAATCGATGATTATTACCGATCCAAAAGGTGAAATTTATGAACAAACATCAAATATGTTAAGAGAAAAGGGTTATAACGTATTAATTTTGAACTTCCGTGATCCTCAACAAGGAAATGCATGGAATCCTATGACTCTTCCATATCGTATGTATAAATCAGGTAATCAAGATAAATCAATTGAGTTACTAGATGACTTAGCTGCTAACATTCTTTATGAAGAAAAGTCTGGTAAATTAGTGTCATATGATTTAAAAGATGATTATAT
>CAYRDW010000066.1:0-4717 GCA_964423215.1 uncultured Muribaculaceae bacterium
ACTGAGTATGTTACTCCCACACTTATAAAGATAAATAGAAAGAAGATTATTAATAATAATAACCATTTCTTTCTATTTACTGTTTCTTCCTCTTTTACTTGTTTCTTTTCCATAACTGATACCTCCATACTACTAGTATCTCTATTTTCTATTTTGTTTATGTATTTAGTTTATCATTTTTAACTATTTCATTCAAGGATTTATGTATTTACACATATAAAAATAACCAATGATTATTGGTTATTTTAAAAGCATTATTACTATTCCATTAGTTCAACACTTTTTGAAGCTTCTTCTTTCAAGAAAACAGAAAGTTTTTCTTTATTATCACAAGTAACTAAAAGTATCTGTGACCTATCTTTATAACCCATATTTTCTAACCTTGTTATTACCCATTTTTCATCTTTGCCAATATTTCTAATATTCTCTTTCATCATTTTACCATCTATTAACAAATTACTAACTAACCCATTCTCTGAAACCTTAGTTTTAGTATCATTAGGCGTAAGTGGTACATATTTACTCTTAGGTAAAAAGCTGATTTTACCACTTGATTCCAATATCGCACAATTGATTTCACTAATATCATAATGCCCTTTCTCCCTAGCCATCTGTAAGACATCATTTATATCTAATTTGCACTTTTTAAGATTATCATAAAATATTTTACCTTCATTTATTATTACTAATGGTGGACCAGTAAAAAACCGTCTAAGCACTATACTTTTAGTAGTTAAATAAGATATTAAAGTCGCCACTCCACCATATACAACAATAGCTAAAGCACCATCTAAATAATTGATAGAATCATCAACTGATAAACTAGCTGCGATTGAACCAATACTTATCCCAATTATATAGTCAAAAAGATTAAGCTGACTTATTTGTTTTTTCCCCATCATCTCTGTAATTACAAATAAAACAACCAATGAAATTAAACTTCTTACTATAATATCTATTATATTTGCCATTATATCACCATTACTATTATAATAACATTTCCAAATAATATACAAAAAGCATCAATATAGAAGCTTTATTACATATTAATATATTTTTTTGTTGTTTATAGAACTAATTATTAATTCATTTTCTCAAAGTTAGGTTCCTTAGGCAATCCTGGCATTGTTATAATATTATTTAATAAAAAGACTAACATTTGACTACCAGTTTGAATAGTTATATCCCTAACTGTCATTATATGGTCCTTTGGATAACCTAATTTTTTACTATCATCACTAATTGAATAAGGTGTCTTAGCTACACAAATACAATAATCATTAATACCTAGTTTTTCTATTTCCTCTAATTTCTTCTTAGCTTGACTGCTATACACAACATCTTTAGCATGATAAACATTTTTAGCTAATCGTTCCATCTTTTCAACTGGCTTCATCTCATCTTCATATAAAAATCTACCTTCCGAAATACTTTTTTCAAGTTGATTAACCACAGTCGCAGCTAATTCTAAGCATCCTTCGCCACCCTCATTAAAAGGATTAGCTATTATAAAAGGAATATCATTACTTAAACATACCTTTTTTATCATTTCTATATCTTCATTTTTATCATCAATAAACTGATTCAAACTAACACAAAACGGAACATTATAATTGTTTAAGTTATCAATATGAGCTTGAAGATTGTCAATACCACTATGTTTTAAAGCTCTAACTGTAACTACCAAAACAATCATATTAGGTTTTAATCCTGATTTACGGCACTTAATATCGATAAATTTTTCTGCACCTAAATCACTCCCAAAACCAGCTTCTGTTATTACATAATCAGCTAAATTTAAACCTAACTTTGTCGCGACAATACTATTACAGCCATGCGCTATATTCGCAAATGGTCCACCATGAATCAAAACCGGATTTTCTTCTAGTGTTTGTACTAAATTAGGTTTAAAAGCATGTTCCAGTAATTTAAACATCGCACCATCAACTTTTAAATCCCTAGAAAAAATTGGTTCTCTATTTTTATTATAAGCAACTAGTATATTACCCAACCTGTTTCTTAAATCATTCTTATCATTAGCTAAACAAAAAATTGCCATCAATTCACTAGCTGCTGTAATATTAAAATTCTCTCTAAGTTCGCGATCATTTACATCAAGACATCTTTTAATAGAAATAGTTTTCTCATCAATATTAAGACTATTACCTTGATATAGATGATTATATAACGCCGCACACATTAAATTATTAGCACTAGTTATAGCATGGAAATCACCCGTAAAATGTAAATCAATATCATCGCTAGGTACTACTGTAGCCTTACCACCACCTGTAGCTCCACCTTTCATCCCAAATACTGGTCCTAATGACGGTTCTCTTAATACCGCAACTGACTTCTTACCTAATCTACACAATGCATCATTTAAACCAATACTAACTGTTGTTTTACCCTCACCGTAAGGAGTAGGATTAATAGCTGTTACTAATATTAACTTAGACTTCTCATTATTAGAATAATTCCCCATTATTTTAGCTTTATCACTACCATACAGATAAAGATCTTCTTCTTTTACACCTAATCTCTTAGCTATATCAATTATTGACTTCATCACAATCACCCCATTATTTTTTATTCAATTTATAGATAAATAAAGCACTAATACTTATTAATAAAATCATATAAATAATATAAATTATCCATAACTCATTTATCCATATTATACCAATAACACTTAAACAAAACGCAATTAACATTCTAATTAACATATAACTATTAATAAGTTTCTTTAAATAGTACGTACTCTCAAAAATAATAGTGCACTTACTCAAACTATTATCTAATATCATTATATCACTATTCTCTATTTCTTCTGAATAAAGATTATTCATTCCTATTTTTACATCAGCTTCTAAACAACTAGGATTATCACTAATTAATACTACAAAATTACCATATAATCTTTTTAAATGATATAACCAAAAATCTTTACGTTTAAAATTAAGTTCTCCAAAACTATTCTTTATTCCTAACATTCTTGAAATACTAACTGTCGATAATTCTTGATCATGAGAGAAAACAGCCATATGTGAAACATCACACTTACCTATTTTTATAATTTCTTGTTTATTATTCATATTAACTTTATCAGATAAAACTACACATCCAAAATACTTATTTTGAACTGCTACATATAAAACTGTTCCCGACCATACTTCATATCCTAATTCTATTCCATGTTCAGTCATAAAAGAATTATTTCCAACTAATATCTTCTTTCTATCAACCGTATAAGAAATACCATTAGGATAAATAATATGCTTTTTTCTTTTACTAAGATCTACTTCTCTAAAATGCTCTTCTCTTATTACTTTACTAATTCTAGAATCAACCAAAGCTTCTGCATAATTCAAATAATACCATAGTTTTTCTTCATTCTTACAGTTAATCTGTGAAACAACTAAATCACCAGTTGTTAAAACACCCGTTTTAGTAAATATTACTTGTTTTGATTTCATAAGTTCTAAATACTTCTCTTCATTAAAAACAATTATCCCTTCATGATACAATTTCCAAATGCATACTTGTGAAAAAAGTCTCTTAACTAACGAGTAAAAACTAGTAAAATAAATACTAAAAATACCAAAGTAATAAAATGGTAATCCCATAATTTTCCCAATTAAATAACTAAAACTAAGAACTATTATTTTTAAAATCATTACAAAACTAAAGTAATTATCATCTTTCTTCCTAATTAAACCATCATATTTAACCTGAAAAACATTATATACCTTATCATATAATAGATAAAAAGAATTAATTAATATAATTAATAGTAATGCTTCACTAGCTAAACCAAATACTATATTTAAAAACAAAATAAAGCAGATGAGTATAGCTTCATTATCCCTATTAAGATTCCATAAAAGATAATAAAGAATTAAACTAGATAGCCATGAACCAGATAATAAAAATATATTTATATCTCCTAAAATAAGAAAAGACATAACATATAAAACAATAGATATACCATATAATATCCATCTATAATATCTCATATCTCATCACCCACTTCATCAAGCTATAGTCACTCATTACTAGATAAGCCTTGCGATGTATTATTTTAACATAAAAAAAGAAAAAAATCTATGATTATTTCTCTTTCTTTTCAATACTAAATTGTTGATTTTTATAGTCAATTACCAAAGTCATTCCATATTTAACTTCATTATTAAGTAATATCTTAGCTAATTCCGTTTCAATCGTACGACTTATCAACCTCTTTAACGCTCTAGCTCCATAGGTAATATCATAACCATTATCAATTAAATATCTTTTAGCTTCTTCAGTAAGTTTTATATGTATATCATCGTCTTTTAAACGATTTTCTAAATCACTTATTAACTTATCTAAAATCCTTGTCACTGCTTCTTTACTTAAGGAATTAAAGACAATTATTTCATCAATACGATTAATGAATTCTGGTCTAAAATATTTCTTAACTTCTGGAATAACCATATCTGTATTACCATCTAAAATATATTCACTACCTAAGTTAGAAGTCATAATAATAATTGTATTTTTAAAATCTACTGTTCTACCATTAGAATCAGTTACTCTACCATCATCAAGTATTTGAAGTAATAGATTCAACACTTCTGGATGAGCCTTTTCAATTTCATCAAATAACACAATACTATAGGGATTTCTCCTAACAGCTTCTGTTAATTGACCCCCTTCTTCATAACCTACATATCCT
>CAYRDW010000067.1:0-4705 GCA_964423215.1 uncultured Muribaculaceae bacterium
TCAATGGAATGGTATAACAAGATGTGGAGTTATACTGTGGAATTCTTTAGAAATTTGGATATTCCAGTTAGAACACTAGAATGTTGTAGTGGTGATTTAGCTGATTTGAAAGTTAAATCATGTGATATAGAGGCATGGAGTCCAAGACAGAGAAAGTATTTTGAAGTTGGAAGTTGTTCAACTTTAGGAGATGCACAAGCTAGAAGACTTGGAATTCGTACTAAGAATGAGGATGGTACTTACTTTGTGCATACTTTAAATAATACGGTACTAGCTACACCACGTGGTTTAATTGCATTTTTAGAAAACAATGTAAATAAAGATGGTAGTGTACGTATACCAAAGGCACTTCAACCTTATATGGGAGGAAAAGAAATAGTTAGATAATTTCAATACATAAATATAGCTAAAAGTATTTATAATATAATTGATTTTAATAGGAGTATTTATAAATGATTAAAAATCAAAAATTAAAGGAATATATTGAAAAACAAATATTTCCATTATATAATAAAAATGAAGATAGTCATGGAATTAACCATATTAATTATGTTATTGGAAGATGTTTTCAGCTTTCTAAAAAAATAGATATTAATTTAGATATGTTATATACTATAGCTGCATATCATGACATTGGACATTACATTGATAGAAAAAGGCATGAAATTATTTCAGCTCAAATTATGTATGAAGATGATAATTTAAAACGTTTTTTCAATATTAATGAATTAGTTATAATGAAAGAAGCAATAGAAGATCATAGAGCTTCTCTAACTGGAGAACCTAGAAGTATTTATGGCAAGTTAATATCTTCTGCAGATAGAAATATTTGTATTGACGATATACTTAGAAGAACTTACTTTTATGGTAAAAACATTATCCAGAATTAACTGATGAGGAATCAATTGAAAGATCATATAATCATTTAAATAGTAAATTTGGAAATGATGGGTATGCAAATTTCTTTTTAAAAGATGAACAATATGAAAACTATTTAAAAAAATTACGTGAACTTTTAAGTGATAAAGAAAAATTTAAGTTAAAACAAATGGAAATAATAAATAGTATTAGAAAATAAATATTATACTATAAATCTTATAATTATCGGATATTTTTTAATATGGGTGGAAAAAATAGTTAGATAGGACTCTATTTTAAATAGAGTCTTTTCTTATTCTATTGATGTTACAATTAATTTGGAGGTAATTATTATGGATTTAAAAAGAAATGGTAATTTGATTGCGAGTTTAAGAAGAAAAAAAGGACTAACACAGGTGGAATTAGCTAATATTCTTGGTGTTACTGATAAAGCAGTGTCAAGATGGGAAAACGGCCTAGGAATGCCTGATATTAGTATTTTAGCTAATTTGTGTAAGACCCTAGAAATCAGTATTTCATATTTATTTTCTAATCTTAATTTAAATAAAACTGATATTGAGATTGAGATAAAGATTAAACTTTCAGAAATAGAATTTATAAATTTGGAAAACAAGTGTAAGGAAAAAGCTGTGTTTGTTTCTGAAATGAGACAAATGGATACTTATTATACTCCATGTCATAAAATATTTACTAAACTCGAATATCCTTATGAATGGTTGAGAATAGGTAGAAGAGGTACTAAAAATATTTTGAATTATAAGCATTGGTATCCAGAAGGAGAAGCTAATTCTACTCATTGTGATGAATATGAAGTAGAGTTTGATGATGTAGAAAGATTAGTTAAGATATTTAATGCGCTTGATTTAAAAGAAATTTGTGAAGTTGATAAACAAAGAAAAATTTATTTATATAATGATACATATGAAATTAGTTTAGATTATGTTAAAGGTTTGGGATATTATGTAGAGATTGAATATAAAAAGGATACTGATAAACCTGAAATTATATATGAAGAAATTATTAATTTTGCGAAAGAGTGGAATTTAAACTTAGCTAATATAGATAGAAAAGGATATCCTTACTATTTAGTTTATGATGAGTTTAAATATGATAATTGAAACATCTCTATAATTAATATATAATATTATTATATATGAGGTGTGTTATGGAAAAAATCGCAATTATTTCTGATGTTCATGGTAACCTTGAAGCTTTAAAAAGTGTTCTTGAGGATATAAATAAAAGGAAGATAAGTAAAATATTTTGTTTGGGTGATATTATAGCTAAAGGTGCACATTCTAGAGAGTGCATTAGAATAATAAAAAAATCTTGTGAAATAATATTACTAGGTAATGTTGAGGATTATTTTACTAAAAATCATGATTTAGATTTAATTAATGATGAAACAGAAAAAGAGAGAATAACTTATTATAAAAATTATTTAAGTAGTGATGAAACAAAATACTTATCTAATTTACCGTTTTCATATGAATTTTATATGAGTGGTAGTTTAATTAGATTATTTCATGCAACACCTGATAATCTTTATGATAAGATTGGAATGTTCGCTGGTATAAGAGATAAATATAATTTGTTTCTTCCTTCCAATAAAACCATTTCTCAAAGTCTAGCTGATGTGGTAGTATATGGGCATTTACATGTTCAAATTATGGAAAAGCTTTATAATAAAACATTAATTAATTGTGGGAGTGTAGGTAATTCAATAGATTGTTTAAGAAATTCTGATAGAGATGGTAATGTTTTAGAAACTGTTAATGCCCAGTATTTGATTATCGAAGGCGAGATGGATTGTAAGGATTATAATCAACCTTTGAGTTTTCAATTTATTAAGGTTCCTTATAATATAGAAAAAGAATTAAGTACGGACTTACCTAATTTGGATAAAGAAAATTATTCTATTGAACTGCGTGAGGGTAAATATCGTGATATGAATAGTTTTTATAAAAGCCTTGAAAAAGAAGGGATTGATATCAGTCAAATTTAAAATAACATTTTTTTCTTAATTTATTCCATAATTTTCCCATATTCTTATAATAGAATAGAAGTGGAAGGGAGGAGTAAGTATCGAGATAAAAATGATAGGTTCCAATTGTAGTAATGGAATGAAATTAAAAAAGGAACTTCGACGTGCAATTCAAGATAATGAAATGGATATTGTTTTTACTGAGGATAATGATGATTTAGTAAAAAAGAAATATCGTATTCAAAATATTCCAGCTTTGGTAATTAATGATGATGTTGTGAGCCAAGGTAAGGTTCTGACCGAACGTGAGATTTCTAAACTGATTGCTCAGAAGTGTTTAAGTTAGTAAAATTTAGGTTTTTGAATATATAGGGCACATAAGTGCTCTTTTTACATGAAAGAAAGTTTGAAAAAGTGTTTTAAAATGTAAAGTATAGATAGAATTGTGTCGAGTTATTACATAGTGTGATATTATATTATAATAGGTGATAATATGAGTGATGTAATGACAGAATTAATAGATGTTTTAGATGAGAGTGGTAATCCTACTGGAAACGTAGAAACAAAGAAAAAGATATATGATGATGGATCTTGGCATCGTTCTGTTCATATCTGGGTTATGAATAGCGATCAAGAGTTATTAGTCCAAAAGAGAAATCCCAAGAAAAAAACTTTTCCTAACTTATGGGCTATATCAGCAGCAGGACATGTTATGACAGGTGAGACTAGTTTAGAATCAGGAATTAGGGAACTCGAAGAGGAATTAGATATTAAAGCTGACCCAGAAGAATTAGAATACTTGTTTACTATAAAGAGAATAACTCCATATAAAAATTCATATATTAGAGTATTCGATGATGTTTATCTATTAAGAAGAGATATTAATGTAGATAAAACAAAATTACAAATAGAAGAATTGACAGATATAAAGTTTATTTATTATGAATACTTAGAATCGATATTTAAAAATGGCGATAATACTTATGTTCCTTATACTGAAGAACACCAGAGGTTATTTGAACTCTTAAATAGTAGATATCAATTAGAGATTATTTGAATATAGTTGTAGTGACTATATTTTTTTAATATATACATTGACAGGCGAGGTATCTTATGATAATATGTATCTACAAGAGGAGGGATATTTTTGTCAATTACAGCGGATTTAATTCGTGGTCATACCGAGACTATTATTCTTTCGAGATTAATAAAAGCAGATAGTTATGGTTATGAAATTAATAAAACAATCAAGAAAAAGACCAACAATGAATATGAATTAAAAGAGGCTACTTTATATTGTACATTTAAGAGACTAGAAGAATTAGGCTTTATCAGTTCATATTGGGGTGATCAAGAAACTGGGGCCCGAAGAAAATATTATAAGATTACTGAAGAAGGAAGAAAGGCGTATCAACAAAACAAGAAAGATTGGCAAACAACTAAGAAGATTATTGATACTTTAATTTAGGAGGATTTATGTAAAAAATAAGAAATTATGTGGAAAGTTTATTTAAAGAAGCACCAAATAATAAAAAGGCTAGGGAATTAAAAGAGGAAATCATTGTGAACTTAATTGATAAATATGAAGATTTAATAGAAGATGGTAAAACAGAGAAAGAGGCATATCAGATAGTTATATCTGGAATTGGTGATATTGATGAGTTACTTCAGAGTCTTAATGTAACAGAATCTTCTAGAATTAGTTTAAGTTATGAATTAAAAAGAAGAAAGAGAAATGCTCTTTATGTAACAGCGAGTGTAGCTTTATATATATTGTCAATTATATTAATTGCGATGACAGAAGAGCTTGGCTTACCTGAGTTTGTATCGGTTTCGGCTTTT
>CAYRDW010000068.1:0-4555 GCA_964423215.1 uncultured Muribaculaceae bacterium
AAACGATTACAAAGTTAAGTGCACAACAATTGTGCACTTTCAGATTTAATCTACAATTTTTGTAAAGAGGACTATTATTATTTATAAAAGATAAGATAGTCTTTTTTTATTGCCTAATTTAAGTTATAATAAAAAAGAATAAAGGAGAATTAAAATGAAAATTGCAGTTTTAGGTACTGGTGCCTATGGTTTATCACTAGCCATTACCTTATTTAATAATAAAAACGATATTAAAATGTGGACCAAATTGGAACATGAAAAAATAGAAATAGAAACAACACACCAATATAATCGGGTTTTACCTAATATTATGATACCAAAAGACATAGAAATAACAACCAATATGGAAGAGTGTCTTGAGGATAGTGAATTGATTATTTGTGCTATTCCTGCTGCCTTTGTCGATAGTGTTTGTCAAGAATTAAAACATCTAATAAAAGATAATCAGCATATTTGTATTGCGACTAAAGGTATCGAACAAAATAGTTGTTTATTTATTAATGACATAATAAATAAACATATTAAAACAGATAACATTGCAGCTATTTCTGGTCCAAGCTTCGCTATTGATATTGTTAGTCAAATGCCAATTGGTTTAAGTTTAGCTACTACGAATAATAATACTAAAAATATTATTAAGCAGGCTTTTAAAGGTAGTAATATAAAATTAAGAGAAACTGATGATCTCTATGGCATTGAAATATGTGGCGCTATTAAAAATGTAATCGCTATTGCATCAGGTATCTTAGATGGACTAGGAGCTAATGAATCCACTAAAGCTATGTTTATCACTGAATCAATTCATGATATTGAAGAGTTAATCAAAAACTTAGGAGGTAACGGGAGAACAATACTTTCCTATGCTGGATTTGGTGATTTATTATTAACATGTACAAGTACCAAAAGTCGTAATTTCTCATTTGGTAGAATTATCGCTACTGATAATAAAGAAGATATCGATAATTATATAAAAAACAATACAATTGAAGGCTTATATACTTTAAAATCAATCTATAAATTAATTAAAGAAAAAAACATTGATATGTCAATTGTTAAACTAATCCATAAAATTATTTTTGAAAATGAAGAAGCAAAAGAACTACTCACTTTCCTAATGGAAAAAGAATAGTTCTTTTTTATTTTTTATTAAGTTCAATATAATTTCTGTTTCCAACATTTTGCCAATCGATAACTTTGTTTTTTTGTTTAGGTTTAACATTACTTTTTTCAAACTTATTCAAAACATCTGTTGTTACATTAAAGGAAAAATTATAGGCCATAAATACTACTATCCCTAAACTCAATCTTCCAATATGTTTTTTCATTTATATCCCCCTATTTAAAACTATATACTTGGTAAATTTAAAATAAAATTCTCTGCATTAATTACTTGATCGTTACTATCTAAGATACGAATTAGTAAATTGTTTTTCTTACCTGGTACAAATCCCTCTAAAACATAAAAATGCTTATTTGTTAAAACATCCATTCCCAATTGATCTTGAATACGCGTATAACTAATTTCTTCTTCTAAATTAATACTCTGAGTTGTAACATGATACTCAAATTTATAGTACTCTCCTGTATAAAAATATATATTTACGGTCTTTTCATCTTCCTTAAATGGATTATATATTAAAAGTGGATTATCTATTTTATAATTATTAATTAATAAAGTATTAATTTCTTCTGCCATTACTTCTTTATAAAGTTGATCTGATACTTTTAAATCATTAGGCATAACAGGTTGTAAGATACCTGATCCTATCTTATAATTTTCTTCCAAATTAATATTTTTCTTAATCCATTCTTCATCATCAACATGTCTATTTAAATATTTTTGATAAGATTCTTTTCCAGCATCATAAACAAACATTGTCGCAAACACTAAAACAATGCCTAAAATCCCATACTTTATTACCTGTTTTACTATATATCTTTTCATTTCCTTCACCAACTACTATTATACTTTAAAAACTCTCTTTTTAATAGTCTCTTTTTAATGATTTGTATCATGGTAATAACGATATTCAGCTATTTCTTTAGCCACATCTTCAAGTTCACTATCAATATCACCTATTTCATTTAAACATTGTTCAACCATAAAAGAAAGTTCTGACATTGATTGACAGTTTTGATAAGTAATTTGATTTCTTTCTAGAATACCTATTTGATAGTCTGATAAATATAAATTTCCATTAATTACATTATGAAAGGAATCTCGTAAATTTGTACCTTGTAATAGATCATTAGCACTTACTTCTTTACCATTAATTATCATTTTTACCTCTTTTACTAACCAATTGTTCAACTGCTTTCATTACTCCTAACTTACCATATTGATAAGTAAGACCACCTTGTTGATAAGCAATATAAGGTTCTCTTAACGGTCCATCACATGATAGTTCAATCGATGATCCTTGTGTAAAAGCTCCTGCTGCCATAATAACTTGATCAGTATAACCTGGCATGTCCCAAGCTTCTGGGATAGCATTAGAATCTACTGGTGATGCCATTTGAATTCCTTGACAATAATGGATTAACTCTTCACTATTACCAAATATAATATTTTGAACAATATCAACTCTTGATTCTTTATAACTAGGTTCTACCCTATAACCAATTTCTTCTAATACCTTAGCTGTTAAAACTGCTGTTTTTAAACTCGAAGCAACTACACTAGGAGCGAAAAATAACCCTTGTAATAATTGTTTATTAATACCTAAGCTTGGACCTACTTCTCTACCTTCACCAGGACAAGTAAGCCTCTCGCCAGCTAATTCTACTAACTCTTTTTTACCCGCTATGTAAGCCCCATTAGGAGCTATTCCCCCACCTAAATTTTTTATTAAAGAACCAACTATAATGTCACAACCAACTTCTAATGGTGATGTTCTTTCAACAAACTCACAATAACAGTTATCAACCATAATAATAACTTCTTTATCTATTTTTCTAATCTCAGCTACAATTTTCTTTATCTTTTCAATAGAAATACTTTTTCTAGTTGAATAGCCCTTAGATCTTTGAATTTCTATAAGTTTAGTTTTATTATTTTTTAAAAAATCTAATATCTTTATATAATCAAAATCGTCATCAACTAAATCTATTTGCTGATAATTAACTCCAAAACTCTTTAAAGAACTATTATTACCTTTAATCCCAATCACTTCATGTAAAGTATCATATGGTTCTCCACTTATACTAAGCATAATATCATTAGGCCTTAAATAAGCAAATAACGCTACTGTAAGTGCATGCGTTCCAGAAATGAACTGACTACGAACTAAAGCATCCTCGGCACCAAGTACATCCGCAAATATCATTTCTATTGTATCTCTTCCTAGATCACCATAACCATAACCTGTAGTTGAACCAAAGTGAACATCAGAAATACGATATTTATGAAAAGAAGATAAAACTTTTAAACTATTAAAATCACAATCTTCGTCAATTTTTTTATAGATTTCTCCCAGTTTTGGTTCCAATCTTTCAAATAACTCTACAGTTTTCTCACTAATTCCTAATTCTTGATACATAATTACCTCCTATTTACTACACCCACCATCGACTCTAATAACTTGACCATTTATATAACTAGCTTCGTCAGTTACTAAAAATAATATAGCATTCGCTATTTCCTCTGGCTCTGCAAATCTTTTTAAAATACATTTTTGTTTTTCATCTTCAATTACTTCTGGATTCATTTCCATGACTGACTCAGTTTTAGTCCATCCAGGAGCAACCGCATTAACTAAAACATTAGGACCAAATTCTAATGCAAAGTTTTTAGTTAATGAGATAATACCAGCTTTAGAAGCATCATAATCCATAGAAATAGGATTATTAGTATCAATTCCATTAGTCGAAGAAACATTAACAATTCTACCATATTTATTTTCCATCATACTTTTACCAACAACTTTACTAACTATAAATGTCCCTAATAAATTGGTTTTAATTACATCTAAAAATTCAGTACTTGACTTATCTTCCAAATAATTATCACGAGAAATACTAGCGTTATTTATCAGTATATCAATTCTACCGTATTCACTTAATACTTTAGAAACCATATCCTCTACTTCAATTTCATTACTTATATCTGCTTTAATAACTAAAGCTTTTCTATTATATTTATCTTCTACTTCTTTTTTTACTTCCATAGCTAATTCGTAATTAGAATTATAATTTATAACTACATTACATCCCTCTTTAGCTAAAGCAAGTACCACAGCCTTCCCAATTCCACGACTACCACCAGTAACCAAGGCGAGTCTTTTTTCTAATCTCATAATATCACCCACATATTTCACATTATACCATAAATGGCCTTATTATATCACCAAAAAGAAAAAGACAACAATTACGTTATCTTATATTATTTCAGTATTCTTCAAGCTATTTTCCATTGCTTTAGACCATGACCATTCTTTAATCTCTGGTAAGTCATCACCATACTCATGAATATACTGCTTATGCTCAACTAACTTATCTTTACACCACTGATTTAGTAAAGATCCTCTATTACCTAATTTAGGTAAATATTTCAAAG
>CAYRDW010000069.1:0-3740 GCA_964423215.1 uncultured Muribaculaceae bacterium
ATCGCAATTACTAATATTATTCCAATCATTATTATTACTACTAACATCTCAATTAGTGTAAAACCCTTTTTCTTCATATGACACCTCTATTATAGTTAAATTATAACATTCTATTAATATTAAGGCAATAAAAAAAGCCTATTTGGCTTCTACTCAGTAATTGAACGGATATTATTATTATTATAAGTTAATCCTTGTTCTCTAGCTACTTGTTGAATTTTTGATAGTGAAGCTAGCTCGTTTATCTTCATTGTTAAACTCTCATTAGTTTTCTCTTGACTAGTGATAGTTTTATTAAGTTTCTCTACTTCGAAGTTGATTTCAGATAGAGTCGCTTGTGAAAAAACCATAGCTAACGGTGTTAATACAATTAAAGTTACTGTAAATATATATAATAACTTCTCAAATTTTGACATTTTTAATCTTTTCTTTACTTTTTTCATATTAAACGACTCCTTTTTATTCTTTTTATTTGATACGTTCTATCACTCTTAATTTAGAAGAGCGACTACGATTATTTAGTTCTAATTCTTCGGAACTTGGGATAGTTGCTTTAGTAGTTATTAATTTATAGTTTGGTTGATATTCTTCAGGAATATTAGGTAAACCTTTAACTACTTTATCTACTTCACTTAATTCTTTAAAAACATTTTTTATTATTCTATCTTCCAAGGAATGGAAGGTTATTACACTAAGTCTACCGCCAACCTTTAAGATACTAGCTGCATCCAACATACTTTTCTCTAATATTTCTAATTCATGATTTACTTCAATACGAATTGCTTGAAATACTTTACGAGCGGGATGCTTGTCCCTACTATATTTTTCTGGAACTGATTTTTTAATGATATCGACCAGTTCAAAGGTTGTGTTTATTGGTTTAATTAGACGATTTTTAATGATGTTTTTAGCGATGCTCCTAGCATATTTTTCTTCACCATACTGGAAGAAGATTGTAGCTAATTTCTGCTCATCATACTCATTAACAACATCATATGCAGAAAGTTCTGCATCTTTATCCATTCGCATATCTAATTTGGCATCTTGATGATAACTGAATCCTCTATCGCCTTCATCTAATTGCGGAGAAGATACTCCTAAATCGAAGAGAATTCCATCTACTTCAGTAACTCCTAAATTATTTAATTTTTCTTTTAAATAACGAAAGTTACTTTTAATTATGGTGTAATTATTAGCGATACTGGATAATCTTTCTTGTGAGAAATTTATGGCTTGTTGGTCTTGATCGAAGGCGAATAGTGAACCCCTTTTTATTCTTTTTAATATTTCACTTGAATGCCCTGCATAACCAAGCGTACAGTCTACATATGTCCCATCTTCTTTGATATTTAAACTATCGATGGATTCTTTTAATAAAACACTAATATGCATGTTATCTACCACCTATAGGTCTATATCCATTGAGAATAAGTTTTCTGCAATGTCGGACATAGTATTTTGATTGGTACTAAAGAAATTATTCCAATCTTCTTCAGACCAAATTTCTAGTCGATCACCAACGCCAACTATCACGCACTCTTTTATTAAGTTGGCGTACTGGATCAACGGAGAGGTAATGTTAATTCGACCTTGTTTATCGAATTCAACTAAAGTAGCTCCTGATAGGAAAAAACGGTTGAAGTTACGGGCGTCTCTTTTAGTAAATGGGAGTTGGTTTAATTTATTAACGATTTTAGACCATTCAGCTTCAGGATAGGCAAACAAGCAATTTTCTAATCCTCTTGTGATTACAAACTTATTTCCTAACTCTGAACGAAACTTTGACGGAATAATCATTCGACCTTTTTCATCAATCGAATGACGGTACTCTCCCATGAACATCTGACATCCCCCACTTTTCCCCACTATCAACCACTACTTATCACTATAATACAATAAAACCCATGTTCTGTAAACCTTTATTTCAAAAAAGACATAAAAAAAAGACTTTGATGTAAAGTCCTTGTCAATTATTGGTTTTAATAAGTTTTTTCGATATATAAACCATCAGTTTCTTCCTGGCTAGTTATGTCACACTCTTTTTTTACTAATTTGCGATGTAGTTTTTCTTCTTCAGTTAAACGAATACAATTGTTTTCTTCATCTTCCAAAGCTATTGAATAGGAAACTTTAGGAATTAAATCAGTACCTATATTTTCTAATACAATATAACTCTTATCGATAAGCCATTTTTTCCCAAAGGGAGAATTTGAGAGCTTTTTATTAGGATTTAACTGACTAATCGATATAACTACCTTATCACCCTTATTAATAGGGATAGATAGATTAGTTTTAGTAACTTGGTAACGAGCTTCTCTAATATAATCCTGAGCCATAGTAATATAGTTTCTTCGTTTTTGATTATAGAAATAGTAAACAATACCACCAATACATAAGCCTAATATGATTATGATAACCAAAGTATTATTGATGGTAATACCCTTTTTATTTTTCATGTTATCACGCTCCTATTATAAGAATAGCATATATTTTAATTTAGGGACAAGTATTTATAAATTTTTATATTGTTTGACACTAAAAAAGAAGTACTTTTTACTTCTTTAAATCATACTTTTTATTATCAATAATATCTTTTATAGTATTTAAGAACTCTTCAATACTTAAGGTTGTTGTTTCTTCACTACCGTGATTACGGTAACTAATAGTGTTATTCTCTTTTTCGTTATTACCTATTATTAAAGTAAATGGGATTTTTTTAGTTTGACTTTCACGCATTTTATAACCTAATTTTTCATTACGGTTGTCAATTTCAACGCGGATACCGTGTTCTAGTAAACGATGTTTAATTGTTTCGGCATATTCTAGATGATATTCATTATTTATAGGAATGATATTTACTTGGACTGGTGCTAACCATGTTGGGAAAGCGCCTGCGAAGTGTTCAGTAATTATACCGATAAATCTTTCTACGGAACCAAAGATAACACGGTGCAGCATAACTGGCTGTTGTTTAGTTCCATCACTAGCGATATAAGTACAGTCAAATCTTTCTGGTAAATTAAAATCTAATTGGATGGTTCCACATTGCCATACTCTTCCTAAAGAATCTTTAACATGAAAGTCTAATTTAGGACCATAGAATGCGCCATCTCCGGGATTAATAGTACATTTTTTATTAGCTTTTTTACATGCTTGTTCTAAAGCTTTTTCAGCTTTATCCCATATTTCTAGTGAGCCAATATATTTTTCTTCAGGTCTAGTCGAAAGTTCAATATCATAAGATAAGCCAAATATTTTATAAACTCGATCGATAAAATTAATTAGTTTTACAATCTCACTTTCTATCTGGTCTTCAGTCATAAAAATATGAGCATCATCTTGAGTAAACGTTCTAACTCTAAATAAACCATTTAAAGCTCCACTTGCTTCATGACGATGAACTAGTCCTAGTTCGCCTACTCTTTCTGGCAAGTCTTTATAAGAATGAAGTTTATTTTTATAGACTAATAATCCTCCCGGACAATTCATTGGTTTAATCGCAAATTCTTTATCATCAATGGTTGATGTATACATATTTTCTTTATAATTAAACCAGTGCCCTGATACTTCCCATAAATCTCTATTTAGCATTATCGGTGTCTTGATAAACTGATATCCTTCTTTAGTATGTTCTTCATACCAGAAGTTTTCTAAGGTGTTTCGTAAAATCATACCATTAGGTAACCAGAACGGAAAACCAGGACCATATTCACTAAACATAAATAATTCTAATTCTTTAC
>CAYRDW010000069.1:3750-4313 GCA_964423215.1 uncultured Muribaculaceae bacterium
CTAGTTTTTTGTGATCTCTTTTCTTAGCTTCTTCTAATAAGTCTAAGTGTTCTTGAAGCTCCTGGGCTGTTTCAAAACAAATTCCATAGATTCTTTGAAGCATTTTGTTTTTTGAATCACCTTTCCAGTAGGCTCCACTTACTTTTAATAATTTAAAGTATTTAATTTCTTTGGTTGTTTCAACATGTGGTCCACGACATAAATCAGTAAAGTCTCCTTGGGTATAGCAAGTGATAGTTGTTTCATCTTCATCCATTCTTTCAATTAAATCTAATTTATATGAATCATCTGCAAACATTTTGATAGCTTCTTCTTTACCAATTTCAGTACGAATAATTCTTTTACCATCTTTAGAACCTTTTTTCATTTCCTTTTCGATTTTTTCTAAATCTTCTTCTTTGATAGCTTCATCACCTAAATCAATATCATAATAGAATCCTTCTTCTATTACAGGACCAACCCAAAATTTAGCATGTGGGTATAAATGCTTTACTGCTTGTGCTAGTAAATGAGCACAACTATGATTTAAGATACTTAATTGTTCATTTTCTTTAATATTTATC
>CAYRDW010000070.1:0-3532 GCA_964423215.1 uncultured Muribaculaceae bacterium
CTGACAGTGTATAATAAGAATTCAATAGATCTAGTAATTCTAGATAAAATAGTATTACCTCTGTAAGACCATTTAACAATTAGTGGGTTTTTTATGTATAATACATCTGTAACTTAAAATAATTCTTTATCATACTCAAAATCACAAGAATATAATTCATCTGTACAAGAAAGAGGATAACCATTTCTAGTTGTTCGTCCCTTTTCTGCAAATAAATATAAGTTTTCTTTTGCTCTAGAACATAAAACATAAAGCATTTTTTTTGTCTCGTCTTCTCTTATAATTTTTAAATTATCATCATAGATATATTCCCAATTTGGTAAATGTCCGTTTAACAAATCAAATCCTATAACTGTTGAATACTCTTCACCTTTTATACCATGTATGCTATTAATAACAATACCTTGTTTTTCCTTGAAACTTTTTTCCATTGCATCACAGTCATATGGTAATTTAAAGTTTTTTACCCTATTATTGATTTTTTTAAAGAAATACATTTTTAATTTCTCTAGTTCATCATCCATTTCGATTTTTAAAAAATCCAATACATTTGTTATAGCTTCTTCCAAAGTTAATATTCCATCGTCTGCAATAAAGCTAGTTGAATTAATTATTTTTAATATATCTAACTTAGTGATTGCTTCTGGAGCACTAAATCCATAATCTTCTTTAACAATATTCAAAATTTCATTAGCTTCTTTTTTTCTTAAATATCTGTGCCCATTTTGTTGAGTAAATAATAGTTTGCCAATTAAAAAAAATAAATTAAAAGGATCATACTTAATTGGAGATATATCAGGTGCGTCAAAATCAATATGTGGCAATAATTTCCTTAATCTATTAACCATAGGATATATTTGGTACCACTGCGGTGCTACAATACATATTTCCTCCTCTAAGACACCTTTTTCAATTTCTGTTTTTATTATTTTTACTATCGCATCACAAAGTTCATTTTTATTTATGTTCTTATTAAATACTATTACTCCTTGGTTATCTTTATAATCCGAAACTGAATAAATTCCTGTTTTATCCACCTCATAATTTACATAATAATCTATAATCCTTTGTGTAGAACGATAACAACCATCTAAATATTCTTCTTCAAAGTCAACTGAAAATAATTCTCTAATTTCTGTAGCTGACTTAGCAACTCCACCTAAATTGAAATAAATAGCTTGATTTACATCACCTACAAATATAATATTTATATTTTTATTTGCTTTAATGATAGATGATAGTATTATATATTGTTTTTCATTTGTATCTTGATATTCATCTACATGAATACTCCGAATTATAGAAGAAATATTTTGAGCAATAAAATCATTTTGTTCAATTAATTCCTGTGAATATTGTAAAATCATATCAAAGTCAATTTCTTTATTTTCAATTATTGTAGTTGTATATCTTGTCATTACGTGTTGGTTTTTATATAAATGTTTTGTATACTTTTCTTTAATACCTAATTCGTCTGCAATATTTTTTATATACTCCTCTTTGATGTACTCATCTATAATTTTATACCCTTTGTTTAAATATTTATGGTACATAGAATATGGACGAATTATATGTTCCATACAAAATTGATGTATAGTGCCAGTCCATATATTATTCATATTTATATCCATTTTTATTAGCCTGTCTTCTATTTCATTAGCAGCTCTATTGGTATATGTTATTGCTACATTTAATTTATTTGATTTTCTATGTTTTTCAGATAAATAGGCAAGTCTATGTGTAATTATTCTGGTTTTACCACTTCCTGGACAAGCAGTCAATATAAAATTTTCATTACTTTTGCAAATTTTTTTTTGCTTGTCATTTAAATCTTTTAAAAAACTATATTCATTAAACATAATCTTTAACCTTTATTAAATATTTAGTAACTATATCATCTGGCAATTGCATACAAAAATCATTAATAAACATCTTTTTATCTTCTTCAGTTATAATTTCATCATATTTATCTAAAAGGTGGCTAATTTTTTTATCCTCTTTATCGTATTCATTTAATGAATATAGCACCATTTTAAATGACAAAGAAATAGAAATAACTTCCCTACTAGCAAATGCAATTGCATCTAAAATATATTCTGGAATAATTGCTGCTGAATCAATAAATTCAGATAAAATAGTTGCATACCACCCTTTACTCATTCCAGTAGCAAGAGTTAAAACAGAATCATATCTTGCGTAATCAGTAGCAGTCAAATTGCTTATATGCTTTATTTTTGTTTTTTCATCCTTATAATGATAATCAATAATATCTTTTATATATCTTCTATTCTCTTCTTCATTTGCAAAATCTACTTCTAATGTATAAGGAGCATAAAACATTTCAACGTATTTATTTTCACCAAAGAGTCTTTCTAACTTTTTTTTCCTATTTGTTCCTAGTTTTTCAGCATTTTCGCTACATTTACAAGCACCTGGCATTTGCTTGTCCATATCTGTAATAATAGCACAATAACGTTGCAACCTATCTATATCAAAAATACATGCAACATTTTCAAAAGCAACACTACCTATGTTAATAAGTCCTATTCCCAATTCATCTAAAGATACTCCAAATGTCTTTTTTATTAAACTTGGTATAAGAATTTCTTCACCATCCCCTTCTACCAAAATAACTCCTTTAGAAAACAATAATACAGAGCGTTTAGCATCTAGATACCGCTCTAAGCATTTTGTCAAACTTATATTTCTCAACTCTAAATTTTTTTCTCCAAAGTCATCCAATCCATAAGATGGTTGCATAACTAATGATTCTTTACTTATACTTTTTAAGACATTCACTTGAGTTATATCTGCAACTTCCGATAAATGGGTCGAATGAGTAGTCATTATTACTTGTGTGTAGTCCTTTGATACCTGTAGGTTGTCAAATAAAGTTTTTTGAATATGAGTATGAATATGGGCTTCTGGTTCCTCAATAATCATTAAATTAACTAATTCTCTATTCCTATTAAATTCAAATTCAACTAATTTAAGTGCCATAAACAAGATATTTAAATGTCCTAATCCTAAAAAAGATAAATCCTGTTTATCTGAGGGTTTCATTGCCAAAAATTTAGATAATAATGATATATCATCTTTCATTTGGGATTCCAATGTAATGTTTGGTGAATAGACTAATCCAATTATTTCATTTAATTTGTTATTGATATGATATCCTATGTCCGAAATTTGTCCAACGCTAGAAATTGTATTATTTAAATCCTGTATTTTTTCCTTAATCTCATTAATATCCGAACTCGAAATTTCTGATTGTATAGAATCTACAATTCTGCGTATTGGATTTTTAGGCTTCCTTAACTCTGATTCTACATCACGTAAAGCATCAATTGACACAACTGAAATGTGTTTCCACACATCTAGTATATCAGTTTTACCTCCTACAACAAGAGAGTCTTCTTCTTCAGGGTCTACAATTTTGCACCCCTCTACATCTCCAACTATTTGATTATAAGTCTCTAAATTAGTAAAATCTGTTTGTGATCTTGCTGTGTACACAAATTCGTAATCTGTT
>CAYRDW010000070.1:3542-4273 GCA_964423215.1 uncultured Muribaculaceae bacterium
GTACGATTTAAAATAACATTGAAGGTGTATCATATCTTATTTCTTATATTATTAAACTCCTCTTCATTTTCTGCTTTATACATTTTTTTCGAATAGATTGTTGTGGTCTGATAAATAATGTAACTGTCCCATAATTATGTCCCTTACAACGAATATAAGATTTTAAAAACTCTTCATCTTCATTTTCAGGTATAATGTCTTTACATACCTCATTATTTTTTTCTTCTATTGATATCTCATCAAAAAATGCTGAAATAATAATCCAATGTCCCCTCCAATTGCCAAGGGAATCTGAAAAATCTGACTCTTTTAATCTTTTAGTGTTGTAATAATATGAATCATCCAATAAAATTCTAAGTGCAGTTAAAGCATTAGTTTTACCAGAGTCATTCTCACCAATTATTGTATTAGCACCTTTATTAAAAGTAAACTTCACATTTTTTAAGTTTTTATAGTTCACTATCTGCAAATATTTCAAATACATAGCATTAATTCCTTTCGAATTTCCTCGAGCCTTTATATAATAACTACCATAGTCTATCTATCGTATTAATAAAGCTTTTAGGAATCTTATTATTTATATATCAATTGTTTTGATACTTATTATAAGATTTTACACCCTTTTAATTTACACACCTAATTGTTCATATATTTTTCAAACATATCTTCACAAGGCTTTAAAATCACCTCAATATCGTTAAAGGTTATTCCATCACCATACTTTGAAAACA
>CAYRDW010000071.1:0-4118 GCA_964423215.1 uncultured Muribaculaceae bacterium
AACTTGATAGGTATAGTATGTACTTTACTAGAATCTAAAGCAGTTGAGCTATTATAATTACCTAAATCCCATAACTGATAACTATATTTAGGTATCCATACAAAGTATGATTCTATATTTGATTCTATTATTACTTCATTATTATTATAATTAATAGTTTTGTCTTTTAGTATTACAGAATTAGCCCATACTTTATTACCATAATTGTACCACTCACTATTAATATCAGCCTTAGTTACGGTTCCATCATTAGCTATATTAATAGGTATAAGATTATCTTTTAACACTGGATCGGTTCCATTTAATAAAGCTTCAGTATAAATACTAGGTTCACTTACGACATTAGCATTGGCATAAACATTTACTGTCGCTGTAAAACTCTTATCATTTAAGTCACCACTACTAAAGTCAGCTGCTTCATCTATCCACATACGAAGTCTGAAGTTCTTTAAGTAAGTTAATTCTCCTCCAGGTACAGTTCCATTATATAAAGTTTTTTCAACATTATCTCCCACATCAATGGTTGTATCATTTAAGTTACTAAAAAGAGTTGGTTCTATTATAGATGTATCAGTATTATTAGTCATATCAGTCAAATAAACCTTAACTGCACTTTCAGTTAAAGTACTAGTAGCCTTCTTTCTTAAAGTTACTTCATAATTAATAACTTCAGCTCCACTATTAGCTGCTTCTACTTTAAAGTCAAAGACATAACCTTCAGTTGCATAATATTTACCTACTTCATCGCTTACTGGTAAGGCATTAGTTATACTTATTCCATTTCCCACACCAGTATTTTCAGTATATAAAAACTTTAAAGTTCCACTAGTTATTGTATTCTCAGTAGTACCTAATTTTGTATAGTTAAATACGGCATAGGTTACTCCAACTGTTATTAAAATGAGAGATAGTATTCCTAAGACTCCCATTATTACTTTTTTACTATTACTTTTCATCCTGATACCTCCATACTACTAGTATCTCTAATCCAAATTCTATTATGTATTTAGTTTACTATTTTAATTTTAAGAACCTATATTTATTATGGTGTTAAAACTATCCGAAAAGATACTCTATCAAAACTACCACCGGTAAAAGACATATATGCAAATAATCCTGCACGAACTCCATCACCATAGTAACCACTTCGACGATTCCATGGATAAGTAGAATAAATCATTTTTCCATAATCATTATACCAACTAGATTGTGGATAATTATCTCCAGTTGGATTTTTTTTGTTTTGGAATGGTCCTAATTCACTAGTTGCATCTCCTAAAATTCGGTTATTATATTGAGTAGCCAAAGTCAAATTATATTTATCATAGTATTTATTCCAGTCATTATTAGTAAAGAAATCATTATATAATGATGTAATTTTACTTAGGTCTTTACCAGATCCTGCTCCAGTTGTATAAGCCATTACATAAGCCCAAGCACCACCTGCCATATCATAAATTCCACTTATGTTACCAGTTGTAGATGCAACTTTACTATCACTATTTAAATAATTAACAGTATAAGTTCCATCTACTCCTAATTTAGTCGATTGATTTCTATTACCTTCAATGCTCACTCCATTATTATGACCTAATATTGGTTCTACTGTAGATGCATATCCAGTAATGAAAGCACTATTATTATTATTTCTTACTGATGTTGATGAACCATAACTACTATGAGATAAATAAGCTACTGCTCCCCACTCAGTATTCTTCATCATATGACTTTCTAAATCCCTTTGATAATCATAACTTGCTTTAAACATATTTCCTATTGTTATACTTCTCCAACTATAAACATTAGGTTTGATTATTATTTTTGATGAATCATTACTATTTACTTCAGCTGCACCTGTACTACTAGCTCCATCATAACCAGTTTCAAATTTTCCTACCCATAAACCAGTTGTATCAAAGGCTTGAAAAGCGGGATGAGTCATATAATCTCCTACTACACAATTGCCACTTTGGCCTGATGTTCCAGGAGTAGTACATTCTCCATCTTTTGAATCTACTGTATCAGTAGTACCAAACTTAATAGGAATGGTATGTACCTTAGTATCATCATTACTAGTTAAAGCATCATATTCTCCTAAATCCCATAACTGGTAACTATACTTAGGTATCCAAACAAAGTATGATTCGATATCATCTTCTGGTATTACTTCATTATTATCATAACTTTTAGTTTCATCTTTTAAAATTATAGCATTAGCCCAAATCTTATTCTCATAATTATACCATTCAGTATTAATATCAACTTTAGTTACAGTTCCATCATCAGCTATTTTGATAGGTATAAGATTATCTTTTAACACTGGATCGGTTCCATTTAATATGGTTTCTTTATAAATACTAGGTTCACTTACTACATTAGCGTTAGCATACACATTTATCGTTGCTGTAAAACTCTTATCATTTAAGTCACCACTACTAAAGTCAGCTGCTTCATCTATCCACATACGAAGTCTGAAGTTCTTTAAGTAAGTTAATTCTCCTCCAGGTACAGTTCCATTATATAAAGTTTTTTCAACATTATTTCCAACATCGATGGTGGTATTAGTTAGATTACTATATAGAGTTGGGGCTACTATACTAGTATCAGTATTATTAGTCATATCAGTCAAATAAACCTTAACTGCATTATCTATTAAAGTACTAGTACTTTTCTTCCTTAAAGTTACTTCATAATTAATAGCTTCTGTTCCACTATTAGTTCCTTCTATTTTAAAGTCAAATACATAACCTTCAGTAGAATAGTTCTTACCTATTTCATCACTTACAGGTAAAGCATTAGTTATACTTATTCCATTACCTACACCAGTGTTTTCAGTATAGAGAAACTTTAAAGTTCCACTAGTAATTGTATTCTCAGTAGTTCCTAACTTTGTATAGTTAAACACTGCATAAGTTACTCCAAATGTTATTAAAATGAGAGATAGTATTCCTAATACTCCCATTATTATCTTTTTACTATTATTTTTCATTATGATACCTCCATACTACTAGTATCTATATATTTAACTTCTATTATGTATTTAGTTTATACTCTTTCGTTCTTCTTTTCCTACTAATACCCAATGGTATTTTTTGTTAACAATTGTAGAACCACATCTTACACAAATATTTTGATAAACAATATGAGTTATAAAACCACAATGAGGACAAGCAATACTTTCCTTATCAGTTCTAGTTTTAACAAAAGTCAAAATATACTCTTTTTCTATTTTTCTATCCTTACTACCACTAATTACTCTTTCCTTATTAACATTTTCTACATTATCTTCAGCTATAGGAGATACATCAAGTAAATATTCAGAATAACTAACTTTAAGCCATACTTTAGCTATTTCCATATCGCCATTTACAGTTAAATTAACTAATTTTGAAAATACTGATTTTAAATTACTAACTACATTCTTAACTTTACGATCTTTCTCATTTTTAATAGCTAATAAATAATTATTATATAAATCATCTGCTAATATATCTCTTAAATAATTATATTTTTCATTTTGAACGCCCATTATAATATCATTATAAGTATTAAAAGCCCATTCTGCATACTGTTCTTTAGTATAACCCTTCCCAATATTCTTTAGATATCTATTAGATACCTCCAAAAAGTTTTTCTCTTCTTTAGATAAATATTTCAAAACAAAGAAACAAACAATAATAATTATTACTAATATTACTATTCCTACAATATACCAAATCATATTCTACGTTTCCTTTCTTTTAAACCAAGTATTAAAACAATTATTCCTAGTAACAGTCCACCACTACAAAGTATAATACTAGCCTTATATTTATCATTACTCCAAATAGAATTAAAACCATTTTCTTCTTTATTTACAGGTTCTTGATTAGTAACATTATTAGATCCTTCTTCTATTACATAATCACTATTATCATTATATTCTTTTACATCACCCACTAAATCATTACGATAACCAATATCAAGTAAAGATGTTCCTACTTTATTATCATAAGCATGATAAGAATATTTATATATTTTTTTCTCCATCGTACACTTTTTACTTTGTGAGAAACCAAGTAAAGTACTATCACCAATAACTGTAAAAGGAATTCCACTTTCTTTTACATTATATAAAG
>CAYRDW010000072.1:0-3932 GCA_964423215.1 uncultured Muribaculaceae bacterium
AACTATGCACTTGGTTTAAAGGAACAATTAATTTTCCCAGAAATTGAATATGATATGGTAGAATCTATCAGAGGATTAGACATAGTTGTAGTAACAACTGCTAAGACTGATGAAGAAGCTAGAGTATTCTTAGAAGAAATGGGAATGCCCTTTAGAAAGTAAAGGAGGAGGGAAGTAATTTGGCAAAAAAATCTATGATTGCTAAACAAAAGAGAACTCAAAAATTTAGCTCAAGAGAGTATAATAGATGTAAAATTTGTGGTAGACCACATGCTTATTTAAGAAAATATGGAGTATGCCGTATTTGTTTTAGAGAATTAGCATATAAAGGTCAAATACCTGGAGTAAGAAAAGCCAGCTGGTAATAGAAGTTATGAAAGGAGGTAGCTAATTATGATGACAGACCCAATAGCTGATATGTTAACTAGGATAAGAAATGGTAATAATGCAAAACATGATTCCGTTGATATTCCTGCTTCCAATATGAAAAAGCAGTTAGCTCAAATCTTACTTGATGAAGGATTCATCAAGGGCTTTGATGTTATAGAGGATGGTAAGCAAGGAATTATAAGGGTTGATATAAAATATGGTAACCAAAATGAAAAAGTAATAAGTGGAATTAAGAGAATTTCCAAACCAGGACTTAGAGTATACGTAAAAAATGACCAAGTACCAAAAGTTTTAGGTGGTTTAGGAATAGCTATTCTTTCAACATCAAATGGTATTATGACTGATAAAGGTGCTAGAAAAGAAAGTATAGGCGGAGAAGTTATTTGTTATGTTTGGTAATATAACAATTAAATTATGGAACAGGAGGTGCACTCATGTCTAGAATAGGACTGAAACCAATAAACATCCCAAGTGGAATTGATATAAAAATACTTGACAATAATGTTGTAGAAGTAAAAGGACCAAAAGGAGTATTAACTGAAAATATTAGTCCAGATATGGAAATAACAATAGAAGACGGAGAATTAACAGTTGCTAGACCAACTGAAAACAAAAGACATAGATCATTACATCGTTTATCAAGAACTTTAATCGCTAATATGATTGAAGGTGTAACTGAAGGATATTCTAAAACATTAGAAATTGAAGGAACAGGATATAGAGCGCAAAAGCAAGGTAATAAGTTGATACTAAACTTAGGTTTCTCACATCCAATCGAATTAGAAGATCCAAATGGAATAGAAGTAGAAGTGCCAGCAGCTAACAAGATAATCGTAAAAGGTACAAACAAACAACAAGTTGGCAACTATACAGCAGTTATTAGAGCATTTAGAAAACCAGAACCTTACAAAGGTAAAGGTGTTAGATATTCTGATGAAGTTGTTAGACGTAAGGTTGGTAAGACAGGTAAGTAGAAGGGAGTGAAAAACATTGCTAAAAAAGATTGATAAAAATGTTAATAGAAAAGCAAGACATAGTAGAGTAAGAAAGAAGATATCAGGATCTTCCGAAATACCAAGACTAAATGTCTTTAGAAGTGGCAAACATATATATGCTCAAATAATTGATGATGTTGAAGGTACTACATTGGCATCAGCTTCTACTTTAGATAAGTCTCTTAACCTTACTTCAACTTCTAATAAAGAAGCTGCTAAAACCGTAGGTGAATTAGTCGCTAAAAGAGCATTAGACAAAGGCATAGAAAATGTTGTTTTCGATAGAGGTGGAAACATCTATCACGGTAGAATCCAAGCACTTGCCGATGGTGCTAGAGAATCAGGACTTAAGTTTTAATAGAAGGAGGGGAATTAATGGACCGCACATTTATAAATCCAGATGAATTAGACTTACAAGAAAGAGTTGTTAATATAAATCGTGTTACTAAAGTAGTTAAAGGTGGTAGAAACTTTAGGTTTAGTGCTCTTGTAGTAGTTGGAGACGAAAACGGACACGTAGGAGTAGGTATGGCTAAAGCATTAGAAGTACCAGAAGCTATTAGAAAAGCAATCCAAGATGCTAAAAAACATATCATCCAAGTTCCAATTGTAGGAACAAGTATACCGCATGAAATAACAGGAGTATTTGGTGCAGGTAGAGTACTATTAAAACCATCAAAAGAAGGTACGGGAGTTATAGCTGGTGGGGCTGTTCGTGCTGTATGTGAGTTAGCAGGAATTAGAGATATCAGAACTAAATCACTAGGAAGCAGTAACCCTAGAAATGTTGTAAATGCAACTATGGAAGCTTTAAGAGGGTTAAAGAAGGCAGAAGAAGTTGCTAAATTAAGAGGAAAATCTGTAGAAGAACTATTAGGCTAGGGGGGATTAAGAATGACTATGATCAAGATAAAATTGGTTAAAAGCCCAATTGGCAGACCTGAAACCCACAAGAGAACAATCGAAGCTCTTGGATTAAAAAAGATCGGTCAAGTAGTTGAAAAGAATGATACCCCTCAAGTTAGAGGAATGATACATCAAGTAAGCTACATGGTTGAATTAATAGACTAAGCGTAAGGAGGTGTACTCAATGAAACTTCATGAATTAAAGCCAAATAAAGGCGGAGGAAGTAAAACGAGGAAGAGATTAGGTAGAGGTATTGGATCTGGTCTAGGAAAGACTTCAGGAAGAGGACACGATGGTCAAAATGCAAGATCAGGTGGAGGAGTTAGACCTGGATTTGAAGGTGGCCAAATGCCGTTATTCAGAAGACTTCCTAAAAGAGGGTTTACAAATATATTTGCGAAGAAATTTGCGATAGTTAATATAGAAGATTTAAATGTATTTTCTGATGATACAGCGGTTACTCCAGAACTATTAATTAAGGAAGGTTTAGTTAAAAGAGGTAAAGTAATCGATGGTATAAAAGTATTAGGTAATGGAGAATTAACAAAGAAACTTGATGTTAAGGCTCATGGATTCAGTAAATCTGCTACAGAAAAAATCGAAGCTGTTGGTGGAAAGGTAGAGGTGATATAAATGATTTCTACCTTGAGAAGTGCATGGAAAATACCAGATATTAGGAAGAAAATCAATTTTACATTATTAATGTTACTAGTTTTTAGATTAGGATCTAGTATTCCAGTGCCTTATATGAATAAGGCAATAATTAGTAGTATTTTTGAGTCATCACAAGGTGGGATTTTACAATTTCTTGACTTAATGGCGGGAGGAACTTTTAGTAACTTCTCAATATTTGCAACTAACATTTACCCTTATATAACTGCATCTATTATAATGCAGCTTCTAACAATTGCTATTCCAAAACTAGAGGAATTAGCTAAAGAAGGAGAAGAGGGTAAAAAGACAATCAACAAACTAACAAGAATCACAGCCATAGCTTTAGCTGCAGTTCAAGCAATAGGATATACAATGGGTATATTTAGAGATGCTTTAGAGCCAAGCGCAGGTACATTACAAAAGGTTATTGTTGTAATTACTTTAGTAGCAGGTACAGCTTTCTTGGTTTGGATTGGTGAACAAATTACTAAAAATGGTATAGGAAATGGTATTTCATTAATTATATTCGTGGGGATTATTTCTAAATTACCAGCTAATATGATTGGTGTATTTAGAGGAATAGCTTCAGGACAGCTTGAATTTATAAAAGTATTAATAATGGGAATAGTATTCTTAGCCATTATCGCTTTTGTAGTAGCTCTACAAGAAGGTGAAAGAAAAATCCCAGTACAATATGCTAAGAGAGTTGTTGGTAGAAAGATGTATGGTGGTCAAAGTACACATATACCAGTTAAGGTATCAATGTCTGGAGTTATGCCAGTAATATTTGCATCTGCACTACTTTCCCTACCACAAACAATTACACTGTTTTCAGATGGGCCTTTTGCACAATGGGTTCTAAAATATTTAACTCCACAAGGATCAGTAGGTATTTGGATTTATTCAATAATGAATATTGTTTTGATTATGTTCTTCACATATTTCTATACAGCAATTCAATTCAATACTGTTGAATACTCAAAGAA
>CAYRDW010000073.1:0-3902 GCA_964423215.1 uncultured Muribaculaceae bacterium
TTTACCCTTATTAGTCAACTACTTTTTTTACTTTTTTGTCTCTTTTTGACGGTTTTTGGAAGACTTTGGAAATTTCTCTATATAATAAAGAAAAGGCAACAATTTATCATATGTTACCTTTGCTTATTATATTCATTATATTTACCTATTTTATTTCAAGTTTATCGATTTCTGTTACTTCAGTTTCTTTACTATAGTTTATTTTTAATTTTGTTCCTTTTTCAATAAAAGGTAAGTTGTTTTTATTTACTTTAATAGATACCATATATTTTTTGCCTTCTTGGTCTTTAATATAGTAGTAAGTTGTTCCTTCTATATTAGCACTGCTAATAGAAATAACCTCTATTTCTTTTTCAAGTAATATTGAGTCATCTTTTTCTAAATCTACATTATTTGAATAATTTTCAGCAGCTTTTTCGATTCCCTTTGCGGCATCGGTTATTATTACCTTCTGATAATCTTCTACATCAACAAAGGCATACATTTTTACTAAGCCAGCTGCATCCTTTAATGATAGTAAATAAGTAGCTCTATTATTTAAATTAATTAATAACGGGAATGTTGCTTCATAATTCATTTGTTGAACTTGACCCTTAGCACTATCCATTGCTGAGTATTCTTCAGCACCTGGAACTGCATAAAAGTTAGTTTCTTTAGTACGCATATTAGTTAAGATAAATCCAATATTTGATTCATCTGATGATACAGATGTAATTCCTGTGTATAAATAAACATCATCATTCATAGTTGTGTAGTTATATCCGGTTGTAGTTTGAACTACATTTTTTTGCCCGAATAGTGAATTTAAGAATCCATCTTTATATTGTCCCCAATCATCTACTTGGTCAATAATCAAACTAGCTGAATAAACATGATCTACCCAAGTAGGTACATCTTCAATTTTATACTCTTTTGATTTTCCAGTAATTGGATCCAAAATGATTAAACTATCTATTTCAGCTTTAACGCTTACACCTTTATAACGAACAGTTGGAACTATCCAATATGGATTTCCTTCATTATCAATTTCAAAAGTTTTTTCTCCAAATATTCTAGTTGGATATTTAAATCTTAAATGACGATTAAGATCTTCTTGGAACATAGCAGATTCTACATACTTCATTCCTTTTGGTAGTTTCTTTAAAGTTGAAGTACCATCTACTGAGTTAACTACAATATAACCTTTAACTCCATCTTTACGATTAGAGAAATATTTAAATAAACCATTATATTCAAGTGGTGTTACACGAACAATTGTATCTTGATAATTTATTTGTGTATATAAGTCTGATACATAAAATTGTGATACTAACTCTGGCATTTGTCCCATTACTCTATCACCTAATTTTTGACTAGATGCTTTATCTAATAATGGTAAGGATTTAAAATCAACCGGTTTAACATTTTCAACAAATTCTTTATCTTCATTAACAGTTATTCTCTTACTATATTCTTTTGATCTGAATATTGGTGATATAAAGATATTAACTACAATTACGCCAACGATGATAACAGCAATTGAGATTCCTATTGCTGATAGCGTTTTTGTTGATTCTCTTAATTTTCCAGTGCTATCTACCGAGAAACATAATAAAGTGAATCCAAATAAGATAAGTAAGAAAACCAAGTATACCCAAAAGCCAAGACTATGAATATTAATTGCTGGTAATGTTAGATAAAAAACTATAAATCCAATAATGGCAGTAACTAATAAACTGATTACTATTTTTTTCATTTACACTCTCTCCTTTTCTATATTATACATCTTCCTAGTCAGAAAGAAAATATATTTAGATAAATCTCACAATTTTAATTATTAACTTGTGACTTATTGATCATTGTTTTTTCTATTTATCCAGCATGTTGATACATCCATAGCTGATCTACAAGCATTTGTATTATCTAAACTATTAAGCATTACAAAGTCATGAATCATTCCTTTAAAACGAATTTGGGTTACATCGACATCTGCTTTCATAAGTTTAGATGCAAATTCTTCACCCTCATCTCTAAGAACATCAGCCTCGCCATTTATAATCATTATACTGGGAAAGCCTTTTAGTTGTTCTAAAGATGCTTTTAACGGAGAAGCAATTATGTAATTACGATCTACTAAGTTAGGAGCGTATTGATCCCAGAACCATTTCATTCCATCTTTATATAAATAGTACCCTTCTGCAAATTGGTTATATGAATCAGTATTAAAATCATCATTAGTTACTGGGTAGTATAATAGTTCTTTATGTATTTTGGGACCATTTTGATATTTTGACATAAAAGCCATCGCTATTGCCATATTTCCACCTACACTATCACCCGCAACAGTAAAGTTATTTAAATTGGCAACTAAGTTCATCTTTCTAAGTAGTTTAGGTATATTACACATAGTACTATAACACTGTTCAATAGCTACAGGAAATCTTACTTCTGGTGATCTAGTGTATTCTGGAAAGATAATAATTGAATTGGTTCTAGCACTTAATTCTCTAACTAATTTTTCATGAGTATGGAAACTACCAAATACCCATCCAGCCCCATGAATATAAAAAATTACTCGTGGAGTGTTCTGACTATTTACTGGAGATACAAAATAAACTTTTATATTTCCATTTTTTTCAGTATTAAAAATAGTACTAGATATATTAACGGGATATTTATAGACAGGAAAATTTTGGGCTTTCTCAAGTTTTTCTCGACCTATAGCTGGTGGTAATTCAAATATCAAGGGAGGTATAGAGCTTTCCTTTGAAACTTCTTCGGCAGCTGGTTCTAAGATTACTTTATCTTTCATATATTTCTCCTTATATAATATTACAATAGTATATTATATGAAAGATAATATTATTATTGTGATTTATTTAAAGTTTTCTTTTTTACTGCTTCTGATAAAACATCTCTTTTATTTTTAAATATAAATGAATGGAAGGCTGAAAATACAGCATCTTTATCTACAATATCCCTTTTATATATGCCATTTGTTAAAAATCCGGTTATTCCATCTGATTGTTTATTGGCACTTGTTCCATTAATCTCCTCAATTATTTTATTTATTGAACCTCCATTTCTAATAAAATCAAAGACATTTTTGGTAAGTCGGATACTTAAAGATTTACCTGTTGATTTTTTACCTGTTTTACTTTCAACAATTGCATATGTAACAACGAATGGTAAATCACTTTCATCTAATATAAAGCCACCTTCTATAGCACATAGATAATCATATTCAATATTATGCTCTTTTGCGTACTTTTTTGATTCTTGATTTCTATTGTCTGCACCTGTAATGATTTCATTACCAACTGGTTTACTACTAACACCTGATGCTGAATTAAGACATTCGATAGTATAGTCTATAATTCCTAATTCATTTAAGGCCATTTCTAAAGACCTTCTTTTTGATAAACTTTTAGACCCTAGTATTATTTTCATATTTTCCTCCTAAATTAAAATAACAGTTATTTCTTTAATATTTTGTGTTATTTATATATGATATATAGAAGATTAAGATTTAATAAAAATCAGGGGTATATTTTTTTGAGATAACGACAAACAAGTGAATTTAAATGTATTATTGATACACTTATTTGATATTATTATTGTTTTGATGATCATTGTTTATATATAGTGATAATAATAATTTGAGTATTTATTATATTAAAATTTTAAACTAAACGCAACCTTATTATATGTGTTTTATTTAAAATATAAATCAACTATTTCATTGTATCGGCTTAATAGAATATTATTATCTAATCTATTATTGAAAATATCTTGCATAGTTAGATAATACCATTTAACATCTTCATAACTGCCACTTATTGTCGGTAGTGAGTCTTTTCCTTTTTTAATAAATAATGAATAATCTGAAACCAAGTTATGTAACTTATCGGCTAGTTCAATTA
>CAYRDW010000074.1:0-3872 GCA_964423215.1 uncultured Muribaculaceae bacterium
GAATTAGATGAAATAGTGCCATCATCAAGAAAATATCCATATATTGATTTTAAACCAGAGAAACCATCAGGAAAAGAAATTCTTACAGTTAAGAACCTATGTAAAACAGTTGATGGTAAAAAAGTTTTAGATAAAGTATCATTTACTGTATTAAAGGGTGATAAAATAGCTTTTGTAGGGAATAATGATATGGCGAAGACAACACTATTTAAAATATTAATGGGTGAAGAAAAGTTTGATTCTGGAGAAGTTATTTGGGGAAAAACAATTACTAAGAGTTATTTTCCACAAGATAATAATGCTTATTTTACTAAAGATTATAATATTATGGAATGGATTGGTCAATATTATAATGCTGATGATGAAACGGTATTAAGAAGCTTTCTAGGAAGAATGTTATTCTCTGGTGAAGATGTCTTTAAAAAAGTACCAGTTTTATCAGGTGGTGAAAAAGCTCGTTGTATGTTATCAAAATGTATGTTAGAAGCTAATAATATGTTAATTTTAGATGAACCAACAGCCCATTTAGATTTAGAGAGTATAACTTCTTTAAATAATGGTTTGATTAAATATGATTCAGAAATAATTTTTGCCTCTCATGACCATCAATTCGTTAGTACTATTTCTAATCGTATTATTGAACTATTACCACAAGGTGTAATAGATCGCAGATTACCATATGATGAATATTTAGAAAACAAAGAAGTAAACAAACTAAGAGAACAAGCAGAAAATAAAAAATAGGAGTGTAAATATGGATAAAGAAGTCTTAAAAAAAGTTAAAGAAAACTTTTTAAACAAAGAAAAAAACTTAGCTGAATATGCCTGTAAATCAAGTCAAGCTATTCGTTTAAAAGAAGATACTGATAACATCGATATGAGACCAGCTTTTTATCGTGATATAGACCGTATTATTCATTCTTTATCATATACAAGATATCTAAATAAAACTCAAGTCTTTTCATTTAATAATAACGACCATATAAGTAAAAGAATTATTCACGTTCAACTAGTTAGTAAAATTGCGAGAACGATTGGAAGAGCACTAAACTTAAATGAAGACTTAATTGAAGCTATAGCTTTAGGTCATGATATTGGTCATACTCCTATCGGCCATGTAGGTGAAAAATTCTTAGATGAAATATCACGTCGTGAGTTAAATCAAGCTTTTAATCATAATGTGCAAAGTGTTAGAACTTTTCTTACATTAGAAAATAATCAACAAGGAATAAATTTAGCTATCCAAACTCTTGATGGTGTTTTATGTCATAATGGTGAATTATTATCAAGTAAATATGAACCACGTATAAAAACTAAAGAAGAATTTTTAGCTGAATATAAAGACTGTTATTATAACGATGAAACAGTTAAAAAACTAAGGCCAATGACTCTAGAAGGTTGTGTAGTTAGAATTAGTGATATTGTAGGTTATTTAGGTCGTGATATTGAAGACGCTATTAATATTGGTGTTTTTAATCGTAATAAAATTCCTCAAGAAATAAAAGAAGTACTAGGTAGTACTAATAAAGAAATAGTTAATACTATTATTCATGATATTATTGAAAATAGTATTGATAAACCATACATTAAAATGAGTGATAATGTATTTAATGCTATTACTGCTCTAAAGAAATTTAATTATAAGAATATCTATGATAAAGCTAATAGTAAAGAACAGTTAGATTTTTATCAAAAAGGCATGAACCTAATTTATGATAAATTATTAAAAGATGTTTTAGAAAAAAACAAAGAAAGTGATATTTATCGAACCTATTTAAACCATGCTAATTTAGAATATGTTACCCAGGAAGACCCTAAAAGAATCGTTATTGACTATATTGCGGGTATGACCGATGAGTATTTTATTCATTGTATTAATAAAATTTTAAATATTAAAATTAACTGTTAATAAAAATACGTTGACAAACAGATAAAAGTATGGTAAAATTTTAGAAGAATTTTAAAGAGAGGTGATTATGATGAGCACAAAGAAACCATTCTATTTAACTAAAGAAGGTTTAGAAGAAATTAAAGTTGAATTAGCTGACTTAATTAATGTAAAAAGACCAGCCAATGTTCAATCAATTAAAGAAGCTAGAGCTTTAGGAGACTTATCAGAAAATGCCGATTATGATGCTGCGCGTAATGAACAAGCACAAATCGAAGCTAGAATCAAGAAATTAGAACAGATGTTAGATAACTACCAATTAATCGATGAAACATCGAAAGATAAGGTAGGTCTTGGATCAACTGTTGCGATAAAATATGTAGATGATGAAGACGAAGAAGATGAATATAAAATCGTTGGTAGTCAGGAGGCAGACCCATTTGCGAGTAAAATTTCAAATGAGAGTCCAATTGCCCAAGCCCTTATGGATAAAAAAGTTGGCGATGTAGTTACAGTAGAAAGTCCCAACGGAACTTATCAAGTAGAAATAACTGAAATTAAATAAGTTAGAATACTAACTTATTTTTTAATAGGATTACTTGTCTAAACAAAAAAAGTATTATATAATACTAAGAGTATTGGAGGAAATAAAATGGCAAAAAAAGAAAATGTTAATAAAAAAGATTTAACTGTTAAGATTGAAGGAGCAGAATGGACTGCTGCTGTTGATAAAGCATTCAAAGAAAATGTAAAGAATGTTACAGTTGATGGTTTTAGAAAAGGAAAATGTCCTAGAGATGTTTTTGAAAAGAAATATGGAAAAGAATCACTTTATATTGATGCTGCTGAAAGTTTACTACAAACAGCTTATCAAAAAGTAATGGAAGAAAATAAAGAAATTGTTCCTGTAGCTCAACCACGTGTTGATATTAAATCAATTGATGAAAAAGGTGTTGAATTTGTTTTTTCAATTATAACTTCACCTGAAGTAAAAGTTAAAAAATATAAAGGTTTAAAAGTTTCAAAAGAAAAAGTAACAGTAACTAAAGAAGAAATAGCTCATGAACTTGAACATTTATTAGAAAAGTATACTGAATTAGTAACTAAAGATGGAAAAATAGAACAGGGAGATATCGCTGTTATTGATTTTGAAGGATTTAAAGATGATGTTGCTTTCGAAGGTGGTAAAGGAGAAAACTATTCTCTTGAAATAGGAAGTAATACTTTTATTCCAGGTTTTGAAGAACAGTTAATTGGACTTAAAACTGGTGAAGAAAAAGATTTAAATATTACTTTCCCAGAAGATTATATGAGTGAAGACTTAAAAGGTAAAGCAGTAGTCTTTAAAGTAAAAGTAAATGAAATTAAGACTAAAGAAAAAAGAGAATTAGATAAAGACTTATTTGAAGACCTAGGTATGGAAGGAGTCGACACTAAAGAAAAGTTAGAAGCAGAAATTAAAGAAAATATTAAAGTTCAAAAAGAAATGGATGCTGAAAACAAATATTTAGATCAACTCTTAGAAGAGGTTGGAAAAAGTGTTGAAGTAGATTTACCAGAAGAAATGGTAGAAGAAGAAATTGATAATATGTTACATAAGTTTGATGAACAATTAAAAATGCAAGGAATCAATTTAGAAATGTATTTCCAGTTTACTCAAAGTGATGAAAAAGCATTAAGAGATCAAATGGAAAAAGATGCTTATCAACATGTTTTATATCGTTTAATGTTAGAAGAAATCGTTAAACTAGAAAAAGTAGAAATTACTGATAAAGAAGTAGATAAAGAAATTAAAGATATTTCTGAAAAATATCAAACAACCGAAGAAGAACTACTTAAAATGTTCGGTGGTAAAGAAATGATTAAATACGACTTAGAAATGAGAAAAGTAATTGAAATTCTAAAGGAAGCTAATAAATAATAGCTTCTTTTTTCTTGCCTAAGATACCTATAAATGTTAAACTGAATACATAATAAAAGTTAA
>CAYRDW010000075.1:0-221 GCA_964423215.1 uncultured Muribaculaceae bacterium
AATTTAGGTGTAATGGTTCTAACAATTACTTGAATTTTATTGATTATATTCTTGGACTAGAAACAAAATACAATGATAATGATTTAAATTATGAGCTTCAAATTGTGGATAATGCCTTTGAACTAGAGAAAAATATTAAAGATAAAAATAAAAGTTCTGTTTCACGCATATTATCGGGATATTGTTGGAATTGGAATAAGAAAGAAATTGACAATGCAGAT
>CAYRDW010000075.1:231-3841 GCA_964423215.1 uncultured Muribaculaceae bacterium
TATTGTGATAGATGATTATAGTATCAGTTGGAATTTAGGAGCGAAGCAAACTTTTGCAATTGATGGCTCTATTAATGAAGCGGGATGTATCCATTCTGTACAAGGTCTAGAATTTGATTATGTAGGTGTAATACTTGGTAAGGATATATATTATGAAGATGGAAAGATAAAAACAAATATTTTCGAACATGCTTCAAGTGATCCATCCTTTAAAGGAATTAAAAAAATGTATAAAGAAAATCCTGATTTAGCAAACAAAACTGCTGATGAAATCATTAAAAACACGTATAGAGTATTGCTGACTAGAGGTATTAAAGGCTGTTATATATATTGTGTAGATAAAGCCCTTAACGAATATTTAAAAAAAGAAGTTAATAAAGTGCAGAGTATTCAGAGAGAGATAAACGAAGCAAACTCCTATTATTAAAGGAAAAAAACAAAAAAATGATACCATAGTAAGTATCATATAATAGATATAAAATTTATATATAAACCAATATAATAATAAATAGAAAGAATTATATAAAATATTAGGTTTAATCACTAAATAAGTCATATAAAAATTTTAAGATATTGTTATACATATTTATTTCATAAGTAGTTGTAAATCAAAGTATTACTACAAGGTATCAAGGAAATAAGTATAGCTATTTATCATTAAGACCATCAATATAAGCTTCAGCTTTTGCTTTATCAGTAGAAGATAGTTTATTGATTTTATTTAAAAGAATGAAATCTTTATCTGAAATGTTGTTAGGTTTAATAGTATCTATTGGCATATCGTATTTAGTTCTACATAAAAGATAATCAATAGATGTGTTGTAATATTTTGCTAAGTCTATAAGCATTGGATAACTAGGGAAAATTCTACCAGTTTCGTATGAACTAATCGTTTCTTGAGTTGTCCCTAAATCCATAGCAACCTTAGTTTGTTTATGACCTCTATTTAATCTTACTTCCTTTAAATTATTTTCAATCGTTTTATTCATAATACACCTCTTACAATAATTGTATAATTATTAGAAATCAGTGATAGTAATATAAAATAATATCAATATGCTTAATATCGTATATTTTTGTGATATAATGTCGTTGGGTGTTATATTATGAAAAATAAAACAGAAGACTTATGGACTATAAAAATAAGTGAATTATTAAAAAAAGAATTAGATAATAATAAGTACGAAGTGGTGTGTTTTGAGAAGATACCATATTCAGTATTTATCAATAGTTATACTGATAATAATGCAGATGTTAACATTATGAAATATGAGGTTGATTTACTTATAAAGGAAAAAAGAGGCAATCAATCAATACCTAAGTTAATTATAGAAAGTAAGTATGGAAAAATAACAACACATGATACGATTACTTATAGTAATAAGGCGAAAGCACATAAAGACTTATATAGTGGACTAAGATATGGCTTAATGATTGGTAATAGTAGTGAAAAGGGAGTATCTCCTAGAGTTATACATCATGGAAATGAATTTGATTTTATGATTGTGTTTGGGGAAGATGAACCAAATGATAAGGAATGGAAAATATTTGTAGAAGTTGTAAAAAGAAATCTAATTATCTCCGATAAGTTAGAAAATATAACCACCGATAAAAGAAGAAAAGATAAAGTAAGGTATTGTTGTATTGAGAAAAATATAGAGTTTTATGAATAACCCATGTTATATTCGCATTTAACCGCGATTATATGCGATTTAATAGATATATCAATATATTTGTATGAATTATATGTTTGGCTTGTTATATGAGAGATATGAAAGGATTTAATATATGGGGAAAATTACGTTAGAAGAATTTAAAGAATTAGGTAAGGAAGAACAATGTAAAAGATATAAAGATATGAGCAATGAAGATAAGTATATATTTAGAATTAGTGACCCTGTCCCATTTTTGAATGCGGAGACTGTTGGACATATGGAAGTAACAGAAGAACAAAAGAAAATGGCTAAAGATATGAGAAGTGAAACAATACAAAAAGTTAATAATAGATTAAAAGAATTAGAAAAAAACGAATAGTAATAATCAAAATTAGCCCAAAATAATGACTAATTTTTTTGTTTAAGGTATAATTTATGTAGAGAGGTGTTTATATGAATAACATTAAAAAGTTAGTTATAAAAGGTTTAAAAATTTTTGAAGATTTTGAAATTGAATTTAATAATGGTATGAATATTTTAATTGGAGATAATGAAAGTGGTAAAAGTACAATATTAGAAGCAATTGATATTGTTTTAAATAAAAAATATTCTAACTATGATAAATATATTATTAAGGAAATATTAAATAAAAAAGCTGTGCAAGAGTTTGAAAAAAACAAAAGCTTTGCTATATTACCTAAAATAGAAATATATTTATTTTTAAATTTAGATAAAGATTGTGATATAGATTATGAATTTAAGGGAGAAGTAAAAATTGATAGCATAAAATATGATGATTACGGAATAAAGTTTACTTGTCAGTTTAATGATGATTTTAGGGATGATTTGATAAGTGCAATATTAGATGGAAAAATACCATATGACTATTATGATATGTCATGGGAAACCTTTCAAGGAAAACCATACAATCCATTACGTAAGCCACTTAAATATTTATCAATAGATAATTCCAAAGTAGACAGTTCTAACACATATAATTATTATAATAGAAACCTTTACTATAATAAATATGACAATTTAGAAAGATTGAAAATTTCTAATGATTTTAGAAGTGAAATAAATAGCGTTTTAGAAAAAATTGGGGCAAACCAATTGAATGATAATAGTGAATTTGGTATTGATAACAAGAAAGTAATTTTAGAAAACATCTTAACTGTATTAGAAAACAAAATTTCTCTTGAGAATAAAGGAAAAGGAAGAGAAAATTTAATAAAAACAGAAATTGCATTAAGTAGAAACAAAGATAAGTTAAATGTAATATCTATAGAGGAACCAGAAAATCATTTAAGTCATATCAATTTAAGAAAGATGTTAGAAAGTATAAAGAATGTAAATGAAGATAACGATTCTACCCAAATAATAGTAACTACTCATAATTCATTAATTGTAAATACTCTCAATTTATGAAATGTAATATGGATAAATGATAAAAAAGCAAAGTCTCTAAAAAGTATTACTAATACTTTAGAAGGAAGGAATGCAATAAAGTTTTTTGAAAAAGCTGACAATCTAAATTTATTACAATTCATATTGTCTCCAAAAGTAGTATTAGTAGAAGGTCCTACTGAATATATTGTAATTCAAAAAGCATATGAGGATATAGTAAGTGATTTGAAAAAGGAACAAGAAGTTGATCAACATTCCAATACTTTAGAAGAAGAAAGAATTGAAATTATTTCTTTAGGTGGTGTTGGATACAATAATTATGTTGAGATAGCAAAGACGATTAATAAAAAAGTAGCAATATTAACTGATAACGATTTTTTTACAAACGAAAATAAATTAACAGAAATTGCTGAATTTAATGCAGATAATAAAGGTAGTAATATTAAAATATTTAGCGATAGTGATAAAGATAATTGGACTTGGGAAGTGGCATTATATAATTTAAATAAAGAATTACTCGAATCAAAAATTCCTCTACAAAAAGGTGC
>CAYRDW010000076.1:0-1732 GCA_964423215.1 uncultured Muribaculaceae bacterium
AAAAGTCAACACTTAAAATATTTTGTGGAATACATAGAATAAATCTTCTTTTAAAAACACTATTATTTTTTTCAAAGAAAGCATAAGCTTTGGAAAGAATTTTATCTTCACTAAGTGCTCTTATTTTAATTTCAATCTTTCTTATATTCTTTTTCTTTTTAAATTGTTCTTTATCAAGAATACCAATTACATTTTCAGAAATATCATTTAAATATATCATACCTAAACTATAGCTAAAAGGTATACGATCATCTACTTTTTTAAATATAAAATCTTCGTTATCACTTATAATTATAGGTATTTCACAAGGTGTTTTTATAAAATATTTAATTTTATTCCTATTGGGGATAATTTCAATAGTCCAACTATTAAAATAACCAATAAGTAGTAATAATTATTAGTAAAATTAAGAACACTTTTATAAAAAAAGATTAATTCACTTAGAATTAACCTAATATATAAGTATAACAACATTTGTTAAATTCCATATGTTGAAGAGATAATACAAGTACATTTACTTTCATGCAATAAACATTTTTTATATTTTTAATCATCTATTTCCATTATGAAATAGTCTTAAGAAACATCTTTATTTATAACCATACTGATATGCTCTATACCTGCTTCAAAAAACACATCTCCATATGATTCAAATCCTATTTTTCTATAAAATTCCTCTGCATGCTTTTGAGCATGTATATATACTTCTGATATATTATTATTAAAGGCCCAATTTATTAATTCTTTTACTACTAAATTACCCAAACCTTTACATCTATGTTCTTTTAATGTGGCAACTCTTCCTATATAGTATTTATTATTTTCACATATAAGTCTACCTGTTGAAACAGGATTGTCTTTTTCATATACAACTGCATGTATTGCTGTAGAATCAAGTCCATCTCTTTCTATATCTTTGTTTATTTTTTGCTCAATACAAAACACTTCATTTCTTACTTTTTGTGCATCTGTACCAATTTCTGAATATGTACCAACTTTAATATTTACATCTTTCATTTTCAATTCCTCCAATAATTAATAAAAATTGACTTAATCATTTTATTTAATTTTTTAAATCCAATTCCAAGGTTCTTGACTTTTCTTTCATACCTAAGTGTTCATAGAAAGCAATTGCATTTTTATTACCTGCACTTACTCCTAATTCAATTCTATCACAATCAATTTCTTTTGCATAATTGATTATATATTGCATCATAGTTTTACCGATGCCACATTTCCTAAAATTTGTATCATTGCCTATTTGATCAATAAACATCACCCTTTTTTTTGTTTTTCCTGGATTATCCCAATTTTTCACAAAGCAAACAGCATAGGTGATAATTTTTTCTTTATTTTCACCTACAAAAATTATTCCCTCAGTTAGCAATTCTTTATATCTTTCTTCTGAAATTACAATATCCTTAAAAATATAAATATCCGGTCTAAGTTCTACATGTAAATCCTGCACTTGTTTAGCTATTTTATTTATTTGACTTAAATCACTATTTTCTGCTTTTCTTATTTTTAACTCCTTTTTAATTTTCCTCCATCTATTAGAAACTTACTATATGTTTAATACTTCAATTATATAATAAATAAAAAATAAAACAAGTTTTAGGGCATAAAAAAACGGGATAAATAAATCCCATAAGAACATTAAATGGTGCACCATCTGAACTTTCAAACGAACACAAAAGGTCTTTTACTTCTGGGAGTTTCATAGAAACATCAC
>CAYRDW010000076.1:1742-3818 GCA_964423215.1 uncultured Muribaculaceae bacterium
CCCATGCCGTAAGGCTCTAGATCCTAAGTCTAGTGCGTCTACCAATTTCGCCACGCCCGCACAATATAAATGGTGGACCCTGATGGACTTGAACCATCGACCGTCCGGTTATGAGCCGGATGCTCTAACCAACTGAGCTAAGGGTCCACGACTATTTAATAATACCATATTATAAATTTTGATGCAATAACTTTTTTTACTTTTTAAGCAAAATATAAAACAAGCAACTTTTACTTGTTTAACATATTTAATAAATCGATTTTAAATCGATCTCTTTCGGGATTACTTTTCGAAATCATAACACCTTTATATGCTTTTAATTCTGCACGATGTCCCTCTTCTAAAATTCCCTCTGGAGTAATATTTGTTAATAAAACAACATGTTTATCTAGATAAACAGTATAATGTAAACGAATAATACCATGAACCTTTTTAAATAGATCATCAGTAGGTAATTCTAATTCATAAGAAACAGTATTTTCATTTGTATTTTCAGAAATCTTTTTTCCTATAAAATTCCCTTTTCTGATTTCTGGATAATAGTTAAATGATAACTTCTTATAAGCAAGCATATTATACTTTCTTACTGATCTTTCTTTCTTACTAAAATCATTTTCATCTAGATAATCAAAGATATAACTTTTATTACTCATAATTCAACCCCCTAGTCTTGACCCCCAATAGTACAAGATATTCCAAATAATACCACAAAATGAAGAAAAAGTCAATTTTTCACTACTAACATATTAATTTTTAAATTCTTGAAAGCATCCTATAATAATCTTCATAGTTTTCTTCTATACTACTAGTTTCTATCCTATTTAACAGACAGAACTGCGCGGAAACTGAGGTGATTGGCCGAACTGCCGGTGTAGTTTCCAAAGTAAAAACCACCTGCGCTAGTATTACTAGTGTTACCTCCGCTACGACAGAACCATGGATTACCAGAAAAAGAAAAATATGCATAATCACTGTACCATGATCCTCTATTCCCCATAAAAGGCCCATTCTCTCCAGTTGCATCGCCAAGTATTCTAAATTTATAAATTACATTACTTCCATTATTTTGATATAAGTCATAATATTTACTATCAGGAAACTTTATTCCGGTTGTTAGTTCTAAAGCACTAGCATCACCTTCTGTTAAAGAACCATTATCATCAGTTGTAACAGCTGATGGATTACCAAAGACTCCATTAAAGCCACTATTATATACATTATGACGTCCAGATAATGGTTTACCATTTAAATCTGAGGTTACTGACATTACATATTCCCATGCTCCACCACTCATATCGTATATTCCCGTTATGTTTCCTGTTGTTGATGCTAAGTATCCTATTTCAGTATTATATTTACTATTATCTGGTGCTGATTCAGCTGCATTTGCATTATTTGCGGCATAGCCTGTTAAATAGGTACTATTATTATTTATTCTAATTTCACCATTGATTCCATAATTACTATGAGATAAGTAAGCAATAGAACCCCACTCGGTACTTTTCATCATATGACTATCTAAATCTCTTTGATAGTTATAACTAACCGTAAAAGCATTAGCTACTTGGATATTTCGCCAACTATAAACACTAGGTTTTATTATTGTTTTATTTGCATCACTACTATTTACTTCTGCTTCAGTAGTTGTAGTTGCGCCATCATATCCAGTTTCAAACTTTCCTACCCATAGTCCTTTTGTATCAAAAGCTTGAAAAGCGGGATGAGTCATATAATCTCCTACTTTACAGTTTCCACTTTCTCCTGATAATCTAGGAGTCGTACATTCACCATCTTTTGAATCTACTGTATCAGTAGTACCAAACCTTATAGGAATGGTATGTTCTTTTTTCTGAATAGCAGTTGAACTATTATAATCACCTAAATCCCATAACTGATAACTGTATTTTGGTATCCAAACAAAATAGGACTCAATATTGTCTTCTGGTATTACTTCACCATTATCATAACTCTTAGTTTCATCTTTTAAAATTACGGCATTAGCCCAAATCTTCTTTTCATAACTATACCACTTATTATTTATATCAGCTTTAGTTACAGTTCCATCATTAGCTATAT
>CAYRDW010000077.1:0-3688 GCA_964423215.1 uncultured Muribaculaceae bacterium
AACTGGGAGGTATTTATGAAAAAAAGCAAGTTTAAAATAGTTAATATAGTTATGAGTGTTATTTGCTTATTGGTGTTATCGTTATTTAGTTATTATGTTTTTATACTTGATGTTGTGCCTAGTAAATATTTATTTATTTTCTATGCCTTAATATTTTTAGTATTATTAGTCTTGATGTTAATATTATTTGGGAAAGCGAATAAAGTTATTAAAACAATATCATTAATTATTATGTTTTTAATGACAAGTGGTTTTATTATAGTTATTATTTATTTGAATAATACTTATAATTTCTTTAGTAGTACACAAACCAAGGAATATGATGGTTTATCTTATTCAGTAATTGTATTAAAAGAAAGTAATTATAATGAACTTAAGGATTTGAAAAACAAGAAACTTGGTTATTTAGAGGATGATACTAGTAATGAAGTATTAAAGCATTTAACTAAGAAACTTAATTATGAGAAAAAAGCTTATAGTGAATTTGGGTTAATGCCTGATGAACTTCTTTCTAAAAGTGTTGATGGAATGGTAATAGAAGATGGTTATTATACATTACTACAAGAAGAAGTAGAGGGTTTTTCTGATAAGACAAAAGTTATATATACTTTTAAAATATCTATTAAGGCTCACCAAGAGGTAACTGATAAAGATAAGGTAAATGTTAAGGATGAGGCTTTTATTCTTTATATTAGTGGAATAGATCAATATGGTAATGTTAATAGTGTACGTGGTCGTAGTGATGTTAATATGCTGGCGATAGTAAACCCTAAAACGAATAAAATATTACTTGTTAATACACCAAGAGATTATTATATACAATTAGCGGGTACAACTGGTTTAAAGGATAAATTAACTCATGCGGGAATATATGGTATTAGTAAGAGTATTTCAACATTAGAAAATTTATATGATATTGATATTAGTTATTATTTAAGAGTTAACTTTGATACATTAATCTCAGTAGTTGATACAATTGGTGGTATCGATATATACTCTGATACATCATTTAAACCATGGACTAATAGTAAAGTTTATGTTAATAAGGGATGGAACCATATGGATGGTAAAATGGCTTTAGCTTATGCTAGAGAAAGATATGCTTACTTAACAGGAGATCATCATAGGGGAGCTAATCAACAACAGGTAATTACAGCTATTCTTAATAAAGCTACTTCATCAAGAGTTTTAATTAGTAAATATAATAGTATTTTAAATAGTTTAAGTGGTAGTTTTCAAACTGATATGGAGATGAATACCATTACTTCATTTATTAAATACCAACTAGATAAGATGCCTTCTTGGAATATAGAAAGTATTGCGGTAACAGGAAGTAATAGTAATAATTATACTTATAGTATGGGAACTAATTATAAGCTATATGTAATGGAGCCTGATTATAATAGTGTTAGTAGCGCTAAGAAGCGTATAAACGAAGTATTAGGTTATTAATATCTGTTTGGTTTGCGTTTTTAATAAAAATATGTTATAATACAGCACATAAAAGAGGGGTGTAATAATGGAAGATTTTAATATTATTGATTTTTTAAAGTATTATTTAGGAAAAATCATATTAGTAATCTTATTTGTTTTTATAGGACTAGCGGGTAGTTATATTTATACTTATTATATACAAGTACCGGTTTATCAATCTCAAACTAGTTTAGTATTAGCTAAAACTGATGGTGGTAATAATACTATTACCCAAAATGAGGTTAACTTAAATAAGAATTTGCTTTCTACTTATCGTCAAATAGTAAAAAGTAGAAGAATTTTGGATACAGTTATTGATAATTTAAAATTAGATACTAATTATCAGGAATTAAGTAAACAGGTTTCGGTTAATAATGTAAGTGATACAGAACTTATTTTGATATCAGTAGTTAATGAAGATAAAAGAGTATCTAGAAAAATAGCTAATGAGATAGCTAAAGTTTTTAAAAAGGAAATAATTGATATTTATAATATTGAAAACGTTAGTATTATCGATAAAGCATTAGTTAGTAAGGAACCACATAATGTAAACGTTGTTAAACAATTTGTATTAGGGGCTGGATTAGGTTTTGTTTTAAGTTCAATGATAGTGGTTATTTGGTTTTACTTAGATGATACTATTAAAACCGAAGAAGATATTGAAAAGAAGTTAGGTTTACCAGTTCTAGGTAGTGTACCTAAATATAAAAAGAAAAAATAGGGGTGAGAGATATGGAAAATGAATTAATTATTAATAGTGATCCTAAATCACGTATGAGTGAAGCTATTCGTACATTAAGAACTAATCTACAATTCTCATCAGTTGATAAGAAGATAAAGACAATATTAGTTACGAGTAGTGTTCCTGGTGAAGGGAAGAGTTTTATTGCGTCAAACTTAGCAGTAGCTTTTGCAAATAGTGGTAGTAATGTTTTATTAGTTGACTGTGATATCCGTAAGGGTAGACAACATAAAATATTTCAAGCACATAATAGAAAAGGTTTATCTAATTTATTACTTGATGATGTTAAACAGGAATATCGTAATTATATAAATGAAACAATGGTTAAAAATTTATCTACTATCTATAAGGGAATGACACCACCGAATCCATCAGAATTATTAAACTCTGATAAAAATAAGACTTTAATATCATTATTATCTGAAGCTTATGATATCGTTATATTTGATGGTGCACCTATCAACGGGTTACCTGATTCGTTAGTAATGAGTACCTTAGTAGATGGTGTTATTATAGTTACTGCTTGTAAGGAAACATCATATCATCTATTAGAAGATTCAAAAAGAAATCTGGTTAATGTAAATGCTAATATTTTGGGGGTAGTTTTAAACCGTACATCTAATAAAAAGGGTAAATATTACGGTTCTTACTACGGATATTATGGATAAAATAATCGATATTCATAGTCATGTTTTACCTGGTGTAGATGATGGTAGTAAGACAATTGATCAAGCTTTAGAAAGTATTGATTATTTAATTAGCATAGGGGTTACTGATATTATGTTAACCTCTCATTATGTAATTGATAGTGATTATACTTCATCGGTTAAAGATAGAGAGAAAATTTTAGCGAAATTAATGAGAAAGACAGCTGATAGAAAAGTTAATCTTTATTTAGGTAATGAAGTTTTTCTATGTGATTCAATTATAGATTTATTAGATAAGAAGGAAATTACTACCTTAAATAAGAGTCGTTATTTAATGATAGAATTACCACTTTATCAAAGTTTTCATCATCTAGATCAAATAGTGTGTGAACTTAATGATAAGAAAATAGTGCCAATAATAGCCCATCCTGAAAGATATCGTTTCTTTCAGAAAAATCCTAAATATATTAAAGAAATATTAGAGTATGACTGTTTAATTCAGTGTAATATAGGAAGTTTAGTGGGCCAATATGGTAGAAAAGCTAAGAAACTAATGAAATGGTTACTAAAAGAAAAATTAGTTAGTTTTGTTTCGACCGATTTACATTCTACTAATCAAAGCGAATTTTATAATAAAGGATTTAAGAAATTAAAGAAAAAAGAAACTGAAGATTATTATAAATTACTTACTTATACTAATGCTAAAAAGGTGTTAGAAGATAAAGAAATTAATTTAAAAGATAATTTTATAAAGTTAGCAAAAAACAAATAAAAGAGAATCTCTTTTGTTTTTTATTGTTTGAAAATTATGATACAATATATTTAT
>CAYRDW010000078.1:0-3656 GCA_964423215.1 uncultured Muribaculaceae bacterium
ATAGAAAAGAAAAATTAAATGTTGTATTTCCTGAACACTATGCTTTAGGCGAACCAACAGATGAAATGATAGATAGAATAGTAGCAGATATTAAAGAAATAGATTATAACAGAGTAATTGCAGTTGGTGGCGGAAGCATTGTGGATATAGCTAAATTATTTGCACTGAAACAAGCAGAAAGGTCAGAACAACTGTTTCTAAGAGAAGTGCCAATAATAAAAGAGAAAGAATTGATTATTATCCCTACTACATGTGGTACAGGCAGTGAAGTTACTAATATATCAATTGCCATGTTAACTAAGAAAAATACTAAATTAGGCTTATCCGGTGATGAATTATATGCGGATTACGCTGTAATGATACCAGACTTATTAGTTAAATTGCCATATAAGGTATTTGTTACATCTTCTGTAGATGCATTAATTCATGCAGCAGAATCTTTCTTGGCCCCAAAAACATGTAGCTATACAGAATTGTTTAGTATAAAAGCAATGGAAATGATACTAAAAGGTTATATGGAATTAGTAGAAAATGGTCAAGAACATTTTAGGACAATCATAGATGAATTTTTAGTAGCCAGTAATTATGCCGGTATTGCATTTGCAAACACCGGTGTAGGTGCAGTTCATGCTATGTCTTACCCTTTAGGCGGAGTTTATCACGTTCCACATGGGGAAGCAAACTATCAATTGTTTATCGAAGTGTTTAAATATTATGATGAGAGACAACCAATCGGCAAGATTCAAGAAATCAAGAAATTAATTGCTGAAATTATCGGAACTACAGAAGATAAGGCATTTGAAGATTTAGGAAAATTACTTAACAACCTATTGGCACTAAAGCCATTGAAAGAGTATGGAATGAAGGAAGAAGAAATTAGAAGTTTTGCTAAGGATGTTATAGAATCACAACAAAGGCTACTTGTAAATAATTATGTACCTTTTACTGAAGAAGATGTATTTAGCATTTATAATAGACTCTACTAAATAAAATAACTCCCTCTTGGTTAAATTTTACTACAACCGAGAAGGAGTTTATTTATCTTATTTTAGAATTCTCTTCATAACAATTGTTTTTACCTGTGAAAGTTCTTCCAGAGTACTGCTTGAGCCTTCTCTGCCGATACCACTCATTTTGTATCCCCCGAAAGCTATTGCCGGATTTCTATAAAAACCTGCCCCATTAATAACAACTTCTCCACATTCTAATTGTACTGCTGCTTTCATAGCATTACTGATATCACGAGTCATAATAGCTCCGTTTAAGCCGTATTTTGTAGAATTATGGATCTTGATTGCTTCGTCTAAATCGTTAAATCCTATAATTGTAAATACAGGACCGAATATCTCCATATCTTTAGCCACATCCATATCAGCAGTTACATCTGTTAATACAGTTGGCTCAAAAAAAGTCCTATTAAAGCGCTTACCACCATATATGCACTTTGCTCCCTGTTCAATTGCGTGTTTTACTTGATTTTCCACATCAATGGCGGCCCTTTCATTGATAAGACAACCAATATCTGTATTTGGATCAAGAGGGTCTCCGATTTTCAAACTACTTATTTTATCAATCAATTTTTCGATGAACTCTTCTTGAACAGTATTTTGAACAATAACTCTTTTTGTGGCAATACAGATTTGACCTGCATTAGTTATTCTAGAAGCGATAACCTGTTTTACAGCTAAATCTATGTCTGCGTCTTCGCAAATAATCATTGCATCATTTCCGCCAAGTTCTAAATGCAGATGGTGTAAATTTTTAGCTGCATTTATAGCTGTGTTTACTCCTACTTCTGTGCTTCCTGTTAAGCTAACAGCATTTATTTTGTGACTTCCAACTATATAGTTACCAATTATTGAACCACTACCGGTAACAACTTGTGCTGCATTACCTGGCACACCAGCTTCTATTAGAAGTTCTGTCAATCGCATAATAGTCAAAGGATTATCAGAAGGTGGTTTTACTATAATTGCATTTCCTACAACTAATGCAGGAGCAATTTTATATGCAAATGTAGAAGCAGGGTAATTGAAAGGTATGATACATGCGACTACTCCCAGTGGCTCCCTTCTTGTGAACACAACATCATTTTCAGTTCCAACAAAGTTGTCAGGCATTGATATTCCATACAGATGATTAGCCCGTTCAACAAAACTAGTAATAATTCCTGTTATACTTCTTATTTCTTGCATAGATTCTTTAATAGTTTTACCGGTTTCCCTGCATAAAAGTTCTGCTAATTCCTCTTTGTTTTCTTGCACAATTTCAGCATACTTCAAAAGAATTTTTGCTCTTTTATATAAGGGGGTATTCCCCCATTCTTTCTTACCTTCCTGTGCATAATCTAAGCAACTATCAAGGTCTTCAATTGATGCGCTAGGAACAGTATCAATTAAGTCAAATGTTGCGGGATTGATTATTTCTATTACCTTTTGGTCAGACGAATCTGTTTTTTTACCACCTATTAGCATTTTCATTTATGTTACCTCACTTTCAAAGTTTATAGTTATATATCTTAAATAATTAAACATAAAGAATTAAAATGTATCTTTTTAAGTATACCATATAATTTAAATTTTTTATATAAGAATATAGAAGCCAGTAGATTTCGCTACTAAGCCTAGACTATTGGGACAACTTACTGTCAAATTTTTATCTGTAATTGTCTACAGGGATATCATATTTTTTCAGTTTCCTGTACAAGGTCCTTCGACTTATTGATAAACACTCAGCGGCTTTAACAACAACCCCATCATTAATATATAAAGCGTTTATTATTTCGTCCTTTTCCAAATTTTCTTTCTTATTGACTAAATCATTCTTAAGCGATTTATTTTCATGTAATGGCATTGATGAGTACTCATTAGTCTTATTGTTATTGCTTTCCATAAAAAGATCTGTTTCTATTAATTTATTAATCTCTAATGGTAAGTCATAATGTGTTATAGTGTTATTTTCTACAATATTTATTGCTCGTTCCAATACATTTTCCAGTTCCCTTATATTTCCGGGCCAGGTGTATTTCAAAAGTGCTTCCCATGCTTTATTTTCAATACCCGTAATGTTTTTACTTAATTTATAATTGTATCGAGTTATAAAAAAGTCAGATAATATTTTGATGTCACTTTTTCTTTCCCTCAAAGGAGGAACATTAATAGTAAATACATTTAACCTGTAAAACAAATCTTCTCTAAAGGTATTATCTTGTATACTTTTAAACAAATCTTTGTTAGTAGCTGCAATTACTCTAATATCTATAGTCTTAGATTTACTTCCGCCTATTCTGACTATTTCTTTATTTTGTAAAACTCTTAGTAAGCTAACCTGAATATCTAAAGGCATATCTCCTATTTCATCAAGGAATATGGTACCACCGTCAGCTAATTCAAATTTTCCCGGCTTTCCTTCTCTAGTTGCTCCTGTAAAAGCGCCTCCTTCATATCCAAACAATTCGCTTTCTATAAGACTTTTTGGCAATGCTCCGCAGTTAATAGCTATGAAGGATTCATTTCGACGAGAACTGGCATTATGTATAGATTGGGCAACTAATTCTTTACCGGTTCCACTTTCCCCTAATATTAAAACGTTAGAGTTGCTTTTAGATGCCTTAAGGCATAAATTTTTTACATATGCCATTTGAGAACATTGACCAA
>CAYRDW010000079.1:0-3601 GCA_964423215.1 uncultured Muribaculaceae bacterium
TATTAACATCACGGCGAAGATCTCCTTCAGTTATATGTTTATTTACTTCATCACGTAAGCGTGTTAATTGATCATTATCTAGATCTTTTGCTTTTGTTGATGGTTCAACTTTAGCTTCTTTACAAATTGTAAGGGCTAATTTTCTACCAATTCCATAAATACTTGTTAAGGCTATTGATATATGTTTGTCATTTGGTAAGTCAATTCCTTTAATACGTGCCATAAATACACCTCCTATTAATTATCCTTGTTTTTGTTTGTGTTTTGGATTCTCACAAATAATCATTACTCTACCTTTTCTTCTGATAATTCTACATTTAGAACAGATAGGTTTTACTGATGCTTTAACTTTCATAAATTCCCTCCTACTTTCTATAGGTTATACGCCCATGTGTTAAGTCATATGGTGACAATTCTATAGTTACGGTATCACCTGGTAAAATGCGGATGTAGTTCATACGGATTTTACCAGAAACATGGGCTTCTACAATGTGACCATTTTCAAGTTGTACTTTGAATTTACCACCTGGTATTATTTCTAAAACTTTTCCATCTACTTCTAGAACATCGTCCTTGGCCATTTTTTCACTCTCCCGTCAAAATTTTATATCCATCTTTGGTAACAGCTACAGTGTGTTCAAAATGTGCAGATGGTTTACCATCATCAGTTTCAATTGTCCAGTTATCATCTAAAATATAGATATCTGCTGTTCCAAGGTTTAACATTGGTTCAATTGCGATTACCATACCCTCTTTTAGAAGCGTTCCTGTGCCCTGTTTACCATAGTTTGGTACATCCGGGTCTTCGTGAAGACTAGTACCAACTCCGTGACCTACTAGCTCTAAAACTACTCCTAGGTTATGTTTCTTAGCATATGTTTCAACTGCATGACCAATATCACCAATTCTGGCTCCTGGTTTTACCTGTTTAATTCCTTCATATAGTGCTTTTTCAGTATGGATAAGAAGTTTTTTCTTATCATCATCTATATTACCAACTGGATAAGTCCAAGCTGAGTCACCATGAAAGCCTTTATAACAGGCCCCTATATCAACTGATATAATATCACCATTTTTTAATTTCTTATTTCCAGGAATTCCGTGTACTACTTGATTATTAATACTAGTACAAATACTTCCAGGAAAACCACTATACCCTTTAAAAGAAGGTGTTGCTTCTTGACTAATTATGAATTCTTCTGCTAACTTGTCTAACTCAGCAGTAGTAATACCTTCTTTCAAAAATGGTTTTATGTATTGATGAGTGCGGTATACGATATTTCCCGCTATCTTCATGAGGTCTATTTCTCTATTACTCTTAATTGTAATCAAGAAAATCATCTCTTTTCTATAATTAATTCTATTTGGCTAAATGTTGTTTCTTTGTTGATACTAGCATCAACACTATAAAGTTTCTTTTGAGTTAGATAATAATCAATTAACGATTTAGTCTTAGTCAAATAATTATTATAGCGAACATCAAAGGCTGTTTCATTATCATCATTTCTTTGATAAAGATCATCACCACATTTATTACAAATGGAATCTTTGTTTGGTTTTAACGAGTCTACATTTACATTGTAGATTGCTCCGCAACTTTTGCATATTCTTCGACCACTAATTCTTTTAAGCAATTCAGCTTTAGGTACATCTAATAAAATTGTATAATCAACTTTTTGATTACTTTTACTTAGAAGCGAATCTAAAGCTTCAGCCTGATTGATATTTCTAGGAAACCCGTCGAAGATATAACCGTTAGCATGATGATTGTTAGCTAAGTAATCTTCTAGCACTTGAAGTGTTAGTTCATCACTTATTAATTCACCACTAGCTAAAAGTTCTTTCATTTGATTTCCTTGAGGATTATCTTCACTTGCGATCTTACGGAAAAGATCACCAGTAGATATTTGTTTTAATTGATACTTCTCAATTAACATTTCAGCTTGAGTTCCCTTTCCTGCAACAGGGGGCGCTAATAAAATAATATTCATTATTTTCTCCTATAACTCTTTTTATAACTTCTTGTTAGTAGACTTCCTTCTAACTGTTTGTATGTTTCTAAGGCAACACCAACAACAATTAGTAATCCTGTACCACCGATCGTAACATTACTGGATAAAGTTATTTTATCTGATAAATTTACTAAAGAGGTAAAGATAATTGGAAGTCCCGCAATAATTACTAGAAAGATTGAACCAACTACGGTTAATCTTGATAATACTTTCGATACATAATTTTCAGTTTCTTTACCCGGTCTTACGCCCGGAATATAACCACCATTTTGTTGAAGATTTTTTGATAACTCTTCTGGTTTTATCTGAATAAATGTATAGAAGTAGCCAAAGAAGAATATTAACAATACATATATCAAGAATCCAACCGGAGTTGTATATGATAAATATGTATTACAGAAATTTATAAATCCTTCATTTCCTATAAATTGCGCTATAGTTACTGGAATAGCTAAGAAGCTTGATGCAAATATTACAGGTACAACTCCAGCAGAGTTGATCTTAATTGGCATATAGCTTTGAGCATTTCCAAAAGCACTTGTTGATTTATTAGCATATTGGATTGGAATCTTACGATCAGCTTCCTGAACCCAAATAACACCAATAATAATTAAGAAATATACAATTATAAATACAATAAATAATAGTATTCCTAACCAAGATGCAATACTTGATTCTATTACTAAACCATTGAAAGCAGAAATGAACATGGTTGGTAAGCTGGAGATAATACCAGACATGATAATTAAACTCATACCATTACCTATTCCCTTTTTGCTAATTTGGTCACCTAACCATAAAGTGAAAGCTGTACCTGCTGTTAGCAGAGTTGCAACATATAAATATTCAATTGCACCAACACTTTTACCAAGAAAGGCAAATGAGAAAGCAAATCCTTCAATAAAGGCAAATACAATACCCATATATCGAGTAATTTGATTTATTTTCTGTCTTCCTACGGGACCTTCTTTCGATAGTTCACTAAAATAAGGAACAATATCTAATTGTAATAATTGCATGATAATTGATGCTGTGATATAAGGCATAACACCTAAGGCGAAGATTGAAAATCTCTTTAAAGATCCTCCACCCATAGCATTCATTAATTCCAAGAAACCTAAGTTTCCGGTAATATCAACTGTACCTGGAACTCTAATAAAGGTTCCAATCACGAAGATCATTAATGCAACCAACGTAAAGCCAATTCTTTTTCTTAAATCTTTATTGGTTGGTGCAAATAATTGTTTCAAAATTTGAAACATATTAGATCACCTCAGCTTTACTTCCGCTCTTTTCTATTTTTTCTAGTGCACTAGCAGAAAATTTGTGTGCTTGTATTGTAAGCTTTTTTTCTAATGTTCCTGCGCCTAGAACTTTTATTCCATCTAAACTGTTTTTAATTATTCCAGCTTCTCTTAATAGTACTGGAGTAACTACTGTACCATTTTCAAATCCATTCAAATCATCTAAATTAATAACTGCATATACAGTTTTAAATCTAGCGTTTGAGAATCCTCTCTTTGGAAGACGTCTGTATAAAGGTAATTGTCCACCTTCGAATACAGGACCTTTTCCTCCTCCACTACGAG
>CAYRDW010000080.1:0-2486 GCA_964423215.1 uncultured Muribaculaceae bacterium
ATATTTTTCAATTGTCTTATATTTAGTAAGCTGTCTACTATAGCTTGCATCAGCTTGTCCGTTTATAATTGGTTTTACTAACTTCTCTAACCAGTCTTCTCGTTCAATAACGATATCTTGAGATATAAAACAAATAATATCAGCTTTACTCTTTTTAGCTGCCTTTTCCCTTACTAAACTATGAGAAAAATCTTTCTTAGTTATTTTAGTATAATTAAGCTTATTTTTAATTAATAAACTTTCGGTTTTATCATTACATTCTGTTAATATATAATAAATTTTATTAATCTTAACTTTTTTCTGTTTAAGTAATGATTCATGCAGTGATAAAAGATCCTTTTCTGCATAATATAACGGACATATAATATCTATTTTCATCTATAATCACCCTACCATTAGAAAAGACTATACAATACGGGTATAGTCCTCTCGTTAATTTTATTTTGTTTACCCCTAAACATCTTTTATTCTTCTATTATTTATTTAGCTCCATCTTTTTTAATAACAGCTACAAATGTTTTCCAGATTATTTTAAGATCTAATCTAAAACAACACTTATCTACATAATATAATTCTAATCTTTTTCTATCATCATAAGAAGTACAACTTCTACCATTACAAGCCCACCATCCAGTAAGCCCCGGTGTAACACTTAGAAAATAGTCTTTTAAATCACCATATTTTTCTATTTCACCATCGATGATAGGTCTAGGTCCAACAATACTCATATCACCATTAATAATATTAAGTAGTTGTGGAAGTTCATCTAATGAAGTCTTTCTAAGGAAGTTCCCCATCTTTGTGATTCTTGGATCATTAGCTAATTTAAAATTCTCTTCCCATTCACTTCTAATCTCAGGATCTTTTAGTAACTCATCAAGTCTCTCTTTAGAATCAGTATACATACTTCTAAACTTATATAAATATATATAATTACCATTTTTACCAATTCTTTTATGCTTATAGAAAACAGGTCCCTTAGAATCAAATTTAATACAAAGAGCTATAATTATAATAACAGGTAATAATAAAACTATCGATATACCTGAGACTATTATATCAAACATTCTCTTTATAAAATTATAAAAGTGACGATATTCTCTACCTTGGACACGTTCTTGACTTTGTTCCAAATTTAAAGCTATTCCATGCTCGTTCATTGTTACGCCTCCTTTTTTTGTTGAAAGTAGCCATAGGATATCATATTTACCCGAAAAAAACAAGAAAAATCGTGCTTTTTGTCGATTTGTGTAGAATAATATCTAATTTTGTTAAACTTAATCAAAACCAAATAGAGGTAATAATGGTTGTCAAAAGATTAAAAAAATAGTAAGATATACACATGGTGATAATATGAAATATTTTCTTATTGGCTTAATAAAAGTTTATCAGCTAACACCCACGATTTTGCACGATACATGTCGTCATCAACCAACTTGTTCAAATTATGCGATTGAAGCAATTGGTAGATTTGGAAGTATAAAAGGAAGTTATTTAAGTATTAGACGTATCATAAGATGTCGTCCCCATGGAACGAGTGGCTATGATCCCGTACCATTAAAGGAGAAGAAATAAAATGAAAAAAATAAAATGGTTTGTTATACCACTACTATTAATAATTATGACTACTGGATGTTTTAAAAAAGATGGCTTAGAAGGAATAGAAATAGTTACTACTGCTTATCCTTATGAATATATCACCAGTCTATTATATGGTAATCACTCCCTAGTTAATTCCATTTATCCTGATGGAACTGATATTAATACTTATAAAATAAATAAAAAAATAATCAAAGACTACAGTAAAAAAGAACTATTTATTTATAATGGTATCAGTAACGATAAAGATTTAGCTATTAGTCTATTAGATTATAATAAAGATATGTTAATTATTGATGCTACTTCAGGAATGGAAACAACCTATGGTCAAGAAGAATTATGGTTAAACCCTTCTAACTTACTGATGATTACTCAAAATATTAAAGATGGCTTAAACAAATATATTACTAATAGTTATTTAAAAAAAGAAATTGAAAATGCTTATGAAAGTATTAAAGTTTCCTTATCAGAATTAGATGCCGAAATAAAACTAACTGCTGAAAATGCTGCTAGAAAAAAAATCGTTGTTAATAACGATTCCTTGAAATTTCTAGAAAAATATGGTTTTACAGTAATTTCCTTGGATGATAAAAATAGTGATATTAGTAATAAAACCATCAATGATATTACTAATCAAATAAATAACGGACAAATAAATCATTTATTTATTCTCGATAAAACAGACAATAGTGATACATTTAATAAAGTAATTAGTAAAACCGGTATTAATACTCTTACCTTTAAAAGGTTAGATAATATTACTGATATTGAAAGAGATAATAAAGAAGATTATTTAACTCTTATGAATTATAATATTGAATTATTAAAAAGTGAACTTTATTAGAAACAAAAAATAGTATATAAAAGAATCGACCTTTAACAAGTCG
>CAYRDW010000080.1:2496-3483 GCA_964423215.1 uncultured Muribaculaceae bacterium
GAATTATAATATCGAACTATTAAAAAGTGAATTATATTAAAAAGAAAACCAATGACCTAAATCATTGGCTTTTTTATGGTGTTAAAACTAGAAAGAAAAATTTGATGTGTAAATTCTCTTATCTATTTTACAGATAAAATCGTACGAAAACCCATGTTACTATCCGCACCACCTGCACTATGATCTAAATAGAACACCCCTGCTAGAGTTTTTTCTCTACAATCTCCACCGCGTTTGAACCATGGTCGCCCAGAGTTTGTAAAATATGCATAGTCGTTATACCAAGATCCTTTATCACTCATAAACGGTCCCATTTCTCCAGTTGCATCTCCTAAAATTCTAAATTTGTAATTTAAACTATTATTTCCATTTTGATATAAATCATAATATTTACTATCAGGAAAATCGATTCCGTTTGTTAGTTCTAAAATACTAGAATTTCCTCCTGTTAAATTACCATTATTATCGGTTGTAACAGCTGACGGATTACCAAACATTCCATTAAAACCACTGTTCCATAAATTATGACGTCCAGATAATGGTTTACCACTCGTATCTAACGTTACTCCCATTACTTGTTCCCATGCTCCACCGGCCATATCATAGATTCCTGATATATTACCAGTAGTTGAGGCAAGATAACCTGTTTCAGTATTATACTTACTATTATTAGTTTCTGAGACATCAGCACCTGAAGTATTAGCTGCATATCCTGTTAAGAGATTACTATTATTATTGATTCTTATTTCACTACCTATTCCATAATTACTATGAGATAGGTATGCTACTGCTCCCCACTCAGTATTTTTCATCATATGTGAATCTAGATTCCGTTGATAATTATATAAAGCTGTAAAAGCATTAGCTATTTGAATACCTCTCCATGAGTAGACATCAGGTTTTATTACTATTTTATTTGAATCACTACTATTTACCTCTGCTGCACTTGTACTACTAGCTCCATCATAACCGGTTTCAAACTTTCCT
>CAYRDW010000081.1:0-3384 GCA_964423215.1 uncultured Muribaculaceae bacterium
ATGGAAACACCATTAGATCTTCAGATACATGGGAATTATGTTGTGGAACCCATTTGTCCCTAAGTAGTTTTTTCAGACCAAGTACAGACTACAAAAGTCTTTTAATTGAAGAGATAATAAGGCAAGCAGAAATAATCCAAAGAAACCAGAACATATATTTTAATGATTACAAATCACTGATTATGAAAACTTTTGATGAAAACAGTTTTTATCTTACACCAGAAGGAATTACGATTTATTACCAACATTATGATATTGCTCCTTATTCTACAGGAATAGTAGAATTTACGATACCCTATTCCCTAATAGGTTGGAGACCAAACTGTTAATAATATGCTTTTGTCATCCTGAGTATGACGAAGGATCTTACTTTTTTAAAGTCTTAACCAAACATCTAATGCCCTACAGAAATTTTCAGAAAAAATCTAAAAAAGCAGTAGGGCATTTTTACCCACCTTCATAATGACGCTGTCGTTACATGTATTTATAAAAAATGCAAAGAAATTAACATAGATCAAATTATCATTTCTTAAAAATTATATCAGGCACCAATTCTTCAAAGCGAACTGAAACCGATTCAACAGCTCCATTTTTTAAGTTGAATGATACAGGAAGTGAAATTAAAAACACATCTTCTAAAACATCATCTGCTTGGAATACATCATAATGATAGTGTTTTAGTGGGATCTTCATATCTCTGTACTCCATGTAAAGAACATCATCTTCGTAATTTATTTTTAAAGGACCATAACCCTTATCATAGTATGAACCTACATATTCATTTAGCTGCAAGGAAGGTTTAGTTCCAAGTATTTGTTCTTCTTTAAAATAATTAAGGTCACAGTCTCTGTATGCTTCTTCACTAGGTAATTCATGGCCATGGAATTTTGCAGGCCAGTTTTCATGTACTTCTCCAAGCAACTCATCTAGTAATGTATATAGTACACTGTACATATAAGCTACTGAAGGTGAATGTAAATTTATAAGTATGGCAATACCGATACCTGCTTCTGGTAGAAAGGCCTGTATTGAGCTATAGCCTTCAATTTTTCCTGTGTGTTTATGTAATTTATGACCCTTGTATTCTCCTAACCTCCAGCCCATGGAATAATCGATACATTTATAAAATTCACCATCTTTTCCTATTGTCTCCGATAACTTGGATTTAGGAGAATGCATTTCTTTAAATGTATCAACTTGAATAAGTATGGAATTTTCAGTTTTTCCACCGTCAATATGCATTTTGAGCCACTTAGCCATGTCATTGGCAGTAGAATTAACAGATGCTGCAGGTCCTGCCATATCTAAATTCCATATTTCTAAAGGATTTAATTTTCCATTTCTAAAGCGATAGGGTATGGAATAATCTAAATCTTTTTTCATAATATCCATTGAACAATTTGTCCTCTTCATATTTAGGGGTTCAAATATATATTTCTGCATCAAGTCGTCCCATGACTCATTTGTTGCACATTCAGCTACATAGCCTATCAAGGCATAAATTGTATTGCTGTAAATTGTAGAAGCTCTAAATTCTGAACAAGGTTCTATAAACCTCATACTTTCTGCCAATTCATCCCTGGTCCTGTCCCCTGGCCAAAGAGCATCATGGGTACCAAATCCTGTAAGGTGAGTTAGCATGTCCCTCAAGGTCATATCCTTAGCCTCTGGATCCTTCATTATTAATTTTGGAGCATATTTTGTTACCGGCTCATCATAATTTAGAATTCCCTTGTCAACAAGAACTGCGATTAAAGCAGATGTCATTGACTTTGAAATAGATGCTATTCCAAATTGTGTGTCTGGAGTTATCGGAAGCTTTTCTTCAACATTTCTATAACCAAATCCCAGGGATTTATAGAGCTGACCATTTTTTAATATTGATATGGCACAGCCTGGAACTCTCCAGTATTCCATTTCCTTTTTAATTGTACTGATTGTTCTTTCTGATAATTTACTCATAGTAACCTCTCTGACTTAAGTTTTAATTATTACTATATACCTTTTCCCCACCTATATAAGTTGCAATTACATTTGTTTGGAGAATTTCTTCCTCCGACTTTAAATTAAATAAATCCTTATCAAGGAGAATAAAGTCTGCCAGTTTTCCTGCTGATATTGTTCCCTTAATATTTTCTTCATTAGAAGCATATGCTCCTTCATATGTGTAGGCTCTGATTGCATCATACATAGACATTTTTTGATCAGGAAGAAATACCTTTTTCGCGTCTCCTGTAATGTTCTTTCTGGTTACTGCAGTATATATATTTGGCATTGTATTAAAGCTTTCTACCGGACAGTCTGTTCCAAAGGACGCATGAATTCCTTTATCAATCATAGTCTGCCATGCATAAGATGTTTCTGCAATTTCTCCAACTCTGTCTCTTACTATATTCATATCATAATCGATAAATATAGGCTGAATGAAGGCTAACACATCTAATTCAGCAAACATGTCTAATAACTCATCATCCGTAATCTGACAATGAACAATTCCATGTCTTAGATTATGACCAGGAGCTTTTTTCTTAGCATAATCAATTGCATCTAGTGACATTTCTATTGCCTTGTCACCAATTCCATGTATTGCCACAGGACAATCATTTTTATGAGATAAAAGAACTACTTCATTTAAGTCATCTTGTGTAAATGTTTCAATACCTTTTGTTGAAGGGTCATCATAGTATGGTTTTCTCATTGCTGCTGTTCTAGCACCTAATGAACCATCGGCTAATATTTTTATACAGTTAACTCTATACCTGTCATTACCGTATCCGAACTTATACCCTTTGTCGAAAAATCCTTGAATGTCATCAGATGTTTGTAAAAGACACTGTGCCCCTATACGAATTTTCAAGAGACCTTCTTGGTCTAATTCCCTGAGTGATTGCATTAAAACATCATAATTATTATCCTTAGTATAACCTACATCGTCAGATTGTAGAGATGTAAGACCTTGTGCAAAAGCGTTAGGCTGTGCTTCAGTTATTCCTTGTTTCAAAGCTTGTAAATCCATCGTTGAAATACTTGCCTTTATACTATCAAGTAAGTTTTCCTTAATTACACCATTTGGCTCTCCATCAGCCGTCAATTCAATATAATCACCATATTCTAGAACAGTTTCTTTGTTTAGATTTAGGATTCTTAATGCTGCTGAGTTCAGGGTGCCAATATGAAAACATGATCTCATTATTAAAACTGGGATATCACCTGTAATATCATCTAGGTCATTTTTATTAGGGAATCTTTTTTCATCTGTAAAGTAATCTTGATTCCAGCCTTCTCCTTCGAGCCAAGACTTATCTTTTGGATCTCTCTTTGATACAATTTCTTTAATTCTTTGCCTAATTTCTCCTATACCTTTTGTTCCAACCAAATTTATAC
>CAYRDW010000082.1:0-3317 GCA_964423215.1 uncultured Muribaculaceae bacterium
GGCGATTTTATCGTCTTTTTTTTGTTTTCCTTTCATATATTTAATTGTAGAAAGGAATGGTAAAATGAATATGGAAACACTTAAAGTTTCATCAAAGTCTAATCCCAATAGTGTAGCAGGAGCACTCGCTAATGTATTTCGTGAGAAAGGAACAGTTGAAATTCAAGCTGTAGGAGCAGGGGCTTTAAATCAAGCAATCAAGGCTGTAGCTATTGCTAGAGGTTTTGTAGCTCCTAGTGGAAAAAACTTAGTTTGTATACCTGCTTTTACAGATATTATAATCGATGGTGAAGAAAGGACGGCTATTAAGTTAATTATAGAAGCTATTTAATAGCTTTTTCTTTTTCTAAAATATAGGTAATTATTTCTAATTTTTAGAAAACAGTAGTTTTTAACAAGTAAATATAGTATGATTTAATTATTAATACTAAATAAAACATCGCTGAAAGAGGTATATTATGGAGAATAAAATTGCATTAATAACGGATATTCATTCTAACCTAGAAGCACTAAGTTCCGTTTTACTAGATATAAAAAAGAAGAAGATAAATATAATTTATTCTTTAGGAGATATTGTAGGTTTAGGTAATCATCCTAAAGAGTGTCTAGATTTAATTATCCAAAATAACATTACAACAATTTTAGGAAATGCCGAGGAATATATTGTTTTAGGGGCTGATAATTTTGATTATTTAAAGACGCGTGGAATAAATCGCTATTATAACGCAATATGGACTAAAAAGCAGTTAACGGATGAGCAAATTGCTTATTTAAAAAAGATGCCTCATTCAATAGAATTAAATATTGGTAATAAAAAAATAGCGTTATGTCATTTTCCGGTTGATGTTAGATATGATTATACTGGGGTTTGGAAATATAATGGAGAAAATGTTAAATACTTTTTCGAAACAAATACAGATAAAGATTTAAGAAAAAATAGTGAATCATCTTTATTAATTGATAATGCTAATAAAGACCCTTTATTTTCAGGAAAAACTATTGATTATTTTGATTGTATAATTTATGGACATTATCATTTTTTTAGAAAGCATATAGTTAATAATGTAGAATTATATTCACTGAATGGAACTGGTGTAGCAATAAAGAAAGAAGCTATTTATTATACTTTAGAAGTTGTAGATGGAAAAATCTTATTAACTGAAAATAAAGTTAATTATAATTATGAAAAGTTATATAGTGATTTAGAAAAAATTGATTATCCAAATAAAAATAAATTTGAAGTGTATATACAAAAAAAGGATAACTATTGATAGTGAAGAAGAAATAGTTATTAAAGTTGTTTAGTTTGTAAATTTGTACTGTTACTATTGATAAAAATATTTATTATGTATATAATAGTAATATCAAATCAATGAGAAAACCAATAATAGAAAAGTATTATAGAGACTTAGTGCTAGGTGAAAACTAAGATACAAAACTATTTAATCTACTTTCTCGAGGACCTAATTAGTCCCGGCTAATAACCGTTATTTTAATTAAGTTAAAGATAGGATGGTACCGTGCTTATGCACTCCTTAGGTATCATCTTTTTTTATTAAGGAGGATTATATGGTGGATATGCATTGTGATTTATTAACTATTGCTTATCTATGTTATTTAAAAAATGATTATAGTAAACTTAAAAAACTAGCTAGTTGTTTTAATGATAATAATGTAAAAGCTGTTATGATGAACCTTTATTTTATGTCAGATGAGGAAATGTTTGATAAATTTGGAAAGGACTATTGGACTGATAAAAGTAGCGTATTAGAAATGTTTAAGATTTCTACTAATTTGGTAAAGAAGTTTTTTCCTAAGGTAGAGGCAGTCTTTTGTATTGAGGGTTGTGATTATATTAATGAAGTAGAAGAAGTAGAGTTACTATATGATTATGGTCTTAGAGCTATTACATTAGTTTGGAATAATGAAAGCAAATATGGTTCTGGAAATCGATCCAAAAAGGGTTTAACTCCTGAAGGAGAAAAACTATTACATCGAGCTATTGAGTTAGGAATAGGAATTGATTTATCCCATGCTAATGAAAAGACGTTTAGTGATATGATATACTTTATTAAAGAAGAAAAACAAAAGGGATATGATGTAATTTGTTATGCAAGTCATTCTAATGTAAAAGAGCTTTGTGATGTTGATAGGAATTTAAGTGATGAACAGATAAAAATGATTAAAGATGTTGCGGGTTTGGTTGGAGCTGTATCATATATTAAGTTTGTTAGTTTAGAAGAGAATATAAATAGTAGTCTTAAGGCTGATAAGTATTTAGAACATATCGATTACTTGGTTAGAAAACTTGGAATAGATTCTGTGATGATAAGTTCTGATGATATGACGTTCTTAGATGAATTTGAGGGTACAAATATTTTTGATTATAAGGATATTAATAGTTCAATTAGAAAATTATTGGCTAAGAAGTATTCAGATATAGAAATAGAAAAGCTTATGTTTAATAATGCGAAGAATCGTATTATAAAAAAATTAATATAGAAGGAGAGAATTATGTTAGATATTAAATTTTTAAGAGAAAATCCAGAGGTAGTAAAAGAAAATAATAAAAAGAAATTTCAAGAACATAAAAATGAATTAGTGGATGAGGTTATAGTATTAGATGAAAAAACGCGTGCCTTAAAATTAGAGGGGGACCAGTTAAGAAGTGAAAAAAACGGTATTTCTTCACAAATTGGTTCATTGATGCGTGATGGTAAGAAAGATGAAGCTGAATCTTTAAAACAAAGAGTTAGTGAAATAAATGATAGATTAATTGTTTTAGAACAAGAAGAAACTAATTTAAATGAGGAATTAAAAAATAAAATGATGATAATTCCTAATATTATTGATGATACAGTACCAATTGGTAAAGATGATAATGAAAATGTTGAAGTTGAACGTTTTGGCGAGGCAACTGTTCCTGATTTTGAGGTACCATATCATGCTGATATTTTAGCAAAGTTAGATGGACTAGATAAAGAAAGTTCAGGTAGAACAAGTGGTAATGGTTTTTATTATTTGATGGGAGATGCTGCTAGGATACATTCAGCTATGATTAGTTATGCTAGAGACTTTATGATAGATAAAGGGTTTACTTATTGTATTCCACCATTTATGATTAGAAGTGATGTTGTTAATGGGGTAATGAGTTTTGAAGAAATGGATGCGATGATGTATAAAGTTGAGGGTGAAGATTTATTCTTGATTGGTACTAGTGAACATTCAATGATTGGGAAGTTTAAAGGACAAATCGTTAAAGAAGAAACCTTACCAATCACAATGACTTCTTATTCGCCTTGTTTTAGAAAAGAAGT
>CAYRDW010000083.1:0-3278 GCA_964423215.1 uncultured Muribaculaceae bacterium
GAGAAGCAATTGGTGCTCTCCAAGGAATTTGATTACATACTTTTAACCATTTAGCATGTTGACTAGCCATTGAATCAACTATTCTAATAAAAGCTTCATAACTATGCAAAAAGCCATGTCTTCCTGTTAATAAATAACCTTCTAACATTCCTTCACATAAATGTTCCGACAAATAAGCATCCATTACTCTACCAGTTGGTGCTAAAAACTCATCATTTTCATAAGTCTCAGCGTTCCACTGTCTATTAGTTTCATCAAAAACATAATTTAATCGGTTTGATAAAGCTTCATCTGGTCCAAAGATACGAAAGTTCTTCTTATCATCATTAAGTTTTACTACATCACGAATATAAGCACCTAGTTCTTTCATATCTTGAGCCATTACATCACCTGGCTTATCTACTTTAACACCATAGTATCTAAAATCAGGAGTTCTAATCTCTTCTAATAGAAGACCACCATTAGCATGTGGATTCATTCCCATTCTTCTATTACCTTCAGGAACTAATTCTCTAAGTTCTTCAATTAATGTACCATTTTCATCAAATAATTCTTCAGGATGATAACTCTTTAACCAGTTTTCTAATAATTTTACATTTTCTGGACTATTTGGAGAAATAATTATTGGGACTTGATGAGCTCTAAAACTATTTTCAATTTGTTTACCATCTACTTCTTTAGGACCAGTCCAACCCTTTGGTGTTTTCAAAATAATCATTGGCCATATCGGTCTAACATCTGATGAATCAGCCTTTATCTTTTTTATTTTCTCTATTACTAGATCTAAAGCATTAGCCATCTTTTCATGCATCTCAAAAGTATCAGAACCTTCTAATATTATTGGTTCCCATCCATAACCTTTAAATAAAGATATTAACTCATCTTTACTAATTCTAGCTAATACAGTTGGATTAGCTATCTTATAACCATTTAAATGTAAAATAGGTAAAACAACCCCATCTTCTTTTTTATTTATAAACTTATTAGCGTGCCAACTAGTAGCTAATGGTCCTGTCTCTGCTTCACCATCACCTACTACACAAGCCGCAATTAAATCTGGATTATCTAATACTGCCCCAAAAGCATGAGATAAACTATAACCAAGTTCTCCACCTTCATTGATAGAACCAGGAGTCTCCGGTGCCACATGACTAGATACTCCCCCTGGAAAACTAAATTGTTTAAATAACTTCTTCATCCCTACTTCATCCATAGTAATATTAGAATATATTTCGCTATAGCTACCCTCTAAATAAGTATGAGCAACCATTGCATTCCCTCCATGCCCTGGTCCTGATAAATAAATCATATCTAAATCATACTTTTTGATAATTCTATTTAGATGCGTATAAATAAAATTCTGTCCTGGTACAGTTCCCCAATGACCAACTACATTTGGTTTAATATCAGACATCTTTAAAGGCTCTTTCAGTAAAGGATTATTAAGTAAATATAATTGACCTACTGATAAGTAATTAACTGCCCTAAAATAAGCATCTAACTTTTTTATTTCATTATCTTCCATTCTATTCTCCTTTATTATAACTCTACTACATTATACAATAATAACGTTTTTATCTCAAGAAAAGAAAAACAGTAATATTAAAATTACTGTTAATTACACATTGCCTTAAAACATTATAATTAGTCATCAGACCCATAACGTTTAACAAGATTTTTAATATAAACTGACTCTTTCTTATTAGAATATTCGACTAACTTTTCACCTGGGATTTTATCAAAACAGTATTTCCCATCACCAACATCATAATACTCATAGTATACTGTTTTCTCACTAACTTCTAATTCATATAATCTACTTAAATTTACTAATTTTTTTCCGAATTAATTAAATTTATATCACTTACTTTAATAAATTTATCACTACTTCTATCCGTGAATGTATTAAGTAAAAATCTAACATAATTAACTCCATCATGAAAACTTCTTTCTTTAAATTTATTACAATTTAAAATTAACCTAATTGCTTCCATTAAATGTTCCTGATAATTATCATCATCTTTAAATAAATTCAATTCGTTTTTTATCATATTTATCACTTCGATTGTCTCAATCCCTTTATTATAACCAGTTTTAGTTATGGCATTAATTAGTTTCTTCTCAAAATATAATTCATCGGCAATGCTTTTATAATATCTATTAAAGTTTCTTAGTTGAAGACCTTCTTTAGCTCTATATAAATCTGACGTTAGATAATGACAAGCATCAGCATTTATAATTAAATTATCATCATAAATAGTTACATATTCATGTTTATCACATAATGTTACCTCTGATATTATATTAAGCTCATCTAATATCTTTTTATATATCCTAGACCATCCATAACAAATTACTCTATTACTTTCTAAATTAGTTGCATCAATATTCTCATTACTATTGGCAATACTCTTTGCTTCTTCATCATTAAAAGAGTAAGAATAATTAATATCAAACGTTAAAATTTTACACAATCTAACATACGTATAAAAAGCTTTAGTAAAATTATCCCAATCTTTACCTTTAAAATCTATTTCATCTAATATTAATTTCTGTATATTCATAAATAATTTCCAAAACTAATCATCAAAAGATTATGTTATCCTTTCATTCTATGGTAATACTCAAACCCTTTTTCTTGTTTAACATACGTAAATCCTATATTCCTGATACATCTTTTACTAAAAATATTATCTAATTTTATCCTTAACTCAATACCATCAATACCATTTATATTACGAAAGGCATAGTTTTCAAACTCAGTAAGTATTTTCCTACCATAGTGATTGGGATTTTTTCTAAAATCAGGATGTACAGCATAATGCAAATCCAACATATTGTATGGCGTTATGTTATGCAACTTTATAAACCCAACTAGTTTTCTTTCTTCCTCTATAATATATGACTCCCCTATTTTTAACTCTTTTACATTTTCACTATCTTCTAATAATTTCGAAAAATCTCTAGAAATATATTGTGCTATCAAAGGATCATTTACCATATCTTGCTTAAATCTATATTTTCTTTTATCAGTACTACAATAATTAGTAATTACTAATGTACCCATCCTTATTTTCACTAATACCACTCTTTTCGATAGTGCCTACTATATCATAAACAAAAGAAAAAATCCATATTTCTATAGACTTATCATTAAACAATAATTACATATTCATTCCACCATCAACACGTATGGTTTCTCCTACAATATATCTAGATCTTTCAGAAGCTAAAAACAAAACAACTTCTGCTATCTCTTCTGGTTCAGCAAATCTTTT
>CAYRDW010000084.1:0-2614 GCA_964423215.1 uncultured Muribaculaceae bacterium
TTTTAAATTTAAGAATATTTGATGATGAAAATGGTATTATGAATAAGAGTATCTTAGAAATAGATAATGGAAGTATTCTATCTATTTCGCAATTTACTTTATATGGTGATACTAGTAAAGGTAACCGGCCTAGCTATATAAAAGCTTTAAAGGGTGAGGAAGCTAAAGTTTTATATGATAGTTTTAATTCAGAGTTAAGCAAAGCTATTAAAGTAGAAACGGGTATCTTTGGTGCAGATATGAAAGTTGAATTTACTAATGATGGACCAGTCACAATATTATTAGAGAGGTGATAGTATGAAGAAGGAAAAACTTAATTATAGACTTATAAATATCTTAGTTTTCATGCTTATTTTAGCAGTAGTAGTAGCTACTTCTAATTATTGGGTTGATCTTATTAGAAGAGTAATTAGAATTATGTTACCATTTTTAATAGCGTTTGCGATTGCTTATGTTTTACATCCATTTGTTAAAAAATTAGAAAGTAAAGGTGTACGTAGACCAATTGCTTTAACAGCAGTTATTTTAGTTGTATTAGCGATTATTGTAGGTATTATTTCAACAACGATTCCAGTTGTTTATGAACAGCTTATTTTGTTTACGAGAACGATTACTCAGGTTATAAATGATGTTAGTGGTAAATTTGATGTTAATTTAGGTGGCTTTGAAGACTCAGTATTAGCAGCATTAAACAGTCTTATTAAAGATTTTGGGACTTATATTTCAACTGGTACAATTGATATTTTAGGTAAGAGTGTGAGTTTTATTACCAATTTAATTATAATTTTAGTAGTTGGAGTTTATCTATTAATTGATATGGATAAGATTCGTATATGGCTTAAGAAGTTTTTAAAGAAATATCAAATAAAATGGTATCGTTATGTTAAACAGTTAGATATTGAAATTGGAAACTATTTTCATGGTTTATCAATATTTATGATAATTCAGTTATTTGAATATTCAATTCTTTTTAAATTAGTGGGTCATCCTAACTGGTTGTTACTGGGAATTTTAGCTTGTGTAACGACAGTAATTCCTTATTTTGGGGGAATTATTACTAATATTATTGCGATAATAACAGCTAGTGTAATATCAACACCATTATTTATTGCGACGCTGATAATAACCTTAATATTCCCTAATATTGATGGGTATTTAATATCACCTAATATTTATGGGAGAACTAATAATGTTAATCCGGTGGTAGTTATTATGATTGGTGGCGTCTTTAGTAGTTTCTTTGGAATATTTGGGATAATGATAGCGTTACCAGCTTATATAATTATTAGATGTACTTGGAATTTCTTTAATAGAGAGATTAAGGGGAAAATACAAGATGTGAAAGGATCTATTGATTAGGTTCTTTTTCTTTTTGTTTAGTATTGTATAATTTAGTTAAATAGTATATAATCGCTACATACTGGAGGTAAAAAAATGATGATTCATTCTAAAGAAAGAGGAAGTTTAATTGTGATATCTGGTCCAAGTGGAGCAGGTAAAGGAAGTGTTATTCAGATGCTACTTGATAAATATCCTCATTATTGGCTTAGTATTTCTACTACTAGTCGTCCGATTCGTACTAATGATATTCCTGATGTTACTTATAATTTTGTCGATAAAGAAGATTTTGAACGAAAGATTAGTGAAGATTATTTCTTAGAATATACAAATTATGTAGGAAATTATTATGGTACTCCGAAACAATTTATTAATGAGAAGTTAGATAGTGGTATCGATGTAATTTTAGAAATTGAAATAGAGGGAGCTAGTAATATTAAGAAGTTAGTTCCGGAAGCGTTATTTGTATTTATTATGCCGCCTTCATTAGAAGAATTGAAAAGAAGATTAGTAAATCGTGGTACTGATAGTAAAGAGAAAATAATTGGGAGATTTAAAACAGCTTATAATGAGATAAATGAAGTTACTAAGTATAACTATGTGGTAGTTAATGATAAATTAGAAGAAGCAGTATTTAAAGTAGAAGCGATTGTACAAGCTGAAAAGTGTAGAGTTGATCGTATTGAAGAAATATATATGAATAGTTTAGAAGAAGAAATGCATGAATTCTTGGTTGATAAAGAATTTGATAATGATTCTAATTTACTTTAATAATGAAAAATAGATAAAATGGTTGAAAAATAGTTAATTTTATAGTAAAATTTAGTTGTATTCTTAAAAGAATAGTAATTAGAAAACATTTATAGAAAAGATATGGGTGATGGAAATATCTAATGGGAACTAATGAAGACACTTTTAATATGAGAAACGTTTAACTCGCGTTAAGAGTATTAAAGAAAAAAATAAGGTGGCACCACGAAGTAATTCGTCCTTTGGGAGTGCTACCTTTTTATTTTAAAGGAGGATTTATGATAATAAAACCAAAAGGATGTCATGATATATATGGCACTTTAGCTAAAGAATGGAAGTATATTGATAATTTACTTGATTCAGTATGTGAAAAGTATAACTATCAATTTATTCGTACACCGATTTTTGAAGCGAGTGAACTTTTTCACCGTGGTATGGGGGAAGATACGGATGTAGTTAGTAAAGAAATGTATGATTTTAAGGATAAGGGAAACCGTGATATTACTCTTCGTCCTGAAGGTACTGC
>CAYRDW010000084.1:2649-3158 GCA_964423215.1 uncultured Muribaculaceae bacterium
TTTTGTAGAAAATAAAATGTACGGTGATCCTACTCAACCAATAAAACTTTACTATAATGGTACTATGTATCGTTATGAAAGACCACAATCTGGAAGAGATAGAGAACTTACACAATTTGGGGTAGAAGTTATCGGAAGTGACGATCCAATGATCGATGCTGAAGTTATATCGATGGCTGTTAATATTTATAAATTGGTGGGTTTAAAAGGTATTAAAGTTAATATTAATTCATTAGGGGATAAAGAATCTAGAGATAATTATCGTAAAGTTTTAATCGAATATTTTAAACCACATATTTCTGATATGTGTGAAGATTGTAATATTCGTTTAGAAAAAAATCCACTTCGAGTTTTAGACTGTAAAGTTGATGCTGATAGTGAAGTAATGAAAAAAGCACCGATGATAACAGAATATTTAAATGAATCTAGTAAGAAAAGATTTGAACAAGTTAAAAAGTATTTAGCACTTATGGATATTGATTTTGTGGTTAATCCTAAAATAGTACGAG
>CAYRDW010000085.1:0-1717 GCA_964423215.1 uncultured Muribaculaceae bacterium
CAGAAGCTAAAAACAAAACAACTTCTGCTATCTCTTCTGGTTCAGCAAATCTTTTAAATAAGGCATCATAACTTCTAAAACTTGATAGTCAATCTTAGTTGTAGCATTATTATCTAAATAACTTTTTTCAACCATTAGACCCTCCTTAATTTTGTCTATATCATACTACATATATCTTGAAAAGTAAATAAATCACCATTTTAAATATAATATGATTTTTTCACATAAAAGAGAGTCCTAATTAGTTAAAACTCTCTCTTTCTTTACTATCTTATATAAATTACTATTTCTAAAATTACTATTATTAGTTACTTCTTCTATTATCGATATAAACTTAGGTAAAGACGTTATTTTCTTTTTATCAAGCGTAGCTTCTACCTCTAAAATAGCTAAATCATTATCAAAGATATCTAAACGACAATATTGTTTATTATTAATAAATGAATATCTGTTTTTCCTTACTATACTGTCTATTTCATACATAGATAATAATTTACTATATTCTTTCTCTGTTACCTTTTTATTTGTAACAATATCGCTAACACCATCATTACCTTTTCTTTGAACTGTAAAATAATATGTATTTTCTCCATTAAGAGTTCTTTTTCTAAGTCTTCTTTCGTAGTTATCTTTAGTCTTATCACTTTTCAAATATGATTGTTCTATCTCTATTTTTGTTACTCCATCTTCATTTAGAAAAGCTAAGTTAGACTTATTGATATCAACAACATATTTCTTTTGACACTTAGTAGTTAGTGGCTGCCCTAATAAATTATTAATTTCATTTTTAACTCTGTTTAACTTATCTTGAAAATTAGTGCTATTATCGATTATTTTTAAGTTTTCATGTCCTACCCAAGCATTAGCCGTTTTTCTATCTAAAGTAATCGCTTCCTCTACAGTTTCACTCCTAGCTTCGTTGTTTTCTAAAGTATAATATTCCTCTTTACCATCAGCAGCTGTCACAAGATGTAAAACCATATCATAATTATCAAGTAGCTTTAATTCATTTAAACCCTTTTCTCCGAGTAGTTTTCCAAATAATTTCTTTCCTAAATATGCCTTATTATCCATTAAACCTCTATCATATAAAATAATACATTTTTCATTTTCTAAAGATATTGCCGCTCTTTCATAGATTTCTTCTTTTTGAATTTGATAATCTAATATTAAATTTTGAAAGAAATAATTTTCAATAGATTTATCACCAAAAGGTCTAATACCTCCTTTAATCATTTCTGTAGCACTTTCACCAACAATAAAGACTTTATATCCTCTTTCTGTTAAACTTTCTTCTATTGTAGATAGTGCTGTTGTTTTACCAACACATGGACCTCCAGTCAAAACTATTTTTGAAACAATTGACATAATCTTCCCTCTTTCTAAAAACATTATTCTACATTGCCATTTTTAATATTTTTTCTGTATCAGGAGTATATATCCTTTTAATACTACTATTTTCAGAATTATATTCATGAATTGAAGCATGAGTTACTCCATATCTTTCTTTATCAAGATGAAATTTATCACCATACTGCATCATATAATGAACATTTATTGGTCCACGGTGAGTTACAATCAATACATTCTTTTCTTTAGTTAATTCCGGTATGGCACTTTTATATCTTTCACAAAAAGTTATTTGTGATTCTCCATCAGGATAAATTGTATTAATATCCATATTATCTAATAAACCTGGAAAAAGGGTTTCTGATTG
>CAYRDW010000085.1:1727-3039 GCA_964423215.1 uncultured Muribaculaceae bacterium
AGCTCATCTTCTTTTTCATTTCTTACAAAACCTTGAACCATGGTCATGGCACCCATTATATTGTAGAAATGGGAAAATCCTTCAGAAGAGTTTTCTGCTTCCACATTCATTTCATTTAAGTAAAAAGCCCTAATAAACCTGGAAAAAGGGTTTCTGATTGTATTCTCATCATCCCATTAAGTTTTCCTTTATTTAACTCTCTTAAACTTTGATTTTCAATTACTTCAATTCCTAAAGCCTCTCCCACCATCTTAGCAGTTTCTCTAGCCCTTAAAATATCACTTGTGATAATCTTATTTATTTTAAGATTCTCTATTTTCATATATTCAATTGCTTCTTTTACTTGTTCTTTACCTAACCACGTTAAGCCCACATCACTCCAACCACCAATATATCTTTCATCATCAAGTCCATGTCTCATAAAATAAATCATTCTGATACCTCCATCTTTGTATTTTATTATATTTCGTGTCTTTTTGACACATATAAAACGTTTTTAAAAATGCTTTAAAATACATTTTCATTTTTTTCTATCTCATTAAATTGATATAACTTAGCTGGCTTTCTACCTTCAAATTTAACTTCAATATTTACATCTTTTACTAATCCTAAATTAAGCAATTTTCTTCGAAAATTTCGTCTATCTAGCTTCTTACCTAAAATCGACTCATATACTTTCTGCAACTCAGGCATCGTAAATCCATTAGGAAATAACGCTTTTAAAATATCCGTTTTTACTATCAGTTTCTTTAAGTTTTCCATTGCATCAACTATGATTTCATTATGATCATATGCCAAGTCTGGAATATTATCAAGCGCGAACCAATCAGCATTACTAGTTTTAAAAGTTTCTTTTAAAACCGTTACTTTATCTAAATCAATTACCCCAATATAAGAAATCGCAACCATACGCATAACCGGTGACCGATCAATTTTACCAAAGACATTAGATAATTGAAGATTTATATTATCAATTCCCTATTTCTCTTTAATTTCTCTTTTTAATCCCTCTTCAATACTTTCATTATTATATAAAGCTCCACCTACTAAGGCCCACTTATCCATAAAGGGTTTGTTTTTACGTCTAATTAGAAGAACTTTAGTTACACCCTTTTCTACTGTGAAAATAGTAGAAATAACGTGAATACCTTGATTTTTATATAACTTATTATTTACTTCCATATCTACTCCTCCCACGCAATTACATTATATGTGTTATTTATACACTTGTCAATATATTTTCACAATTTTTATCATTTTTGGATAGTCTTTTTTTAATTCCTTCACAAACATAGATTCTCTACTTTTAGTA
>CAYRDW010000086.1:0-3017 GCA_964423215.1 uncultured Muribaculaceae bacterium
GCCTTTTTATAATCCTCTGATAATTCATCTTTTTCAATTTCTTCATTAGAATCACGTCTAATATTACGAATTGAAACTTTAGCATCTTCTGCCATAGCTCTAATTTGTTTAGTAAGTTCTTTTCTTCTATCCTCTGTTAAAATTGGAATCATAATACGAATAGTTTCTCCATCATTATTAGGAGTATAACCTAAATCAGCTTCGAAAATAGCTTTTTCTATTGCTCCTAGACACCCTCTATCAAAAGGTTTAATTAATAATTGTCTAGCTTCAGGTACAGAAACAGTAGCTAATTGTTTTAAAGGTGTTAAAGAACCATAATAATCTATAAAAACACCATCTAAACTACTTGGATTAGCACGTCCTGCACGAACACTACCAAATCTCTTTTCTAAACTTTCAATGGTTTTTTCTATTTTCTCATTTGTTAAATTAATAACATCATCACTCATTTTATCTCTCCTTATATATTATATCTTACTATAAAAAACAAGTATTCGCAAGATGCAATTATTATATAATTAATAATAAAAAAAGAGCTAAGCTCTTAAATTATCCATTGATTTGATTCATTACTTCTTCTGCAAAGTTTTCCTCTTTTTTCTCGATGCCTTCTCCAACTTCATAACGAACCATTGAAACAATTTCACCACCATTAGTTTTAACATAGTCATTAACTGTTTCTTTATTTTCAGCTTTAATAAATACCTGGTTTTCTAAACAAACTTCAGAATAATATTTATTAACTTTACCAACTAAAATATTATCTACTTTATCTGCTGGTTTACCTTCATTAATAAGTTGTTCTTTCATTACTTCTTTTTCACGTTCTAAAACTTCAGCAGGAACCATACTAGATTTTAAATAAGTAGGATTCATAGCTGCAGCATGCATAGCTACTTCTTTAGCTACTTCTTCATTAGCTCCATCAATAACTACTAAGCAAGCTATTTTTCCACCCATATGAGAATATGATCCAAATACTTGGTTATCTTCTTTTACAAATTTCTCAAATCTTCTAAAACTTATTTTTTCACCAATTTGAGCGATAGCATTAGTAACCATATCCGCCACTGTACCAGTAGCTGTAGATAAAGCTAAAGCACCATCCATATCTGTCGCATCACCATCTAGTATTACATTAGCTAACTCATCTACAAAATTAACAAATATATCGTTCTTCGCAACAAAATCAGTTTCTGAGTTTACTTCTAAAATAATAGCTTTATTATCTTTAACTAACATCTTAGTTGTTCCTTCAGCAGCTATTCTACCTTCTTTTTTGGCAGCTTGAGCTATTCCTTTTTCTCTTAACCAATCGATTGCTTTTTCCATGTCACCGTTGTTTTCTTGTAAAGCCTTTTTACAATCTAACATACCAGCTCCAGTTCTTTCTCTTAGATCTTTTATATCACTAGCACTAAACATATTTTCCTCCTAGTATCTTATTATTTGTTTAAAACTTCTATTAATTCAGCCTTTTTCATTGAAGTATAACCCACAATTCCTTTTTCTTTAGCTACAGCCTTTAATTCAGCTACAGTCATCTTAGATAAATCAGTCTTTTCAGTAGTAGATTCTTTAACTTCAGTTTTTTCTTTAGTTTCTACAGGTTTAACCTCTTCTACCTTAGTTGCAACTGGTTTAACTTCTTCTACTTTAACTTCTTCTTTTTTAGGTTCTGCTGGTTGAACTTCCTTTTTATATTCTTTCTTAGTAGCTCTACTTTTATCATTTTCTGTTAAATAATCAATCATTTGTTTACCATTAACTTCCGCAATAGCGTTAGCTAATACACCAATCATTAATTTAACACTTCTAACAGCATCATCATTACCAGGAATAACATAATCAACCATATCTGGATCACAGTTTGTATCAACTATCCCAAATATTGGAATTCCTAAGATTCTAGCTTCTTTAATCGCAATTTCTTCCTTACGAGGATCGATAATTACCATAGCTTCAGGAATCTTTTTCATTTCACGAATTCCACCTAGGTTTCTATTTAATTTATCATATTCCTTCTTAATTTGAATAACTTCTTTCTTAGGTAGTAATTCAAACACACCATCTTTTTCTTGATTTTCGATTTCATCTAATCTTCTAATTCTAGTACGGATAGTTTTAAAGTTAGTTAAAGTACCACCTAACCATCTTTCATTGATAAAATACATATCTGTTCTTAATGCACTTTCTTCAGCTGCTTCTTGGGCTTGTTTCTTAGTACCTACAAATAGTACTTTACCACCTTTTTCTACAATTGCTTTTAAAGCATTGTAAGCTTCTTCTAATTTCTTAGATGTCTTTTGTAAATCGATAATATAAATATCATCTCTTGTTGTGAAGATATATTCCTTCATTTTTGGATTCCATCTTTTGGTTTGATGACCAAAATGAACCCCAGCTTCTAATAAATTACTAATAGAAACTACAGCCATTAAAAATCCCTCCTTCGTTATGCTTCTATTTACTTTCAAACAAGTTACCCTCACCTCTTCGGCACTCGAGGATATCTCTAAGTAAATATGAATATTTGGTTTTTAAAGCCAAGGTTATTGTATCAAAAAAAATCCCCAATAACAAGGGGATTTTTATGAATTTTGTAAGTTTTTCCTATCTTATTTTAAGTGTTCTTGCTTGTGCTGGTATTTGTTCACAATAATTATGAGTTTGAGTTAAATCTGAATTAGTCATTAAAGAGATGTTTCTTCCTCTTTTATAAATCATATTAATTGTTCTTGCTTTAGAATTCATATCTAACCAAATTTTGCTTTCTAAACGTAAGGCATCTTTATTTATAGGATAAATTGTTAGCAAAACTGCTTCAATATAGTTTCTTTTTATTGGATACACTATTGGTTTGTCTATATTATCTAAAAGCTTATCTAACTCTTTTTGGCTATCATCTAAGCCAATTAGACCATTAGCTTCGATAGTACGTCTAGCTACTTCACAGTAATACATTTCTTCACGTAGTTTAGCTCTTTCTAGATCATTAATCTTATTCATTATAA
>CAYRDW010000087.1:0-3015 GCA_964423215.1 uncultured Muribaculaceae bacterium
AAATGAAACAGAAGTGATTATGTATAATTTAGGAAAATTTAGCCAGGTGATTGCAGATTATGAGATTATCAACTATACGCTGAAACCAAGAACAAAACTCAATAACTTTTGTTCGTTTCTAAAATATACGGCATCACAATATTATCCAGAAGGATATATGACCAATTCCTATGCAAAACCAGATGCGGTTAGTATTATGACTGTACACCAGTCCAAAGGCTTGGAGTTTGCAGCAGTATTCATTCCACAGCTCAATAGAAATTTCTTTCCAGCACAGCGTGTTGGTGGAAAGGGGATTTGGCATGTGATTGATAAAGCGTGGATAACTAATGCAGATAGATTTGAAGGTGATATTGAAGAGGAGAGAAAACTTTTTTATGTGGCGGTAACCAGAGCAAAGAAATATTTATATTTGACACGTTCGATAAACGGTCATGATAAATTTATTTCTCCATTTTTAGAAGAAGCAAAGGAATCATCCTATTTAGTAAAATACGATGGAAATATACAATATGATCCGGAGCATTTGCCAAACATAAAACAGGAAAGTATGCCGATTTCCTTAAACTTTTCTTTGCTAGAGGATTATTTTGAATGTCCGTATCGATTCAAGTTATCTATGTTTTATGGATTTGAACAGCCTATTGTGCCGGCACTTGGATATGGAAATGTGTTGCATGAAATTGTGAAAAATATACATATTGCGGCGATGAACGGAGAGAATTTGACAAAAGACGATGTAAAGAAAATGATAGACGAGTCATTTTACTTTCCCTATGCAACTCCGAAACTAGAGGAAAATATGTATAAGAGTGTGACAAGAGCAATCAATAATTATGTGGAACATAACCGTGATGATATGGAAAATGTTTATATGGCAGAATCTGATGTTGAAGTAGATATGGGGGATGGTGTCAGGGTAAATGGTCGAATTGATTTAGTAAAGGCCGAATCAATTATGGATTTAATAAATTCAAAGAATGAATCAAAAAGAAAAGTAGCTATTAAAGGTTTAGAAGGATATCTTAGTAATATAATTAGAAATCTCCGCCAAAAAATGTTAGAGTTATTAGCCTCAATCGAAGTTAATATAGATTATCCAGAATATGAAGATGCTGAAGTAATAACAAATGAAAAGATAATTCCCACTTTAGCTCAAATAAAAAAAGATTTGAAACATATCATTGACGAATCAGAAAATGGTCTTATCCAAAACAATGGGATTAAAACAATCATAATCGGTAAACCAAATGTAGGTAAGAGTAGTCTTCTCAATCGTTTATTAGATGAAGAGAGGGCTATTGTTACTGATATTGAAGGAACAACAAGAGATACAGTAGAAGGAAATATTACTATTAAAGGAGTATCCTTAAATATAATTGATACCGCTGGTATTAGAGAAACCAAAGATCTTGTCGAAAAGATAGGTGTTGAAAAAAGCTTAAGTTTAATTGACGAAGCCGATTTAGTTATTTTAGTTCTTAATAGTAATGATAAATTAAGTAAAGAAGATAAACAGATATTAGAATCATGCCAAAATAAAAAGACAATTGTAGTTCTAAATAAAAGTGACTTACCACAACAGATAGAAATAGATCAAATAGAATATAAAAATATAATTTATACAAATACTATTGATTTAAATGGAATTGATTCATTAAAAGAAAAAATAATAGAATTATTTAATTTAAATGAGTTAGAACAGAATGATAATATTTATTTAAATAATGTTCGTCAAATATCACTAGCTAAAGAAGCATACCAGATTTTAGAAGAAGTAGAAACAGGAATAAATCAAGATATTCCTATTGATATGGTAGAAATAGATATTAAACGAGCATGGGAAAAATTAGGAGAAATAATTGGTGAAACATATACAGAAGAATTATTAGATCAGTTATTTAGTCAATTCTGTCTTGGAAAATAAAAATATTAACTGAAAATTAAAGATCTTGTATCTTTATTTTTTATTGATAGGTAATATTAAATTATATAAAATGAGTTTAAGAAACATTAATTATAGTTTAACACTACCAATTATTTCCCGGGAAATAATTTTATGCTTAAAAACATAAAAAAATTCCTAATTATCCAAAAACATAGTATAATATGAAAAGAAAAAAGGAAGTGCGTAACTATGAAGTACGATATTATAGTAGTAGGTGGGGGCCATGCTGGTTGTGAAGCATCATTAGCAGCAGCTCGTTTAGGTAATAAAACCCTACTAATAACAGGTAATATTAATAATATAGCTGATATGGCTTGTAATCCTTCAATTGGAGGACCAGCTAAAGGAATAATAGTTAGAGAGATAGATGCATTGGGTGGAGAGATGGCTAATAATCTTGATCGTAGTTGTATTCAAGTTAAGATGCTTAATACTAAAAAAGGACCAGCTGTCAGAGCATTACGCGCTCAAGGAGATAAAGTAACTTATCCCAAACAGATGATAGAAACATTAAAAAATCAAGAAAATTTAGATATAAAAGAAACTATTGTGGAAGATTTAATGATTGAAGATAATAAAGTAACTGGTGTTATTCTTGAAAACAATGAAAAAATAACATCACAAATTGTAATTCTAACAACGGGAACTTATTTAAAATCAGTTATTCTTCGTGGTTCAAGTAAAACTCCAAGTGGACCACATGGTGAAAAAACAGTTCAATTTTTAAGTAATAAATTAAAAGAATTAGGTTTTACCATTCAAAGACTAAAAACAGGAACCCCAGCCCGTCTAGCTAAAGATAGTATTGATTATAAAAATGCTAGTTTAGAAAAAGGCGATGATATTGCTTATACTTTTTCCTTTGATAATGAGCCCTTCTATAAAGTAGAAGACCAAGTACCTTGTCATTTAATATATACAACCCCAGAAACCCATAAAATAATATTTGATAATTTAGAAAAATCAAGTATGTATGGTGGTTTTGTTGAAGGAATAGGACCTAGATATTGTCCTTCCATTGAAGATAAAATAGTAAGATTCAAAGATAAAGAAAGACATCAACTATT
>CAYRDW010000088.1:0-2240 GCA_964423215.1 uncultured Muribaculaceae bacterium
TCTACATACTGCATTATCAACATTTACTACAAAGCCGCAATGTTTTTCAGAAACTTGTGCCCCACCGTGAATCAGCCCTTTTAATCCTGAATCCTCTATCAATTTACCTGCATAATAACCTTCAGGCCTCTTAAAAGTACTTCCACCACTTGGTAATTCTAAGGGTTGTTTAGATGTTCTTCTATGAGTTAAGTCCCTCATTGTTGCTTCGATTTCAGAATAAACACCATGGTTTAATTCAATCTCAACTCCTACGACTATCAAACCCTCATCAACTACTCTACTTCCTCTATATCTAAAATTCATATCTTCATTAGTATACTCAACTATTTTGCTTTCATTATCAATTAGCCTTACCTTTGTTATAATATCCTTTAACTCTCCACCATAGGCGCCTGCATTCATTGTAACGCCACCTCCTATAGTGCCGGGAATACCATTAGCAAATTCTATACCTGTCAATGATTTCTTAAAGGCTCTTCGGCTTACAGCTGTCAGCAAAGCACCAGCTTGAGCGTAAATCTTTGTGTCTTGGATTTCAATATTATTGAGTCCTTCACCTATTTTAATTACTACTCCACGCATTCCACCATCTTTGATCAATAGATTTGATCCGTTACCCATTATATAAAAATCTATATTATTTTCTCTACATACCCTGACCCCATTGAGCAATTGGACTTCATTTTGAGGAATCAACATTATATCAGCAGGTCCACCAATTTTAAAGGATGTATGATTTTTCATAGGTTCATCAATTAATAGTTGACCAAAATCTTCATTTCCAAATAATTGGATTAATGCATTTTTATCCAATCTACCACCCCTAACTATATATTCTCTATCTATTTTATCATATACCTTTATTATATGCTATATTCATTATTTCTGGCAAAATAATCGGAAATAAAATGGGTTATCAGTTTAACTGATAACCCATTATTATTTATTAATTAGTCTCTAGCCATTCTTACATAGCTTTGATATCTGATATTTGCATTCTTCTCTGCAGCTTGGAATAATTCTTCAGCTTGTTCAGGGAATTTCTTTTGTAATGAAGTATATCTTACTTCTGAAGTTATGAAATCTCTGAATGATTCTGTTGGTTCTTTTGAATCTAATTGGAACGGATTCTTACCTTCTTCTGTTAATCTAGGGTCGAATCTGTATAAGTGCCAGTATCCAGCCTTGACTGCTCTATCTTCTTGTCTTACACTTGTACCCATACCAGTTCTTATACCATGGTTAATACATGGAGCATAAGCGATTACTAGTGATGGACCATCATAAGATTCAGCTTCATTGATAGCTTTGATTGTATGATTCATATTTGAACCCATAGAAATTTGTGCTACGTATACATAACCATAAGTTGCCATCATCAAACCTAAGTCTTTCTTTCTGATTTCTTTACCAGATGCAGCAAACTTAGCTACTGCTGCTGTTGGAGTTGCTTTTGATGATTGACCTCCAGTATTTGAGTATACTTCTGTATCCATTACAAATACATTAATATCTTCACCTGAAGCTAATACATGGTCTAATCCACCAAAGCCTATATCATATGCCCAACCGTCTCCACCAAAGATCCAGATTGATTTTTTGATTAGGTGATCTTTTCTATCTTTGATATCTGCAAGGATCTTGTCAGCTTCTGCATTACCAGTAGTTGCATCTAGTCTTGGTAATATCATACCAGCTGCTGCTTTTGATTCTTTTTCATCTTTCATACCTGCAATCCATTGATTGAAGTATTCATTTAATTCTGAGTCAAGATTTAATGCAAGGAATTCTTCCATTAATAATTTAACCTTGTCTCTGATTTGTCTTACAGCTATTGCCATACCGTATCCAAATTCAGCATTATCTTCAAATAGTGAGTTAGCCCAAGCTGGTCCTTTGCCTTCATCGTTTTTACAATATGGAGTTGTAGGTGCTGACCCTCCCCAGATTGATGAACAACCTGTAGCGTTAGCTATATACATTCTATCTCCATATAATTGAGTAATTAGTTTAGTATAAGCTGTTTCCCCACAACCTGCACAAGCTCCGTGGAATTCAAGCAAAGGTTGTCTAAACTGACTACCTTTTATAGTTGTTACCTTCATTAAATCTGGCTTATTTTTTATAGTCATTGCATAATCCCAGTTAGGTGATTGCACTTCGTATTCTTCTTCAAATGGCTTCATAACTAATGCTTTTTTCTTTGAAGGACAAACTTCAGCACAGTTACCGCATCC
>CAYRDW010000088.1:2250-2956 GCA_964423215.1 uncultured Muribaculaceae bacterium
TCCTGTACAGTCAAGTACTGATACTTGTATACGATATTGTAAATCTTCTAAGCCTCTACCTATTGTTTTAAGAGTTTCAAATGACTCAGGAGCATTAGCCTTTTCTTCTTCATCTAATAAGATTGGTCTAATAACTGCATGAGGACATACAAATGAACATTGATTACATTGGATACAGTTTTCTTTTATCCAGTGTGGAGCTTCTACTGCTATAGCACGTTTTTCATAAGCAGCTGTTCCATGTGGGAAAGTACCATCTTCTCTACCAACAAATGTACTTACTGGCAAGTTGTCTCCCTCTTGTCTGTTCATTGGTATTAGAACTTCTTCTATAAATTCTGGAACATCTATTTCAGTATCATCTTCATCTACTGCATCTTTCCAAGAATCTTTTACATTAACCTTAACTAATGCTTCAATTCCTTGGTCTACTGCTTCATAGTTCATGTTTACTATTTGCTCACCTTTTGATCCGTATGCTGTTACTATGGATTTCTTTAGATGTTCTACAGCTTCTTCTAATGGTAATACCTCTGCCAATTTAAAGAATGCTGATTGCATTATCATATTAGTTCTTCCGCCAAGTCCGATATCAGCAGCTATCTTAGTAGCATTTATAGTATAGAAGTCTATATTGTGGTCAGCGATATATTTTTTCATATTTGCTGGTAGGTTTTTTTCTAGCTCTTCTTCATCCCAGATACAG
>CAYRDW010000089.1:0-2942 GCA_964423215.1 uncultured Muribaculaceae bacterium
AGAAAAAGAACCAAAAGTTTTACCAAGTAGATTTCCTAATATATTAGTTAATGGTACAATGGGAATTGCGGTAGGTATGGCAACTAATATACCTCCTCATAACTTAGTTGAAGTTATTAATGGTTGTATAGCTAAAATTGATAATCCAGATATTACGATTAGTGAATTAATGGAATATATTAAAGGTCCAGACTTTCCAACAGGTGGTAGTATCTTAGGAAATGCAGGAATTTGTAAAGCATATGAAACAGGCCGTGGAAGTATTGTTATACGTGCACGTGCGGCAATAGAAGAGCATACAAATCATCAGAGAATAGTAATAACAGAAATACCTTATCAAGTTAATAAGTCAACATTAATTCAAAAAATTGCTGAATTAGTACGTAATAAGGTCATAGAAGGGATTTCAGACATTCGTGATGAAACTGATCTATCTGGTCTTAGAATCGTCATAGAACTTAAAAGAGATGCTAATGCGAACGTAATTTTAAATAACTTATATAAATATTCTCAATTACAAATGTCATTTGGAATAAATTTATTAGCATTAGTAGATAATAAGCCTAGAGTTTTAAATTTAAACGAGATTTTAGAAAATTATTTAGACTTTCAAAAAACAGTTATTATTCGTAGAACTCAATTTGAACTTGATAAAGCAGAGAGAAGAGCTCATATTTTAGAAGGTTTAAAAATAGCTATTGATAATATCGATGATATAATAAAATTGATTAAAGAATCTAATGGTGATGAAGAAGCTCTAAATGGTTTAATGGATAGGTATAGTTTAACTGAAGTACAAGCTCAGGCTATTCTAGAATTGAAATTACGTCGTTTAACTGGTCTAGAACGTGGAAAAATCGAGGAAGAACTTGCTTCTTTAGTTATAGTAATTGAAGATTTAAAAGCTATTTTAGCTAGTAATGAACGAATACTTGAAATAATTAAAACAGAAATGACTGAGATTCGTGATAAATATTCTGAAGGTCGTCGTACTGATATTGATATGACTGCTATTGAATACATTGAAGATGAATCGTTAATACCTGTAGAACAGATTATAATAACACTTACTAATAAAGGTTATATTAAGAGAATGCCAATTGATACTTATAGAACTCAAAATAGAGGTGGAGTAGGTATAAAAGGAATGGCGACTAACGAAGAAGACTTTGTGGAAAAAATGTTATATATGGAAACCCATGATTATATTTTATTCTTTAGTAATAAAGGAAAAGTATATAGAATGAAAGGTTATGAAATTCCAATATTTAGCAGACAGAGTAAGGGACTGCCAATTGTTAATCTATTACCTTTAGATAAAGAGGAATATATTAATTCTGTGATAATGCTTAATGCAGGAGAGCATGACTATAAGCATTTACTATTTGTTACAAGGAATGGACTTGTTAAAAGGACTAACCTAAGTGAATTTGATAGTATTAGAAGCAGTGGAAAAATATCAATTACATTAAAAGATGATGATGAATTAATTTCGGTTCGTAAAACAACTGGGGAAAACGAAATTATTATTGGTGCATCAAATGGTAGAATGGTTCACTTTGTGGAAAACGAAATTCGTGTAATGGGTAGAACTGCATCTGGTGTTAAAGGAATTGAATTAGGTGGAGCCCAAGCTGTTGGTGGTGAAGTTATTAATCCTGATGAACAAGTATTAATTGTAACTGAAAAGGGTTATGGAAAGAAAACTTCAATTAGCGAGTATAGATTAACTCACCGTGGAAGTAAGGGTGTTAAAGCTCTTAATGTTACTGAAAAGAATGGTATGTTAGTTTCTATAAAAGCTGTAAGCGGAGAAGAAGACTTAATGATAATTACTGATAGTGGAATTATTATGAGAATGTCTACGGATCAGATTTCTACATTAGGTAGAGCTACGCAAGGTGTTCGTTTAATTAAATTAAAAGATGATCAAAAAGTAGCTACTGTCGCAACTATTATAAAAGAAGACGTTGAAGAAGAAATTGAAAGCGAAGAAGTAGAAAATTAATAAGAGAGGATTTATATCTTCTCTTTTTTTATGTTTCACGTGAAACATTGATTAATACGATTATCAATATTAATGTATTGTATGGTTAATAATTATATGTTTTAGGTTCTATTATTTAGTTGTGAATATGAACTATGTAGATATAATTATTTCCCGGGAAATAATTATGCATATGTTTCACGTGAAACATAGTGATCATTTTATATAGTAAAATATATAATAAGTTTAATGCTTTTAAATGAAATTATATATATTGAATAACTTAATATTAATATTTATCATTCATCAATGTTTCACGTGAAACATTGAATCGTATCAAGTAAGTAAGGATATATAAAATTATTAGGACCTGTTAATTATAATAAACTCATTTAAAACAAAGGATTTAAAAGCCTTTAGATTAAAAAAGGCGTGTAAAAAACTTAAAAAAACTATGTTTCACGTGAAACATAAATAAATATATATCTAATAATTTCTAATAGATATTAATATTTAGTATTATTTTGTTAATGGATTAATATTAGAACTTGATTTATATATTAAAATAACTATGCACATGTTTCACGTGAAACATTGGTAAGATGTACTTAATGTTTATCTAAGGATTTGTATTGAAATATGTATTTTATGTTATATAGTAATATATTTCTGTGATTATTTACTGAAAAATAGTTATATTTAATAATCTATAATAGATATTGATATTTAGTATTATTTTTTAATGGATTAATATTTGAATTTGATTTGTATATTAAAATAACTATGCACATGTTTCACGTGAAACATTGAAAATATACAAATAGATATTATTAATTGAATTAATGTTTTAGTAATTAAAAATATTTAGTATTATCTATATAGGATATGTCTCTAGCATTTGCTTATTGATAATATATGTAGTTGCGATTATTTCCCGGGAAATAATTATGTATAT
>CAYRDW010000090.1:0-2803 GCA_964423215.1 uncultured Muribaculaceae bacterium
TATTTAGAAAAGTAGAAGATTTTGAAAGATATGAGGTATCCATTCATGGAGATATTAGGAATAGGAAAACTAAAAGAATATTAAAGCCTTTCACCATTGGCAAAGGATACCAAGCAGTAACATTAACAAAAGTAACAAACAAAAGAAAGATTAAATATGTTCATAGATTAATTGGGAAAGCCTTTATTAAAAATAAGGGCTACCCAGAAATAAATCATAAAGATGAGGATAAGACAAATAATCATTTTAACAATTTAGAATGGTGTACTCGTAAATATAATTGTAATTATGGCACTAGAGGTCAAAGAATATCGGAAACTAAAAGAGCAGGAATGTAAACAAATACCGAATAATTAACATTAAGGAGGTCAAGGGAATGAATGAAAAACAATTCTATGAAGCAATAAATTTATTAGCAACAGAAACAAAGATACTCCAAGCTAATACTAATAAATTAGCTAAATATGCAATGAGGAATAAGCCAAAGAAAATACAATCCTTATTCGCCAAGATTGAATACGATACAACCTATTTAAAGGCATTGTACGAGAAAATTCAGACATGGGCATATTGGAATAAGGATAAGGTAAATCAAAAGGATTGGGAGCTATTTACAAAGGAATTTGAAGGATTTTTTAGTAAGTTAGAAACCATAATTACCAATATTAGAAAAAGAGATGAGGTGATGGCAGATGGCAACAATTAAAAACACTATTGCTCTTCAAGATAAATTTACCCCAGTATTAAAAACAATGATTAAGGCTTTAGATAGTACAGTTGTAGCAATGGCAGGAGTAGATAAGGTAAGCAATACAGCCTTTAATAAGATGAAAAGAGATGTACAATCAGCTAATGAAGCAGTTAATAATTTAGAAAGAGATACAAGAAACCTAGAATCAGCTAATAATGGCATGAACAATCTAAATAGAGGTGCAAGAGATTTAGACAATTCAGCCGAAAGTGTAGGAAAGAAATTTAGTAATTGGGGAGCTAATCTAGGTGGAGCTATATATTCAGTAAAAGAGATATTGAGTACAGTTTCAAATATAGCTACAAAGATGGACGAAATAAATGCAAGGTCAGCCCGTACAGATATGGTGGCAAATCTATTTGGTGGAGTTGATACAGGCGATGATATTAAAGCAATGGTTCAAGAAGCCTCAAATAGAGCCAGAGGAAATGCGGCTTTAATGACAGATATTGTTAGTAAGATGGGAATTCAAGCAACAGAAGCATTTAAAACTCCAAGAGAATTAGTTGATTTCAATGAGCAATTACAAAAGACATTCGTTATAGCAGGTACTAATTCAAGTGGGGTTGAGTCTACAATGTACAACCTAGTACAAGCCTTATCAACAGGAGTATTAAGAGGACAAGACTTAAATGCAGTAATGAGTAATACACCTCAAATCGTTCAGAATATTGCTAAATATATGGATGTATCAATTGGAGAAGTTAAGAAATTAGCAGAAGAAGGAATGATAACAGCAGAAGTTGTTAAATATGCCATGTTATCAGCAAGTGAACAAACAAACGAAGCCTTTAATGCAATGCCAATGACCTTCCAAGCAGTAACTAATATGATTAAAACAGATATAGATAACTTCCTCCAACCATTAGCCGAACAGATGGCAGGGTTTTGGAGTTTCATAGCAGATAATTGGAATATTGTACAACCAATCTTAATTGGAATTACCGTAGCATTAGGAGCATTAGCAGTAGGATTAGGAATAGCAACTGTAGCTCAATGGGCTTTAAATAGTGCAATGTTAGCCAATCCAATGACATGGGTAATAGTCGCAATCGTAGCATTAATAGCAATAATTGTTGTATTAGCAATATGGATAATTGACCTATGGCAAACAAATATGGATTTCAAATATGGAGTAATTAAAATATGGAATGATATATTAAACTTCTTTGATAAAGTACCTATATTCTTCCAATCGGTAGGATATGGAATTGCAGATGCTTTCAGTTATGCAAAGGTAAAAGTATTAGAGATAATGGAAAGCATGGGAAATGGTGTAATAAACATCATAAACAATCTAATATCAGCAATGAATAAAATACCAGGAGTAGCAATTACACCTCTAAATGAATTAGCATTTTCAGCAAATACAGCAATAGAGGAAGAAGCTAAAAGACAATCCAGAGCCAACAATCTTCAAATAAGTAAAAATAACGCAGAAGCTAAAGCAAGTGCAAGACAATCTGAAATGATGGCTAATAGGGCAATAGATGAAGCTAACCTATCAGCTAAAAGGGCAAAGGCAGAAGCAGAAAAGAATGCTACACCAGAAATTCCAACCTATGCAGAATACCTAAAAAGTAATCCTAATCTAAACGGAGCAGAAAAGATGGCAAAGAATGGAGTTAAAGTCAATGGTGGTAAATTAGATAGTGTTGGAAGCATTAAAGATGATGTAAGTATAACAGATGATGACCTAAAACTATTAAAAGATGTAGCAACAGCAGGATTTACTCAACAATATACTAAATTACAACCTAACCTAAAGATTGAATTTAGTGGAGATATTAAAGAAACAGCAGATGTAAACGAGATAATGACAGCTATTGAAGAAATGGTTGAGGAAGCATATGCCAGTTCATTAGTAGGAGAATAATGTTAACTTTGTACAAATAGTTTACATAGGCATTTTATTAGGAAGTATTAGTCAGATACAGTCTAGTAATTATAAGACCTATATTTTAGATAATTAGTAGGAGCAGGGAAAATAAATAAAATAGAACTCCTCTATGCTACCGTAAAACCTCCTCCCTCTCCTACTAATACTAATAA
>CAYRDW010000091.1:0-2757 GCA_964423215.1 uncultured Muribaculaceae bacterium
CTACCTTACATTCTACTCTTCCACCAGTTTTTCCAAACTTATAATAACTAGGAAGTTTATAATCATCTTCATAATAGATTAATCCTGGTACTTTGTTTAAGTTTATCTCTGATATTTCTTCTTCTTCTCCTGGCGTAGGACTTGGGTTTGGAGACGTTGTAGGTTCCGGATTAGTCGTTGGTTCAGGACTTTCTCCTGGATTAGGACTTTCTCCTGGATTAGGACTTGGGGATACAATTGGTTCTTCTTCACAGTTTCTGTCACATACTCCATCATTATCATCATCACAGTTTATAATGCAGTCTGTATTAGTATTATTCCCACCATTTTCATTAATGTCTTCTAATTTAACTACTAAACTTACTATTTTTTTATTTCCTACTTTATCTACTACTTTTACTTCTAATAAATAGTCTTTATCTTTTTCTAGATTCTTTATTATAAACTCTTTATCAGATACCTTATATTCACCATTATCTAATCGATAATAATACTTATCTACTCCACTATCTTTATCACTAGCTTTTATTACTACCTCTAAATTATTCTTCTTAGTAGTAACATTTATCTTCTCTACTAAAGGAGCTTCATTATCGATCCATACTTCTTCAGTATTACTTCTTTTTCCTACAGTTCCATTATTACTTACACCACGAAATACTACATAGTATTTACCAGTAGTCGTAGCCTTCATATTATTACTACTTGTTTTTATATAGTTACAGTTCTTAAAGTCTTTATCACTTTTCATACAATATTCATAATAACTTATTCCACTATAACTTTTAGCTTCCTTTATAACCTGGATTAGTCTTTCACTACTAAAGACTTTACTTCCACCACTTATTACTGGAGGTGTTGGTTTATCTACTTTAAAGGTAGTTATAATCTGATTATCAATACTATCTTTAAACTTATCATTTATTGAGTAAGTTACTCCTACACTTATAAAGATAAAAAGAAAGAAAATTATTAATAGTAATAACCATTTCTTTCTATTTACTGTTTCTTCTTTTACTTGTTTCTTTTCCATAACCACACGCTCCTAGTTTATATAGTTTCATTTTATCATTTTTAACTATTTCGGTCAAGGATTTATGTATTTACACATATAAAAACAACCAAGGATTCTTGGTTATTTTAAAAACAATATTCTTAGACGAGAATCAACTTTTATAAGTCTTCCAAAATAATCTTTCCCATTATCTTTACTCATCATAATATTTCCATCTTTACTATTTGTATAAGCAGTAATATATAAATTACTATTATCAGTAACAATATCAGTTAAATTATCCTGATTACTTCCTCCATAGACCGCTCTACGCTCAATATTACCATCTTTATCATATTTAATTAGAACTCCTGTAGTTAAGATACCATCTGTAAATATTTTTAAACCAGAATCCTTGGAAGCTGTTGAACCTATCACAAACAGATTATTTTTATATACCATAACTGAATTATAACGATCATTTTTACTTCCACCAAAAGTTTTTTCAAAAATGAAATCTCCATTTAAATTATACTGAACTAATAGAGCATCAGTATTTTTAGTATCGCGTTCTGACTCATCGGTAACTTCATGATCAAAAATCTTTTTTGCGCCTACTAAATATAAGTTATTATTCATATATTCAATGTCTGTAAATCCTAAACTATCAGTATAACGATAATTTCGATGCCAAACATATTCACCGCTACTAGAAAATTTAACTAAATTACCAAAATCAGTTCCATCACGACCAGCTACATAAATATCACCATTTACTACTGTAATTCCATTAAAACTAGCTGATTTATTTCCACCATGATTATTCTTCCAAATGATTTTACCATTCACATCATATTTTACAATGATTCCGCCACCATCGGTTGAATTTCCAACTTGTATAGATTCATATATACTTTGGCCTATCGCAATATAGCCATCATCAGTAGCTATTACCTTATTAAATTTAGTATCTGCTAAAGATGAAAAATCTTTTTCCCAAACAACATTACCATCTTTATCATATTTAATAATTAAAGCTGTTCTTAATCTTTCTTTTGATTGCTTCACGGTTGCTTCATAACTACCAACTACTATATAACCATCATTTACTGTTATAATCGAATTAAAAGTAGAATTAATGCCTTTATCATACATTTTTTCAAACAATATTTTGCCTGTTTTATCATACTTTATTAGCTTAGCTTTCTCCAAACCTTTAGTATAACTATTAAACTTACTATTTTTAAAATTACTACTACCTACTGCCACTATATCAGTCTTATCTAAATCAACCGAATTAAGAGAATCATAAAATACAGACTTATTAGAATTACTATTTTTAAAAGCTAAGAAGTACACTAATTCTATACTTAATAATAAAACACAAAATATTATAATTCCAATAAACACCTTTCTCATTTTAGATGATACTATTATTTTTTCTCTTAAAGTAGCTTTTGAATTCTTTTTTTCCACAGTTTTGGGGATAACAGTAGTAGATTTTGGAGTTGATGTAGTCTTTTTCTTTACTTTACTATTCTTTAATACTACCTCTTTTTTCTTTTCCACAGTTCTGGGGATAGTTTTCTCTTTTTTTGGAGCAGCAGCTGTATCTTTCTTCTCCTTAGAATTTTTTACATTAGTACTTTTTACTTCTTCTTTTAATTGAACTTTTTTATCTTTTTGTTTAGATATAGAAACTATTTTATTTGTTTCTACCTTTGGTTTAGTAGCTACCTTCTTTGTTTCTACCTTTGGTTTAG
>CAYRDW010000092.1:0-2668 GCA_964423215.1 uncultured Muribaculaceae bacterium
GCTTTTTATAGCTGGAATTATTGATTTTGGATGGATTTATCATAACCAGCTATCTGCCAATAATGCAAGCCGAGAGGCTGCTAGGTATATAGCTATACATTACTATTTTGATAATATGGATTCCACGTCTGCAACAGCTAAAGCTTCAAATATAATTCAAGAATATACTAATATTACCGATTTGGTTGTTGATACCATAATACCTGAAGCTGACGATGTTAATGGCGGTGAAAAAATAAGGGTTAGGTTCGCAGGAAATATCACTATTCTTACACCAATAACTAGAGCAATTATAGATAATGATGGAGACGGGAAGTTTCCCATAAGGGCTGAAACATATATGCGAGTAGAGAAATAAATATAATGCAAGGCGGGGGTTTATATGAACAATTTCAAATATATTTTTAATTTTAAAAATGAAGAGGAAGGTGCTGTAGTAATAATATTTGCATTAATGATGACAATAATTATTGGAATTGCAGCTCTTTCATTAGATTTAGGACTTGCATACAATAAAACTTCTAAATTACAAATAGGTCTTGACAGCATTGCACTTGCAGCAGTCAGAGAATTACCTGCAGCTAATACTTCTTCTTCAACTGAATGGACTAATGCTGTTAATGCTGCAATAAAATATGCTGAACTTAATGGTGTAGAAAATATTACAGAAAGTAGTATAGTACCTGTTTACGAAGATGGAAAAATAATTGGGTTGACTGTTAAAGGACAAACCCTATTTAATTATAGCTTTGCACAGATTTTTGGCATGAATCAAAGTACAGTGAACAGAGAAGCCACTGCGAAATTAATGAAAGTAAGAGGAGTATCCGGACTTCTACCACTTGCAATGCCAAAAGCTGTTATGGATTTCATAGTGGATAACGACCTAATGAACGAAGATATAACTTTAAAGCTGGGTGCAGCAAAAACAGATGATATAGATAATGATATGCTAAAAGAGTTTGTAGACGAGTTTAACATTATTGGCAATATTTCCGGCAATCAAGGGTGGCGAGGCGCCATTAATTTTGAAGGCTCAAAATATAAAGATGATATGGAAAAGGGTGGTTATGAAGGTGTTGTTAATATTGGAGATCCAGTTGATACAAATCCAGGTACCATGCCTGTTGATGTTGACGGTAAAATAGTAGTAGGTCAGATTGGCACAATACCCGTAGTTGATTTTGACGAATATAATGTATTGAGAGTGGTAGGTTTTGTTTCATTTACAATTACTAATCTTGAAGGTAATAATGAAAATCAAAAAAGGATAAGCATATTGACATCATCATATATAAGCGACTATATTACCGGTGGTGACTCGGAGACAGGGGTAGTATTGAATGATTATGGAGTTAGAGCAGCAAAATTGGTTGATTATTAATAAATATACATTTGGAGAGAACTTATGAAAAAGATTAAGGTTTTAGCATTGTTGACAGCAGTTGTTGCTGCTATCTTACTATATAGCTTCCTCAACAGCCTTGGAGGTCAAGAGACTATTGTAGATGTAGCAAAAACCGGAGTATTGACGGCAAATGTTAATATTCCACCACATACACCTATAACGGATGAAATGGTTGATGTAATTCAGTTACCTGTTGAAGCAGTTCATGAAGACGCAGTATTTAATGAAGTTGCAGTCATAGGAAAGTTTTCTAAACATGAAATTTTAGCAGGTGAACAGATATTATATACTAAGCTAATATCACCTGAAGGCGGTGGTGGAGATGGAACCCTTGCATATGAAATAAAACCGGGAATGCGCGCTATAACTATTGGCGTGGGAAATTTGTCTGGTCTTGTTGGAATGATTAAGCCACAAAATACTGTGGATATTATTGCCCAGTTTAAAAGGGATGAAAAACAAGCTGATGGAGAAGAAAAAACAGTAGATTATACAACTATGATAGCAGAAAATATTAAAATTTTAGCAGTTGATGATGTTATATCTCAAGAAGGCAAAACCCTTAATTCCGATACAAGCACTGCATATACATCCGTAACATTATTAGTAACGGTGCATCAGGCTATGGAGCTAAATATGTCTGAATATACAGGGCAACTTAGGTTACTATTAAGGTCTCCCTTGGATGAAGATATAGTTGCTCCTCCAACAATAAAATTCGACGATATTATTATTAATTAGTGGGGGCAATTATGAAAATTAAAGTATTACTTATTAGTAAAATGGATAGAAATATAGAGGCTCTTAGGTCAAAGATTGAAGATGAAGATATCACAATAATCGGTGATTCATCGGGGGGAGCACCAGCGCTCGATAAAATCGAAAACACATCCCCTGACATAATTGTTATGACTTTAGGTGCAGGTGACACAGATGTACTGAATTTGGCTGAAAGAATTATACTTCATAGGCCAAAAACATTTGTTATTTTAGTAGCTGAAGAATTAGATGTTGACCTTATGCAAAGTGCTATAAAGGTTGGCTGTCATAATGTAATAGAATTTCCTGCTTCATCAAAAGAATTCGCAGACTACATAAAGTCGGTTTATAATAATGAATCTATTCGAATTAAATCATTAAGCGATAAAGAAACCTTAATATGGGCATCAAAGGTTATAACTATATTTGGAGCAAAAGGGGGGCTTGGTAAAAGTACAATTGCAGCAAATTTAGCTGTAAAACTTGCAGAAAAAAGAAAAA
>CAYRDW010000093.1:0-2648 GCA_964423215.1 uncultured Muribaculaceae bacterium
CAACCAATCCAAATGTTGCAGCTGCGACTGCAACAGTAAGTGCGCTTGTAGCACCCATTTCAACAGCAATTGGTGCAAATGCAGCCGCGTTTCCATGACCACCAGTCATAGGTATGGATCCTGTCATTAAGCCTATCAATGGATCTACACCTAATACACCAGATAAACCAACAGCTACTACATTCTGGAGAAAAGCAAGCAAACCAGCTAGAACTATAAAAATTCCAAGCTTTCCACCACTTTTCTTGATCAAACTAGCACCAGCTTCAAATCCACTGGCAGTGAAGAATATATTCATAAAGAATGTTTGTAAAGTTCCATCAAATTGAAAACTAATGATATCTGCCTGATATAATATAAATGTCAAAATAGAAAATAAAAGTCCGCCAACTACTGCATCTGGTATACAGTAGTTTACTAAAAATTTTACTTTAGATTTGATAACCCTACCAATTAATAATAATACTACTGCAAGAAGAAGTGTTTTTGCCATATTCATTTCAATCATTATTATTTCCCCCCAATTTTATTTTTCTTGTGAATTCCTGAATTCCATATACCTTTTTATTACTAACTTTGTAGCTACAACAATGGCTTTTTGAGATCCACCAAAATATCTAGTCTTGATTTCATTTATTAAGTCTTCTGGATCTTGCTCATGTAAATTAAATCCAATAATTAAAAACATTATAAATCTAGTAGCTCCTGAAGATAATAATGTTACAGATACATCCTCAATAATTCCTGTATTCTTATCTATTACAAATCCGATGTTTAGCGAATCATATACCTCGCCAGAGGGAATGCTTGAGGGTAGCTTTGAAGATGCACTAAAATATACAGATTGGTCAGAATAAATCATTATGTAAACCTCCTTTCTTTAAAATTTTCATTAAAAAAACCCACCCTAATAATAGTTTAACTATTATTTAGCTGGGTTTTATTTGATTATATAGGTATACGGCAGTATACTATCACAAATAAAGCAACTAACCCTCTATAAGAGGTGTTAACTTAAGTCGAAATCCTTATTAAATTATCATAGCCTGTTAAATGTGCAAACGTTTATCCTTTGTGTTGAATATATCTTATCATGCTGTTAATTTTAAGTCAAGCCCCTAAATATATAATTTTCCGAAATGTTTTTATACAAAATTTTACATTTATATACAATATCTACATAAAGAAACTCCTATAAGGATCAGAAATCATCTATTCTTATAGGAGTTATTGAATCTATTAAATATATTACTTCCTAGCTACGCCTGATTTAACAGCCGCTTCCGCTACAGCCTTAGCTACTGCAGGAGCTACTCTCTCATCAAAAGCAGCAGGTATTATATAATCTTCACTTAATTCTTCTTCAGATACCAATTCAGCAATTGCATTTGCTGCTGCAATTTTCATTTCTTCGTTGATTGCTGAAGCCTTTACATCAAATGCCCCTCTGAAGATTCCAGGGAATGCTAATACATTGTTGATTTGGTTAGGGAAGTCTGATCTACCAGTTCCCATTACATTGATTCCACCTGCTAATGCAACTTCAGGTAAAACCTCTGGTACAGGGTTTGCCATAGCAAAAGCGATAGAATTATCATTCATACTTTCGACCATTTCTTGAGTCACTATATCTGGCGCAGAAACTCCTATAAATATATCAGTTCCTACCATAGCATCTGCCAGGGATCCTTTTCTGTTGGTCTTATTAGTTGCTTGTGCCATTTCTCTTCTAATTGGATCAAGAGTTTCATCTTCCTTATCCAATATACCCCTACTATTACAGATAATTACATCTTTCATACCAGCATTCATCAGAAGTTTTGCTATTGCAATACCAGCAGCTCCAGCACCACTTATAGCTGCAGTTACATCTTCAAACTTCTTGCCCACTACTTTTAAACCATTAATAATACCAGATAATACAACTATAGCTGTACCATGTTGGTCATCATGGAATACTGGGATATCTAATTCTTTCTTTAATCTTTCTTCGATTTCAAAACAAGCTGGTGCAGCAATATCTTCAAGGTTTATTCCGCCAAATGAAGGTGCAATCTGTATTACAGTTTCTACTATAGTGTCTACATCTTGACTTTCTAAACAGATAGGGAATGCGTCAACGTTTGCAAAAGACTTAAATAAAACTGCCTTACCTTCCATAACAGGCATACCTGCTCTTGATCCAATATTACCTAAACCTAAAACTGCAGAACCATCAGTGACTACAGCCACCATGTTTCCTTTATTTGTATAATCATAAACCAGTTCAGGGTTAGCATGGATCTCTTTACATGGCTCAGCAACACCTGGTGTATATGCTAAACTTAGATCTTTTGCATTTTCTACCTTAACCTTACTTATGACCTCTATCTTACCTTGGTTGTCCTTGTGTAATTTTAAAGCTTCATCTCTTAAAGTCACAATTATTCCTCCTGTATAAATATATTTTTAACACTCTTAGATAAATTATAACATATATTGGGGATTAGTGTTAGTGTTAATAAAGATAAGTTAGCTCCAATATATTTATATTCTCTTCAATATTGTACCCATTAATGGTATGATTTAAGAAATAATTTGATTATCCATACAAGGGGGAGTTTCAATGTTTGATAGAGTTGATGCAATTGATTTAAAGAATAAACTAA